>JBEKTS010000113.1:0-8127 GCA_049515775.1 Nitrososphaerales archaeon | reverse complement strand
CTCCTTCTTCAGCCGCCTCCAGGTCGCGGCGAGCTTGTGCAGCTCGGCGAGGAGCTCCCCGTTGGAGGTCTCCCTCTCGATGACGCGGTGGAGGGCCGCCTTGAGCGGCGCCTCGCCCCACTCGTTGACCCACTCCTGCAGCCACGGGGCGGGCCACGGGTCGCACTGGGCGTTGTAGACCTTCTCGTCCTGCTTCCTGAGCACGTCGAGCGGGCCCCACTTCCCCATCTCTTCCCTGACCTCCGGGTCCCTCCAGAGGCCGTCGGCGGGCGAGGGGACGCCGCAGTCCATCACCTGGGACTTTAGGACCCTGTACTCCCCCTTCGGGTCGGGGTCGAGGTCCTCGTCGGTCCTGCCCCCGAGGTACTGCATGACCCTCCAGAGCGCGTCCAGCTTCTTCGGCCCGCCCCGAAGGGCGCTCGCCGAGGGCGAGTAGACGCGCGTATAGCAGCTGATGTAGCCGTAGCCGGGGTTCAGGGCCTGGGAGACGGAGCGGGACATCGACATGAAGTCGATTATCGGGAGGACGTAGCGGGGCAGCCAGCTGAACGTGTGCTTGAGCTGGCCCATGGCGTAGGTCGTGTCGAACGCCCCGAGCTTCGTCGACTCCTTGGCGAGGACCCCCTCCCGGTTGGCGGCGTCGGAGAGCCACCGCAGCGTCACGAAGAGGGGCGACCGCGGGTCGTCGAAGAGGGGCTCCAGGTCCTCGTCGAAGAGGTAGGACTTTTGGGGAGGATTCAGCCCGAGCATGATCGAGTAGAGGGCCTCGAGGTAGCCGGGCCCGGCGAAGTCCAGCGCTATCGGCCGGTCTATGGCCCCCCTCTGCTTCACCTTCTTCGAGAGGGCTATGACCTCGTCCCACTCGGTGGGAGGCCCCTCGCCGGCGAGGTGGACCCGGTTGTACATGAACGCGGCGTGGGCGCCGTAGTAGATCACCCCCTGCACCCTGCCGTCGGGGGTCATGATCGACTTGCGATACTGGAGGTTGGATATCTCCCGGGCGTAGCGCGCCGCCTCCGGGACTTGGTCCTCGAGGACGCCCGCCCAGCCCTTCCAGAGGTAGTAGGCGTTCGGCTCGTTGAAGGTCTGGAAGACGTCCGGGGGAGGGGAGGAGCCGCTCGTGAAGCGGTCGACCAGGAACCCGAGGTAGTTCGCCGCGTCCCCCGTCGCGCGCAGGCGGACCTCCGGGTGCTTCCGGTTGTAGAGCGAGACGTTGCGGTCGACGAGGTGGCCGAGGAGCCCCCAGTAGGAGAGCTCCACATCGGTCCTGGTGGTCTTCTTCATCAGGCGGGTCGCTAGAAGACCTGTTGACGCTTTATCCGTTTCGGTCGCGGGCGAGCGATCGGCCCGACGGGGCGCCGGCCGGTCAACCCGCTCGAACCTCGGCGGAGCTGGACCGATCGACAGTCGGTCAGGCCGAGCGGAGCGGGCCGGCCTTCACGGCCCTGCCCCCCTTCACCACGTCGGTGACGACTATCCTCCTCTCGGCCATCTTCCCGACCCCGTGCGCGTCGATCAGGGGGTGGCGCCCCTCCAGGATCGTCATGACCGCGACGTCGGCGGGCGCTCCCGGCTTGAGGGTGCCCAGGCCTCCGGCCCTCCTGCCGAGCGCCTCAGCCGGGCGGGAGGTGCTCGCCGCGATAACGTCCTCGAGCTTCATCCCGAGGTGGAGGAACTTGCTCATCGTCGTCGGCATGTCGAAGACCGGGCCGTCGACGTTGCCGATCCAGAGGTCGGTGCTTATCGTGTCCGGCGGGAGCCCCTCCTTGAGCGCGAGCGACGAGACGCGCCAGGTGAAGGACCCCTTCCCGTGACCGACGTCGAGCAGGACCCCGCGCCTGACCGCCTTGAAGACCTCCGGGTGTATCTTGAGGCCGTCCTCGGTGAGCCCGTCCCTGCGGCCGTTGACCCTGTTCGGCGTGAAGTGGTAGGCGTGCGTGACGATGTCCCCCTTCTTGAGCAGGCGCAGCGCCTCGGGCATGAAGTGGTTCTCGGCCATGATCCGGCAGGGCGCCTCGTCGGCGACCTCCCTGGCGATCTCCAGGAGCCGGAAGCCGTGGTGCGCCCACTTTATCCCGACGACCGAGGCCCGGTTCCTGCGGAGCAGGGAGACGAGGTTCTTCCCGTTGGCGAAGAGCGGGGCCAGCTGGTCGTCGACCGCCGTTATCAGCGACGGCCACCTCTGGTCCGTGTTCGCCGGGCTGTCGTCGAACTCCACCATCCCGAGGGACTCGACGTTCACGAACGCGAAGATGCGGGTCTGGCACCGCTCGATGACGTACCTCTTGAAGGGGGTGAAGTTGAGCTCGCCCGTCGAGCCCGCGTCGGCGACGGTGGTCGCGCCGTAGGGGAGGCAGAGCTCCTCTGGGTCTATGCCCAGCCGGACAACGTCGTGGGCGACGTGGGTGTGGATGTCGATGAGCCCCGGCGAGACGACTCGTCCGGAGGCGTCGATGTGGCGGCGTCCCCTCTCGGGCGAGATCGAGCGGGAGACCTCGGCGACGCGCCCTCCCGAGATCGCGACGTCCATCTTCTCGTCGACCCCGCTCGCCGGGTCGACGAGGCGCCCTCCTGCTATGACCAGGTCGTACAAATCGCTGCGGGAGGAAGGGGACGGGGCGGTCTTAAGTCTTGGTGGCGCCCGGGCCGGAGGGAACGGGAGAAGAAGAGGAGGAGGGGGTGGAAGAGGACTGGACGAGCGCCCCGTTGAAGTGGCAGGCCGAGAGGTGGCCCGGGGCGACCTCCGAGAGCGGCGGCTCCTTGGCCGCGCAGACCGCCTGGGCGTAGATGCAGCGCTGGTAGAACCTGCAGCCCTCCACGTCGTCCTCGGGGGAGTTGGCGAGCTTCGTCGACCATGCGGACGACCCGGTCCTGGAGCCCGGAGACGAGGCGATCAGGGCCATCATGTAGGGGTTGGCGGGCGCCTCGATGACGTCGTGGGTCTCACCCAGCTCCATGAGCGAGCCCCGGTAGAGGACCGCGGTCCGTCCTGCGCCCGCCTTCTCGCAGAGGTACCTCGCCAGGGCCACGTCGTGGGTTATGAAGAGGAACCCGGTCCCGAACTTGCGCTTTATCTCGATGAGGACGTCGAGGATGTCTATGCGGAGCGAGGCGTCGATCATGCTGACCGGCTCGTCGAGGACGAGCAGCTCGGGGCTGATGGAGAGCGCCCGGGCTATGGCGACGCGCTGCCTCTGCCCCCCGGAGAGCTGGTGCGGGTACTTCTGCAGGTGGCGCTCCTCGGAGAGCCCGACGAGCACGAGCAGCTCGCCCGCCCTGCGCAGTAGGTCCTCCTTCTTCATCCATGGGTCCCAGCGCTTCATCCCCGCCGTGAGAGACTCCTCGATCGTGAGCGCGGGGTTGAGCGACGTGTAGGGGTCCTGGTGGACCATCTGGACCGCCCTCCTGTAGCGGAGGAACTCCTCCCGGCTCGCCTTGGATAGGTCGGTCCCCATGAACTTCATCGTCCCGTGGGTCGGCTTCTGGAGCCCGGCTATGACCCTCCCCAGGGTCGTCTTCCCCGACCCGGACTCGCCGACCACGACGACCAGCTCCTGGGGGGCTATCTCGAGGTCGAGGTGGCGCAGCGCCTCGAGCGTCCTCCTCCCCGAGGACCCCTTGATGTGGTGGGTGACGCCGATCCCCGAGAGCTCTATCACGGGGCCGTCGTCCGTCCTGTCGTTCTCGTCGGCTCCCATCGTCGTCTCCATATCTCTCTCAGCTCGGGAGCTCGAGCGTCTTGGCGAAGTGGCAGGCGGAGAGGTGGCCCGGCGAGACCTCTATCAGGGGCGGGTACTCCTCCTCGCAGATCCGCTCCGCGTAGGGGCACCTCGCCCTGAACCGGCAACCCTCGATCCTCCTCGACAGGTCCGGGGGGTTCCCGGCGATGCTCGCCACCCTGGACGAGTCTCCGTGCAGGGTCGGGACCGCCTTGATGAGCGCGTGGCTGTAGGGGTGGCGGGAGCCCTCGAGGAGCTCCCTCGTCTCCCCGATCTCGACGACCTTCCCCGCGTACATGACGACTATGCGGTGGGCGAAGTCCGCGACCAGGGGCATGTCGTGGGTGATGAAGAGCACCGTGACGTCGGTCTCTTCGTGGACCTTCTTGACGAGCTCGAGCGTCATCTTCTGGGTCACGACGTCGAGGGCGGAGGTCGGCTCGTCGAGGATCAGGAGCTCGGGGTCGAGGACGAGGGTGAGCGCTATCGCCGTCCGCTGCTTCATGCCGCCCGAGAGCTCGTGGGGGTAGGAGTTGAGGACGCGCTCCGGCTCCAGGGAGACCTGCCGGAGGTACCTGCGCGAGACCTCCTCGACGACCTTCTTGTCCTTTATCCCGTGGACCGCCATCGTCTCCCGGAAGTGGGACCGGATGCGCATCGTCGGGCTGAAGGCGTTCTGCGAGGCCTGGGAGAGGATCGCTATCTTCTCCCACTTTATCTTCTGGAACTCCCCGCTCGAGAGCTTCAGCAGGTCGGAGCCGTGGAAGAGGATCGAGCCTCCCGTGACCCTCCCGGGGGGCCTGGTGGCTCGCATGATCGCGTGGGCCATCGTCGACTTGCCCGACCCGGACTCGCCCACCACCGCCAGTATCTCGCCCTTGCGGATGTCGAGGTCGAGCCCGTTGACAGCCGTGAGGACGGACCTGCCCAGGAAGTAGGAGACGCCGAGATCTCTGATCTCGAGGAGGCTCTCCACGGGGCTTTCGAGGCCGCGCGAATATTTAACGGTTGTCGGGGACGACCGGGTCTCCTCGGACCCGAGGCTCGGGTCGCTGGCCGTCGTCGACGTCGTGCTGGTCGTCCGCTCAGCCCCTCCGGAGCCGCGGGTTGAACGTCTCCTCCAGCCCGGTCGAGAGCAGGATCAGCCCCAGGGCCAGGAGCGAGACCGCGGCTAGCGGCGCGATCAGGCTCGGGAGCCCCGACGCGGTCAGGTAGGACCCCTCCTGGAAGGCCTGGTTCATCATCGTCCCCCAGTTCAGGTGGTTGTACGGGAGCACGCCGAGGTAGTAGAGCCCTACCGAGGCGAAGAGCGCGATCTCGAAGATGAAGACGAAGTTGACGGCTATGAAGGCCATGACGTTGGGCATGAGCTCGACGAAGATTATCCGCCTCGAGGAGAGCGACATCATCTGGGCCGTCTCGATGAAGGGCTCCTTCCGGAGGACGATTATCTGCGACCTGATCGACCTCGAGAAGGGGGCCCAGCCGACGACGCCCAGGAGCAGGCCGATGATCAGGGGGTCGGTCGCCTTGACGAAGGAGCCGACGACGATCACCAGTATGAGCCCGGGGATCGTCACGGCGATGTCGGTCGCGGTGGTGAGGAGCTTGCCTCCGTAGCCGGCGAAGTACCCGCTCGTGATGCCGACGACGGTGCCGATCGTCGTTGCGACCACCGCGGCGATGAACGAGAGCTGGAGGATGAACCCGGCGCCGTAGGCGATCTCGGTGAAGATGTCCTCGCCCTGGCCGTCGGTGCCCAGGATGTGGGAGAGCGAGGGAGGGCGGTAGGGGTGGGAGGGGTTGGACCGCGGGATGGGGAGCAGGAGAGGCCCGAGGATCGCGATGAGCAGGAAGAAGACGATTATGCCAAGGCCGACCCTGGACCTCGGGTTGGCCCAGATGGACCGGATGGCGCGGAACCGCGGCGGCGGAGGGTCCGGGCCCTCGGACTGGGACGGGGGGACCTTCTTAGGCGAGCTCAATCTAGGCTCACTCTACCTCGCCCTCGGGTCTATCAGGCCGTAGGCGAAGTCTGCGGCGATCAGGGCGATCAGGATCGAGAGGACGTAGGCGACGAAGACGCCCATGATCACGGGAAAGTCGTTGTAGTCTATGGCGGTGATGAGCTGGTACCCTATCCCCGGATAGGTGAATATCTCCTCCACGAAGACCGAGCCCGCGAAGGAGAAGCCGATCGCTATCACCAGGTACGTGAACTGGGGGAGGATGGCGTTCCTTCCGACGTAGCGGAGCGCGACCCTGTAGCCGGGGATGCCCCTGGCCTCGGCGGCCCAGACGTAGTCCTGGCCCATCACGCCGAGCGCGTTCGCCCTCATCGAGAGGGTCCAGGACCCGAAGGAGACGATGGTCAGGGCGAGTATGGGTAGGGCCGCGTGGTCCAGGACCGAACCGATGAAGGACAGCGATAGGCCGGGGGAGATGCTGACCGAGTACGCCCCGGCGGTGGGGAAGTAGTGCCCCGAGTAGGACAGGGCGAGGAGCAGGGCGATGCCCACCACGTAGACCGGCAGGGAGTAGGCGACCGTGGAGAGGGTCGTCCCCACCGTGTCGGCCTTGCTGCCCCGCCGATAGGCCAGCAGGATGCCCAGGATCGTCCCGATCCCGAAGCTGAGGAGGGTCGAGGTGACGACGAGCAGGAGGGTCCAGGGGAGAGCCTGCTCGATCAGCTGGGCGACGGGCTGGTTGGTCTGGATCGAGTGTCCGAGGTTCCCGTGCAGTATCGCCCAGAGGAAGTTGAGGAACTGCTCGTAGAGCGGTCCCGACGGCAGGAGGCTGTAGTAGTAGTCGATGCGGGCCTGGGCGGCCGCCGACGAGGTGAGCGCCCCGCCAAAGTCCGCGGCCGAGATGGGGCTGAACGGGAGGAGTCGGACCAGGACGAAGGTGATGAGGACCGAAATGAGGAAGGTTACCGCGAGCCGTAGCAGCCCGAGCCCGAGGGCGCTGCCCAGCCAGCGGTAGTTCAATCGGGGGCGACCTGAGTCAGCAGGGGACTATGACGTGGTGCCCGCTCGACCGAGGGAGGAGGAAGGGGAGGGGTGGTGCTGCGCCGTCCTTCTCTTGACGGACGCTGCACCCACCACCGCTCCAATCATCAGGGCGGCCACGAGGACGTAGCCGACGCTGGTGATGGCGGTCGAGGACGATGAGCTGCTGGAAGTGGTCGTCGTCATGGCTGCGGACGAGCTGGTAGTGGTCGTCGCCGCGCCCGTGGACGAGGTCGTGCTGGCCGCCGATGACGTCGTCGAGGACGAGGTGGACGCTCCCGCTGCCGTCAGCTCTCCGGCCTGCTCGGCCACCACGATGGCCGCTCCGGGGTCGTTGCCGATGATGACGGACCAGATCGGCGAGCTGGAAGCCGGCCAGCTGAACGTGTTCGTGTTCGCGTAGACGATCGGGTTCGTCTCGGCGATCGGGAAGTAGGTGAGGTAGTGGTTGACGAGCCACGCCTCCTGCTGGTCGGCGCTGTTCAGCTGCGAGAGGGTCTGTGCGTTGTCGGACTGCCTGAAAAGGGTGATCTGGTTGGTCACGGTCTTCGTGCCGTTGTACTCGACGGTCACGTTGTCAGGCGCGTTCATGACCTTGTACGGGGTCCCGTCGTAGATGTAGGCGGGGCGGTATATGTCCCAGGAGGTCGGGAACCAGCCGAAGCCGGTCATGTACATGTCGAAGCCCTTGCCCGTGAGGGCTATCCCCGTGGGGTTGGCCGGGTTGAGGAGGTTGACCCCTATGCCGAAGGTGGAGAGCTGCGACTGGATGTCCAGCGCCATGTTCAGCCACGTCGAGTCGGTAGACTGGGCGTTGATCAGGGTCAGGGTCAGGGCCGTCCCGTTGGAGTACTTCCACTGCCCTCCCGACATGGTGAAGCCGGCCTTTTGCATCAGCGACGTCGCGTTGCTCATGTTCAGCGTGTACGGGTTGAGCTGAGCCGTGCACGAGCTGTTGCAGACCGCTCCCGAGTAGCTGCCGAACATCCCTAGGGAGAGCCCGGCGGGATACTGGAGGGCGGAGTAGCTGACGCCTCCGGCCGTCGCTACCTCGGTGCGGTTGAGGGCGTAGGCTATCGCCGACCTGACGTCGATGTTGACGGTGTTGTTGTTGAAGAAGAGGGTCGGTCCGGTGTATCCGTTCGACGGGATCTGTGACATGTAGGAGGGCATGGTAGCCTGGAACTGGGTTGGCAGGACGGCCCCGTTGTCGTCGTTGATCGTCGTCCCGCCGAAGTAGAAGTCGATCTGGCCGGAGACGAGGGCCTGGTAGAGGGCGCTCGGGGTGGTGTACTGGTGGATGATGATCTGCGGGATGGTGATCTTGGCGGCGTCCCAGTAGTACGGGTTCTTCTGCATCAGTATCTCAGAGCTCGTGGCCGAGACCGGGTAGTACGGCC
>JBEKTS010000112.1:0-8219 GCA_049515775.1 Nitrososphaerales archaeon | reverse complement strand
GAGCTCATATTGTTCAGGGCCATCCAGGGCTTCGGAAGCGGCGGTTTCTTCCCCGTCGGGATCGCGATCGTCGCGGTGGTCTTCCCTCCCAAGACGCGCGCGAGGGTGATCGGGGCGCTGTCGGGGGTCTTCGGCATCGCCGTCGTCGCCGGGCCGCTCATCGGCAGCGCCATCGTGCAGTACACCACCTGGCGCTGGGTCTTCTACGTGAACATCCCGATCGGCGTGGTCGGCTTCGCGCTGATCCTGGCGACCCTCGGCCCGCTGAGGCCGGAACACGCGCGGAGGTTCGACGTCATCGGCGCTGCGCTTCTGATAGGCTGGGTGGCTTCGTTCATGTATCCGCTGTACCAGATCGCGGACAACGGGTGGGCCTGGACCGGCGACAGCACGCTGGGCCTCTTCGGGCTCGGCGCTGCGCTGGTGGTCGGGTTCGTGTTCTGGGAGCTCAAGGCCGAGAACGCCGACAATGCGCTGGTGCCGCTCCGGCTGTTCACCCACCGCGTCATCGCCGCGGGAGGCGGGGCTACCTACTTCATCGGCATGGTGTTCTTTCCCGTCGCGACGTTCCTGTCTTTGGTCGTCGGCGTCGTCCTGGCGTCGAGCGCGACCAGCTCGTCGACGACGGTCAGGGACATCCTCTACTTCCTGGTGATCCCCCTCGTCATCGGCGCCGCCACGGGCGGGCAGCTCCTGACCCGCCTGCCGTACCGCGTGGTGACGGTGGTCGGGGTGATCATCGGCGTCGTCGGGATGACGGGCCTGACCTTCCTCTCCACCGCCACGCCGCTGTGGAAGTTCGCGTTCGGCTTCCTCCCCGTCGGCGGGGTCATCCTCCCGCTGATCCCCCTCGGCTTCGGGATCGGCCTGACCTTCCCGGTCTTCCTCCTCGCCGCCCAGAACCAGGTCCAGACGGCCGACGTCGGCGAGGCCGGCGGATTGATACAGTTCCTGCAGTCGCTGGGAGGCGCGGTCGGCCTGTCGGTGTTGGCTTCGTATCAGGCGACGCGGTTCGCGTCGCTCGACCCCTCGCCCAGCGCCGAGTGCTCGTCGGCGAGCCCTCCGCTGCCGCTGTGCGGGAGCTACCTCGAGTCGTTGAAGGCCTCGCTCGTCAGCTCGTACGACCAGACGTTCGTCGTCATGGTGGGGCTTCTGGTGGTCGCATTGTTCTTCGTCCTGTTCCTGACCGGGCGTCTGCCGAAGGGGCCGTCAAAACAGACGGCTACCCCGGAACACGGTCCCCAAGCAGCGCCGCAGCAGACTCCAGCGTCGGAATAGACCGTCCCCGGTGAAAGAACGGCAGGCCCTTCATCCTGGTCTCCGAGGCGGACACTGAGAGGGCGGGGGGAGACGGCCATCTCCGCCCTCCGCGGTGAGCGAACAGCCCACCCTCGCAGCGGCATGGCTGGTAACATCCCCGGCGAGAACCCCGTTCTTCTCGAGCATCCTCAGCACCTCCGTGGGAGCCCGGAGCCCATTCCCGGGGGCGCCCCTCTGAGGCCATCGAAGCTTCCTTCAGGGAGGGGGCATCGTCGGCCGCAGCGAACCACCCCAGGTGCGATTTCCTGGCGGCCGGGTGGCGCTCGGGCCAAAGACGTCCTGGATCGGGCCCTCGAGACCCCTAGACGCCGAGCGGCTTCCGCACGAGGATCACCGTCATCCTGCCGCCGATCCACTCTCGCTCGATTATCAGGGTCTTGCCCACGAACGACCCGACCTTCATCGCCTTCCGGACCTGCGCGTCCTCCCAGGGCAGGACGTACTCGCGGACCCGTTTGAGCGCGGCCCCCAGGTCGGGCACGATCTTCTGGCTACCGACCACGAGGATGACCTTGCCCGCGGCGCTCGCGTATGGGCCGAGCTGACTCGCCGTCGCAGACGTCGCCACGAGGACGCCGTCTTCGGTGACCGCGTTGACGCTGCCCAGCATAAAGTCGGGGGCCGAGATGAGCTTGCGGATCTCGCGGCCCTGCGTCTGGCGGTCCATCTTCAGCATGCGGGGCCTCAGTGCGTCGTAGTCACCCGTGTCGTGGACGGCCGCGAAGATCCCGGCGTCCTGGAGCGTCTTCGACTTGGCGGAGTAGACCTCCGCCCCCTTGGGCAGCCGTTCGACCACCAGGTTGCGCGCCTGCTCGCCGTCGTCGACGACCACCACCTCGATGTTCCGCCCCCTCATCGCCTCGGCCACCCTCTGGATGGTCTCCTCGGGTGCGGGGGTCGCATAGTCGTCCCGTCGTCTGGTCACGGCCGGCTCCTCTCCCTGTGCCGCCGTTCCGTCTCGGTCCGAGACTGAGGCCATCACAGCTCACCCTCGCCCGGGCCTCTCCGCCACGGCGGCCCTTCCGGCCCGGCCCGGGTCCCTCGTCTTCGGGAGCCTCCCTCCGGCGTAGCCGTAGGCCGAGAGGACGATCCCGTAGATCACGTCAGCCTCTCGCTCGTCCCGGGGGCCGTAGAGCATGACGTTGTCCTTGCGCGCCAGGCCGGCGCGGGGTATCGGGCGCTCCTCGGCGTCCGGGAGCGCGAAGACGCGTCTGGCGAGGGCGGCCGTGACCTCGGGCGGCGCGAGCCGTTCTTGCTGGATGTGGGGCGCCCACGGCGTCGTCGTCGGGCGATGGCCCGGCCGGGTGGGGAGCGAACGCCCTCTCCCAGGCCGGTCAGCGATGCCGTCTTCGGATGAAGTCAAAGCCAGGCTGATTCGCCATCAGACTCTATCGGTCGTCCAATATAAAGATATTGGGCGCCCAATACTTTCCTGGCGGGTGATGCCCCCGGCAGGCCACCGGTCGTACTCCTGCACGGTCGCCACAAGCGCGGGCACGGAGGACAGGGTCACGACTCCAACGTCCGTCACCATGGCGGGGTGGCGCCGATGCCGGTCTTCTCGAGCCAGCCCACGCCGATGGCGGCAGGCGACGCGAGGACGCTCGACGGGGGATCCCGGGGCCGAGGAGGGTGACCCATATCCCGGTGGCCGCCGTCCAGGAGGGCGAGCTCGGCACGTTCCGAGCCGCGGTGGGCCGCTAGTATGCGCGCGCAGGCGGACGGGGGCCCATCGGGGAGATGGTGGGACTCCCCAATCCTGCGCGACCACCGGAGGGCCGGCGAGGATCCCCCTCCGAGCGGGAGCGGCATCTGGTCTAGGCCTGCGCCGATTCTTCCTGCACGAGCTTGTTCGCCCTCTTGCCCATCACCTCCTGGGCAAACAGGGATACCACCAGGGTGACCGCGAATCCTGCGACGGTTATGTAGTACGCGTAGTCGAACGCGGTCGCGGACGGGAGGGAGACCGCATGGCCCCCTATCACGTAGCTGACGACGAGAGAGGACATGAGCGACCCGGCGACCGGGGCGCCCAGGCTCGAACCTATGTTCCTGAAGACGGTGTTCAGGGACGTCGTGAGCCCCATCTCCCTCTTCCTGACGGAGAGCACGAGGAGGTTCTGGCTGGCGACCAGCAGCATGCCGAGGCCGGCGGATGCGACCACCAGATACGCCGCTATCAGCTCGGACGTCGACGCCGTCGAGATGAGGAAGAACCCGACGCCTCCGAGTGCGCAGCCGAGGTAGAGGAACGGCTTGACGCCGTACTTGGGCGTCAGTCGGCCCACCGGTATCGCGACGATGAGTATCGCGACCGCCAGCGGCAGGAGATAGAGGCCGGTCGTCAGTATGTCGTACCCGAATCCCGCTGGAGGCGCCAGCTCCAGCTTGAACGTGATCGCCTGGAAGGCGATGAAGAGGGCCGCGCCCGAGGCGATCCCGATCACGTTCGAGACCATGACGTTCCGTATCGCGAGCAGCCGGAGGTTGAGGATCGGCTCCGGAACCCTCCTCTCGTAGACCACGAGAGGGAGGAGGAGGATGGCGCCGCCGAAGACCAGGCCGAGCACCGAGTAGGACGTCCAGCCCCACGTCGATCCCTCGGAGAGACCGAACACGATCGCCCCCAGGGTCGCCCCGAGCCACACCGCGCCGACGTAGTCGAGCTTCGCGTTGGGGTTGGTGACCGACGATTCCTTCACGGTGAAGAAGATCAGGACCGTGAGCACGACGATAAAGGGAAGCGCGAGGTGGTAGTTGGCCTGCCACCCATAGGAGTTGGCGATCAGGGCCCCGACGGGGAGTCCGAACGCCGCGCCCGCGCCGAACATGGCGCTGAGTATCCCCTGAGCCCGCGGCACCATCTCGCGGGGGAACTCCTCCCTCACCAGGCTGAAGGCGAGCGGGAATATCCCGAGACCGATGCCCTGGATGGTCCTCGAGACCAGGAGGACCGTGAAGTTCGAGGCGAAGGAGGTCACGGCCACCATCACGCAGTAGATTATCAGGACGTAGACGAGGATCCGCTTCTTTCCCAGGATGTCTCCGAGCTTCCCTATCACGGGGTTAACCGCCGTCCCGAAGACCGTGTAGAGCGAGATGACGAGGCTGACCTCGGCGATGGACACGTTATAGTCGGAGGCTATCTTCGGCAGCGAAGGCGTCAGCATGATGTCGACGAACAGGACGAACGCCGCCAGCAGCGAGAAGAGGACGATGACCCTGTTGGCGTACGCCTGGTTGAAGGATGTCTCTCCCAATGTGAGGACTCACGAGCTCATGGGTTGTTGGCTGGAGCGCGCGGCCTCGACCGAGACAGGGCACCCGCTCCGATCATGGCGACCCCGATGAAGGCCACCAAGGCCCCGACGTAGATGTAAGTGGAGTTTCCGCTCATCACGGCGCTCCCTCCGATGACGTTCGCCCCCTGCAGCGCGAAGACCGCCCCCAAGAAGAGCAGCAGGAACCCCGCTATGATCAGCGGCCAGCTTGGCGACGTGCGCTGACACCACCCTATTGGAGCGCCTTCAGGGCTTCCGTGATGTGCCGCTCGGGATGTACCTGGGAGTTGAACACGAACCTGACGGTACCCTGCTTGTCGATCACATAGGTGACCCTGCCCGGCAGGAACCCGAGGGTGGAGGGGACGCCGTACGCCTTCCTCAGCTTGCCGTCGGGGTCGCTCAGCAGGGGGAACTCGAGGTTGTGGTGCCCTGCGAAGGCCTTGTGCGATTCGACCGTGTCCGAGCTCACCCCCAGCACCTCGGTTCCGCTATCCTTGAACCGCCCATATGCGTCCCGGAAGGCGCAGGCCTCCTTTGTGCAACCCTGGGTCTCGTCCTTTGGATAGAAGTAGAGCACCACGTTCTTCTTGTCGCGGAATTCGGACAGCGACACCTCGCGCCCAGCGTTGGATAGCAACCTGAAGTCGGGTGCGGCATCGCCCACGCTGACTTTCATTCCCTCGGCGGGGATGAGTACGTTATTTAAAGTTGGTGCGTATTCCACACCTACTTCTCGCTCGTAGCCTTTTAAGGGCACAAGGAACACCGGCTCGAGTCGGTCAGGTCGATGACTCAGGAGGGATTGGAGAAGGAGGTCGCCCGCTTGGTAGAAGAGTTCCTCGCCGACATGGACGCGCTGTTCGCGAAGCAGGACAGACGGGAATACAGCGTCGAAGAGATGGACAGGCAGGCGAAGGGGCTCGTGACCATGCTCAGCGTGCTCTCACAGCGATGGTCTCTGGTCATAATCAGCCTCCTCTACATGAGGAGCCTCAACTTCAACGAGTTCAAGGAGATGCTCCCGGGGATAAGCTCCAGGACCCTGACCGACAAGCTGAGGATGCTCGAGAAGAACAAGATCCTGACGAGGAGCGTGACCAGCAACGCCCCCGTGAGGGTGACCTACTCGCTGACGACGCGAGGCAGGGAGATAGCGCTCTCCTTCCTGCCCCTCCTCTACCAGCTTCGAAAACAGGAGAGGTGACCTCCGGATCACGAGGGACGGCGAGCAGTCCACGAGGAATCCACCGATCCAATCCTCTGGAGCGGTCTCTTCGGACCCAGGAGGCGGGCCGGGCTGGAGAATGAAGGTACTCTTATAGCGCGACCGATCGGAGAAGGGTGGAAGAGAGCGGCACTGTCCCATCGTACCACGACGGCGGGTGAACCTGCGTGAGCACCCCACCGCAGCAGGAAGCGTCGGTCATAACCCTGGTGGAGTACGAAAACGCCAGGACCTGCAGAGAGTGCCCCACGCACGCGTGCTGCAGGATCTACGCCACCGATGAGCACGGCGGCCGCGACGAGTCCTCCTGGTTCGAGGAGTGGGCGCGGGGCTTTCACGACCACCCCGAGGAGTACGGCGTGGAACCGCGGTTCGACCCGTTGGTGGTCCACGCCCGCGGCCACGAGGCGGAGTGGGCCGCCCTCCTGGCGAAGGGCATCGACCCCGAGTGGTGCCAGTATCACGATCCTCGGTCCGGCTGCACGATCGACCGAGACAGGAGGCCCACGCAGTGCAGGCAGTTCAACTGCGGGAGACTCACGGAGACCGACGACAGGGTCGAGATGGTGCTGGAGGTCGCTGACGATTGAACCCGGGCCTCTCTTCGCGATAGCATCGCAGCCCGCGCGATTTCGCCCGAGCCAGGGCGGGGTGGGGTGCCGTTGGCCGGCTCGACCTGGACCGAAGGCGCCCCACGGCCCCGCTCCGCGGGCCCGAACCAATTCGACCGGCGGGATCAGCCCAGGGAGTAGCGGTAGCCAAGAAGGCAGCGACCTCCGGGTCTGTCCTGTCCCCCCGGCGACGAGGCGGTCAACCACGACGGCGAGATCGGTCGCGGCGGAGCGTCCGGAGGATGGCGTACACCATTTCGAGTTACGTGCATTTATATTGTAGCGAGAGAAAAAGGCCTGTGCCTCGTGGAACCCAGGGACGGAAGGAACCGAGTTCACCTAGCGGGCGGCCGACGCATGCTGCGTCGGAGGAGATCCGAGCGTTCCGTGTCAATTTCCCTGAGGAAGATCTCGTCGACCTCCGCCGGCGCGTCGCGGCGACCAGGTGGCCCGAGCGCGAGACGGTCGATGATGCGACGCAAGGCGTCCGGCTCGCGACCGTGCGGAGGCTCGCGGACTACTGGGCCACCGGCTACGACTGGCGAAGGGTGGAGGCGAGGCTGAACGCCCTCCCGCAGTTCGTGACCACGATCGACGGGCTCGACATCCACTTCATCCACGTCCGCTCGAAGCACGAGGATGCCTTGCCTTTGATCATCACGCACGGGTGGCCCGGCTCGATCATCGAGCAGTTGAAGATCATCGAGCCCCTCACCGACCCGACCGCCCACGGAGGCACCACCCAGGACGCCTTTCACCTGGTCATACCGTCGCTGCCCGGACACGGGTTTTCGGCCAAGCCGACCACCACCGGTTGGGATCCGGCCCGTGTCGCCCGTGCCTGGGTGGTGCTCATGAAGCGGCTCGGCTACTCCCGCTTCGTGGCGCAGGGCGGCGACTGGGGTGCTGCCGTCACCCAGGACATGGGTGAGCAGGCCCCTGCGGAGCTGCTCGGGATCCACTCCAACATGCCCGGGACCACTCCGCCGGAGGCGAGCGGCTATCTGACTGGTGAGCCGGCACCCCCGGGTCTCTCAGAGAAGGAGCGGCGCGCCTACGACCAGTTGAGCGTCTTCTACGCCAAGCACGTGGCCTATGCCCAGATCATGTCGACGCGCCCCCAGACGCTTTACGGCCTGGTTGACTCGCCCATCCACCTCGCCTCGTTCTCGATCGACCACGGCGACGGCACCGGCCAACCCGGGTTCATCGGTCAGATCCTGGAGGGACGCCTGCCGGGCGATCTCACCCGGGATGACATTCTCGACAACCTCACGCTGTACTGGCTGACCAAAACCGGGATCTCGGCCGCTCGCTTCTACTGGGAGAACAAGGCGCCCTTCTTCGACGCCAAGAACATCACCATCCCGTTCGCCATCAGCGTCTTCCCCCACGAGCTCTATCAGGCACCTAAGAGCTGGGCCGAGCGTGCCTATCCCAACAACCTCATCTATTTCAACGAGCTCGACCGGGGCGGTCACTTCGCGGCCTGGGAACAGCCACAACTCTTCTCCGAAGAGATGCGGGCCAGCTTCCGATCGCTCCGACAGAAGGACGCGGCGAAGTGACTGTCATCGTGGGCACAGTCGAGGTGATGTCGAGGCGAGCGCTCCGTTTAGCCCGCTGAAGGAGATCGATGCCGGCCTGTTGAACGCCGGCTACGTCGGCATCTACATCACGACTCGGCGTAAGCCATGGTCCAGACACTTTTATCTCCGGCGTGATACTCGTTGCCCTCCCAGGGCGATCCCGCAATATGAAGATGTGCATAGGCAGTTC
>JBEKTS010000111.1:0-13940 GCA_049515775.1 Nitrososphaerales archaeon | reverse complement strand
GCGACGGGGGATGGGGAAGAAGAAGGAGGAGGCGGGGGGGCCCCCTGCCTGGAGTGCGCGGCCCACGACATGAACCGCGCGCTCATCAGGAACCCCAGGAAGAGCAGGACTATCCCCGCGAACTCGAAGTAGAGGAAGAGGTCCGGGTAGTTGAAGACCGCCAGGAGGATGCCGCCTATGGCGTCCATCGAGGCGCCAAGGACGATGACCAGGGCGTAGGTGCGCTTCCTGTCAACGATGAAGCTCAGCAGCCCTCCGCCGATGACGAGGATCGACCCCAGGTAGTTCAGGACCTGGGTGAACGCGCGGGGTATCGCGCCGAACCCGTTCACGGCGTAGTAGATCCCGTCGACGACGGAAGTCTGGAACCACTGCTGGTACGTCTCGGTGGGCCCGGAGGGCTGCGCCGTCGCCGAGAGGTTGATGTTCACCGGGTACGCTATGACCGAGACTATCAGGCACGCAGAGAGCGCGACGACGACGTAGAGGACGTACTTGCCGATGCGGGGCCTGAGGAGGTAGACGACCCCCGCCCCCAGGAGGCCGGTCTCGGGGCCCACGGAGGCGTAGTAGAGGTCGAAGAGGGGCCCGGAGACGGTGGTGAAGCTCATGACGAACTCCAGGAACGCGCCCATCGAGAACAGGGCCATGGAGACGACCCAGATGAGCTGGTACGTCCTCCTGTGCCCGGCGTACTGCCTCGCGAGCAGGATCGCAAAGACCGCCGCGACGGTCGCGCTGCCCAGTGGGATGAAGTCGGTCAATCTGGGTCGCGCCTCCCTGGCGGAGGTTATAAAAGCCTAACGAGTGTTAGATAGAACGGCCACCCCCCGCTCGCCTTGGCGGAGGGGCGGCGCCCTCGGGACCCCGGGGTCGCCGCGGCCTGGCCTTTCCTGGCGGGCCGTCGGAAAGGGTGATAACTCCGGGCTCCGGGCCCTGTGTCCACCACTTGAGGCCCAAGATAGGATTCCAGGGCGAGCACGGCGCGTTCAGCGAGCAGGCGGTCTTCAAGCACTTCGGGACGGACGTCGAGACCGTGCCCACTCGGACGATACGCGAGGTCTTCAACCTCACGGAAGTCGGCGCGATCGAGAGCGGCGTCGTGCCCATCGAGAACTCGATCGAGGGGTCGGTCTCCGAGACCTACGACATGCTCCTCACCTCGAGCGTGAAGGTCCTCGGCGAGGTCGCGGTCCGCGTCGTCCACTGCCTCATAGCGCTCCCGTCGGCGAAGGTCTCCGAGATCAGGGTCATCTACTCCCACCCGCAGGCGCTGGCCCAGTGCAGGAACTTCGTGGCCTCGCTCCAGGCCGAGCCCCGGGTCGCCTACGACACCGCCGGCAGCGTCAAGATGATCAAGGAGGAGGGGCTGGCAGGGGCGGCCGCCATAGCCAGCGAGAGGGCCGCCGAGATCTACGGCCTGAAGGTGCTGCGCAAGGGGATCGAGGACTACGGCCGCAACTTCACCCGATTCCTGATAATCTCGAAGGAGGAGGAGGCGAGACCCAAGAGGGGGGCCCGCGACTACAAGACCTCGCTCATCTTCTCGGTCCCCAACACGCCAGGCTCGCTCTACGGCGTCCTGGAGGTCTTCGCGCGGGCGAAGATCAACCTGACCAAGATCGAGTCGCGCCCGACGAGGCAGCGCCCCTGGGAGTACTACCTCTTCCTGGACTTCGAGGGCCACCACAGGGACAGGACGGTCTCGAAGGTGCTCGCCGAGATAGCGGGGAAGGTCGTCTTCCTGAAGGTCCTGGGATCGTACCCTCGGTCGTCCGAGGAGCTGGTCTGATCAGGCCCGATGACCCGGGAGACCGAGCTCGAGGCGGTCGCCGCCGAGGTCAGGGGCTGCACCAGGTGCCCCCTCCACCTCTCGCGGAAGAACGCCGTCCCCGGGGCGGGGCCGTCCGATGCGGCGGTGATGCTCGTCGGCGAGGGGCCGGGGCGCAACGAGGACGAGCAGGGGCTCCCCTTCGTCGGGGCCGCCGGGAGGAACCTCGACGCGCTCCTCTCGGAGGCGAGCGTGGCCCGCTCCTCGGTCTTCATCACGAACGCCGTCAAGTGCAGACCGCCCGGCAACCGGCGCCCCGCCAGAGGCGAGCTCGACGCCTGCCACCCGTTCCTCCGGCGGCAGATGGAGCTGGTCGGGCCCAGGACGGTCGTCCTGCTGGGAGACACGGCGCTGAAGGAGTTCTTTCCGGACGCCGCCCTGGGGAAGGTCCACGGGAAGCCCGTGATGCGGGGCGCCGTGACCTTCGTCGCGGTCTACCATCCGGCCTCGGTGATCTACAACCCCTCGTTGAAGGAGGCGCTCGCCGGGGACTTCCGCGCCCTCGGAGAGTCGGTCAAGGCGTCCGGGCGACGGCCAGGAGGCGGCGATGGTCGGGAGGGAGGAGAAGACGACGGGACCGCGAGCGGCGAGGGCTAGCCAACCCGGCCGGCACACATTGACGGGCAGATGGTCCAGAAGGCCTGGCTCTCGCCCTCTTGGCCTGTCTTCCCATCGGGTCCGTGCCGAGCAGCAGCGCGGCGGCCGGAGAGGCTCTCGAGAGAGCCTGCCTTGAGGGGCACGACGCCGACTTGAGGCTGACGGTGCTCCCCTTCCAAAAGGTCAGGAACGACGGCGTTGGTCAGGGTCAGGCCGCCTGGGAGCTGCTGGCGCAGAGCCCGTGGGCGCTGGAGTGGGTCAGGCGGCCTCGAAGAGGAGGAAGGTGACATCGGGGGCCTGAGGGAGTTCCCCGCCGAGCACCGCAGGACCGGGCCGTTTTATCTGGGCACGAGGAGCTTCCTGTCGACGGGCCGACGTTGCCCATGAGATCCTGTCGGGCGGGTCGAGATGGAGGCGGCCCCGTCCGGGAGCCTAGGCCTTCTTCGCCGCGTCCGTCTCCTTCGGCGCGCCGGTCTGGTTCCTCAGATACAGGTAGATCGCGATCACCAGCAGGACTATCCCAGCGCCCATCCCGGCGAAGAACGACCTCTTCCCTATCTCGTCGACCGAGAGGGGGACCAGGAGGAGCAGCACGACGACCAGGACGCCGTTGAGCTGGTCCTTCTTGACCGTCACCGAGGGGAGCATCAGGAAGCTGAAGAGCACGAGCAGGGCGGGGAAGACCACCACGTACCGTCCTGCGACGACGTTGTTCGCGCCCGTCCCCAGGTCGAAGCCCGCGGCGTACCACGCCGAGAGGCAGCCCAGCACCAGGGCGGCCACGGCTATCTTCTGGAGGGTGCTCGACTCTTGGACGATCTTGAGCTTCCTCTGCGAGGGCTCGGCGAGCATGACGTCGATCATCGCCCCGACGATGACCGCCAGGAAGCCCAGGAGGAAGACGTAGGGGTTCTCCGTGACCTGCAGGAAGACGGTCTGTGGGAGCGTGGAGGAGAGGCCCGCCTGCGCCCAGAGGTATATCGCATAGACGCCGCTCACGACGAACGGGACCAGGAAGAGGACGAACGGCACGTCCTCGCGGATGTCGCTGGTGGACTTCATCGAGTAGGCCCCCGCCCCCGAGCACGGATTAAAACTCTTCCTGAACGCCCGACCGTGGGCCTAGAGCGCCGCCGCCACCGCGACGACCCCGAAACCCAGCACGGCGGCGAGGCTCAGCCAGTAGGCGACCCTCCATCGAGCTCCCGAGGCCTGGACCCCCATGATCCGGGGGTTCGAGGCTACGATCCCCGCCAGGACCCCGGGCACCGCCAGGACGAAGACCGAGAGGACCATGAGGTTGAGCACCAGCGAGAGCGGGTCCGGGTAGAGGATGGGGACCATCACGGCGGGCAGCGACTCGGCGACGTAGACGCGGAAGAAGCGGTCGTCCCGCCACCCCATCGCCTCGACGACCGCCCAGGAGCTCGCCAGCGAGACCACGACCAGGGCGAGGAACGCGGCCGCGACGAGGCCGAGTGCGAAGAGGTAGGGGGAGTAGCGTCCGGCGATGGACGATAGGGCGAGCGCCAGAGACCGGGGGTCGGAGAAGCTCACGGTCGTGGCGAGGCCCGCCGTGGCCATGACGATGACGACCATCCCGACCTCGCTCGCGGCCGCGCCTGCCAGGGTCTCGGCGCGCATGGCCCAGGTGCGCACCGTCCCCTTCTTCGCCGTCGCCGAGGCCTGGTAGAAGAGCATGAACGGCATGACGACGGCCCCGGCGCTCGCAGCCAGCAGGAAGAGGTAGCTCGGGGAGCCGCTGAAGTAGACGGGGCTCGACGCGTGCACCCCTCGGGCCAGGAGCGCCCCGGCGTAGGAGACTATGAGGACCATCGAGATCGCGAAGAGGACCTTCTCGACGGCGACGAACCTCTTCCTCCTCACTATCGAG
Source organism: Nitrososphaerales archaeon (assembly GCA_049515775.1). GTDB lineage: Archaea > Thermoproteota > Nitrososphaeria > Nitrososphaerales > Gagatemarchaeaceae > Gagatemarchaeum. The sequence continues at coordinate 9,618 of JBEKTS010000111.1, read as the reverse complement.
AGGTGCGCGAGGTACGCCAGCGGCATCGAGACGACCGGCGGGACCCCCACGAGCTCCATCCCGATCGCTATCCCGGTGTACTCGGCGACGTAGCTGACCACGTCGACCGCGGCCATCGGGAGGCTCGCGAGCACGGCCACCCTCCTCGAGAAGGACTCGCGTATCACCTCGCCGAGCCCCTTCTGGGTCGCGATGCCGATCCTGCCGCTCGCCTCCTGGATGAAGAAGAGGGGGACCGTCAGGAGCAGGAAGAACCAGATCAGCCCGTAGCCGTAGGCCGCCCCCACCGTGGCCGCGGTCAGGATGCTCGGCGCGTCGACGTCGGCGATCATGACGATCCAGGCGGGACCGAGGGACTCGGCGAGCTCGCGGCGCCTTCCCTTGCTGGTGGTGGTGGTCAACCCGTCCGCCCGGAGCCTCCGACGGGCGACGGAGCGTCGCCCTCCAGCGGTGCCGCCCTAGGCGGGGCCCTCTTCCGGGGCAGGTGGCTCGCCCTCCGCTCCCTCCTCTTCTCCGGTGGCGTCGACCTCGACCGGGGCCGCTTCGCCCCGGGCCTCCGGGACGGTCTTCCTGCCGAAGGTGACGTAGCAGGTGTGGGCGACCATGAACTGCGATGGGCGGGTCATCCCGACCCTCGCCTCCAGGTTGCGGACGAGCACCTCTATCGTCTCGACGTTCACGAAGCCCTCCTCCTTCATCCTCTCCGTGAGCTTCTCGGCCTGGTTCATGGTCGGGCAGATCGCGGCCATCATCCCCGAGGGCGCGAGCGCCTTGTTCACGTTGGCCACCAGCTCCCAGGGGTCTCCCATGTCGACCAGGGCCGCGTCCAGGTCGGTCTCGGCTATGCCCAGCTTGGCGTCCGCGGCCACCAGGGTCACGCAGCCCATCATCCCGAACTTCTCGAGGTTCTTCCGGGCGACCTCCTGGAACGCGGAGTTGACGTCGTAGCTGTAGACGTGGCCCCCCGGGGCAACCGAGTAGGCGAAGGTGGCCGTCGCCGCCCCGGACCCGGTCCCGGCCTCGAAGACCCTCGACCCCGAGTGGATCCCGCAGCGCATGAGGATCATCGCCAGGTCCTTGGGGTAGATCACCTGGGTCCTCCTGGCGAACTTCATGACTATGTCCTCGAGGGTCGGCTTGAGGACGTAGACGGCGTCGTTCATGGTCGTGTAGGCGACCGTGCCGAAGGGCCTGCCGACGAGGGCCGCGCAGTCGAGTATCCCGAGGTGGGTGTGCAGCTTGGGGGTGTCGACCGGCCTCACGAGCCACTTCTTCCGCCTGTCCCTGTAGACGAGGACGAAGGAGTCCTCCCTTATCGCATCCATCGCCGCCGCTCGTCCCGGGTTCGCCTTATAACGTGAGTGGGGCGGCGCGCCCTCCGGTCCTAGGCCCGCCACCAGTCGAAGGCGAGGAACTCGACCTTCTCGGTCGTCCCGCTGACGACCGCGATTATGAACTGCTTCCTCACCGTCGTCGCGAGCCTGCCGGAGCGGACCACCTGCGTGGCGTTTATCTCGTTCCCCGCCTTCTCGACCTGCACGATGTAGGGCGCGTGGTCGATGCCCGGCCCGTGCTCGTAGACCGCAAAGTCCGTCCCGAACTTTATCCCCGGGGCGACGATGTATCCCGCCTCCTTGAGGAGGCTGTAGACCCGGTACTTCTCGGGGAAGTCCGAGTACGACTCGGCGCAGATCTGCTCGAGCCGCTGCGCGGGGATCGCCCTGCCCTTCTGGTCCTCGACCTTGAGCTTCTTCTTCTTGGTCAGGTAGTACCCCTCCATCAGGTCCAGGATCAGCGGCGCGTCGAACTCAAAGTCCTTGGGCTTGGGTATCCCGAGCGGCTTGCCGTAGTAGGCCTCCTTGAAGAGGCGGCGGGAGGACTCGATGTCCCAGACGACGATCCTGTTCTCGAAGAGCCGCCCGACGGGCACCCTGCCGGCCAAGGCCTGTCGAGACTCCCTGCCCTCTCCCTTCCTTCCTAGACGCCGAGGGCCACGATGGTCGTCGAGTCGGCGGCGTGAAGCGTCGCGTCGGAGGTGTCCTCGATGGACTGGATCACGTCCTTCATCGCGATCAGGTCCCTGTAGCCGTTCATCGACCTCAGGACCTCGTTCATCAGGTCCCTCTGCTTGGCGTCTATCTCGCTCTCGATCTTCTGGATGGCCCCGGCCGTCTCTATGGCCTGCTCCGGGTTCATCGAGAGGGCTCGGACGCACTCGTTCTGCTTGGAGACCTCCTCGATGAGGAGGTTGAGGAGCTCGGTGAACGGCTCCCTGTACTTCTTCATCCTGACCACCTCCCGACGGAGGTGCGATATCTTGAAGGCCGCGCCGTTGACGTACCCGACGATCGCCTCGATCAGGAACGCGAGCCTCAGGAGGTCCTCCTTGTTCAGGAGCAGCGTCCCCACCTGGGCGAGCTCCCGTATGAGGGACCTCCTCAGGGAGACGACGTCCTCCTCGGCCTTCTTGATCTTCTCCATCGACGCCTTGATGCCTCCGCGGTCGTTGCCGAGCAGAGCCTGCAGCTCCTCGTTGAGCACCCTGACCGCGTCCGTGTTTCTTCTCGCCATGTCCTCAAGGACGAGCAGAGTCCTCCTCCTAGCCTGGAGGTCTGCCTCAGAACCTGACAGAATACATTCCCCGCCTTGGTAGGAGAATAACCCAATATAAACGTCAACGAGTCCCGAGGAATATTGTAATTCGGCGGGAGCTAAGCGGAAATAAATGGAAACGAGAATGGAAAAATCTGCACGCTCAGCGCCCGGGGGGCGACGGCCTTAGCCGCCTGCCCACGCGTTCAGGCGGACCGACTAGCCCTTGGTGTCCTCGTCGCCCATCAGGGCCCTCAGGGGCTTGAGGAGCTCCGTGAACTCGGCCGGGATGATGTACTTGGTCGAGGGGCTGTTCCCGATGGTCTTCAGGGTGTCGAGGTACTGGAGCGTCATCGTCTTGCCGTCTATCCCCTTGGCTGCCGCGAAGATCTGGTTCAGGGACTCGGCGTACCCCTGGGCCCTCAGGATCACGGCCTGCCTGTCTCCCTCCGCCTTCAGTATCGCCGACTTCTTGTCTCCCTCCGCCACGAGGATGGTCGACTCCCGCTTGCCGTCGGCCTCGAGGACCATGGCCCTCCTCGTCCTCTCTGCGGACATCTGCTTGACCATCGACTCCTGGACGTCCTTCGGCGGGCGGATCTCCCTGATCTCGACGTTAGTGACCTTGATGCCCCACCTCTCGGTGACCTCGTCGAGCTTGGTCCTGAGGACGCTGTTGATCTGCTCCCTCTTGGCGAGGAGCTCGTCGAGGGGGATGTCTCCCACGACGGCCCTGAGCGTGGTCGTCGCGATGCCGACCGAGGCGCCGGTGAAGTTCTGGACCTGGACGATCGACTGGGCCGCGTCCATCACCTTGTAGTAGATCAGAAAGTCGATGTCGGTCGGCGCGTTGTCCTTGGTGATGCAGGTCTGGTGGGGGACCTCGAGGTACCTCTCCCTGAGGTCGACCTTGTTGACCTTGTTGATGAACGGGACGACGAAGACGATACCCGGTCCTCTGGCGCCGATGAGCCGGCCCAGGGTGAAGAGCACCAGTCGCTCGTACTCCCGGACTATCTTGATCGCTGAGGCGATGAACCCCAGGACGATTATGACCACCAGGATCAGAACGACGTAGCCAGTTATGGTCCCGACGTCGACCAAGGGCAAAGCCGACAAAATTATCGCGACCCCGAGGAGGCCGAGTATCGCGTACGTCGCCGGGTTCGCGCCGACGACGCTGGGCGGCGGCGTTATGCCGGTAGAGGTCGGGGAGGGCGTGACCGTGTTCTGGAAGATCAGCAGGACCCCTATCGCGAATACCACGATGCCGCCGATGGCGCTCACCCCGTGGTGGGTCTTGACCTCGAGGAATATGAACGCCCCGCCGATGAACATCAGGAGCACGGCCGAGAGCGGGGCGCCGAAGTATCCCAGCCCGATGAGCGCGAGGACTATGGCGGCCGCCCCGGCCGCCGAGAGTATGAACGTCGGGTGGTAGAGGTCGACCATGATGGCCAGGATCCCGGCCAGGAAGAGGACCGCCGCCAGGTTCGGGTCGGAGAGGACGCTGATCAGCTCGGAGCTTATCCCCTCGGTGCTGATCGGCGTCGAGGACGGGACGCCGAGCTGGGAGAGGGCGCCCGAGACGGAGGAGGCGTTGATCAGGCCGTCGATGGCGTGCACGCGGTCGGCCTCGCTTGCGGAGAACGAGGTGTCGCCGCTGACCATCAGTCCCGCGGCCGTCCCGTTCCTGCCGTAGTATGACGCGAGCGCCTGCATGTAGGCCGTGTAGGCGTAGGTCGAGTTCGTCAGCGTCGTCGCGACGACGGCGCTCCCCGAGCCCAGCGTCGTGCCGTTCATCATGTAGAGCTGGTCCGAGGCCTCGGCGATGAACGCGCCGGCGCTGATGGCCTCGGCGGCGTAGGGCCCGACGACCGTTATGAACGTCCCGCCGCTCGACTCGTAGCTGGATATCGCCTGGATGATGCCGTCCATCGACTGGGCGTCGCCGCCGGGCGTGTCGAGGACCATCACGATGTGGCCCGCGCCCGCCGACTGGGCGTCGCCGATGGCCGAGGAGACGTAGTTCTGGGTCCCGGGGTCGATCGCCCCGTCGAGGGAGATGACGTAGTACGCCTGGGTCTGCGCGTGCGCCAGCGGCGGCGCCAGGAAGGTGCCTAGGGCCCCGAGGAGGAAAGCGACCGCAAGGAGCTGCCTAGTTCTCAACCATACCGCTTGGCCGCGCGCAAGACGGCTCGGTAATTAATCTTCTCACGGCGGGCTCGGGGAGCGCGAGGCGGCGACCCCATCTTCTCCCTTCACGCCTCCGGCCCTCCGTCTCGAACGAGCGGCCCTCGGCTAGTGGTTCAGGTCGTCCTCGCCCAGGGGGGAGACCTTCTCGTAGAACGGGTCCTCGCCGGCCGGCGTCGTCCTCCTCGCCAGGCCGGACACGGCGAGCCTCTCGCACGCCTCCCTGACGTCTTCGGGCTCCAGGTCGATGGCGTAGGTGCTCTCCAGCTCGCCCTCGAGCATCATGATGCCCTTCTCCTGCATGTCGCCGAGCGCGGCGAGGACCCTCCAGTCGAGCGAGTCCCTCTCGGGCGGCGGCGGGAGCACCATGACCTGCTGAGTCCCGGTCCGGAGCCTCTCTATGACGCGCGCCCAGTCGTTCAGGTTCCTCTTCCTCGACCGTCCCGTCTCCTGCTCGACGAACTCCGTGACCTTCACCGTGCCCGAGTCGTTCCAGCGGACCTCGAGCTTGGGAGCGAAGCCCGGGGTGTGATGGCCCTTGACCGAGACCATCGACGAGAGCCGTATCTGGATGTTCGAGGGGTCGCTCGGGATCGAGTCGAGGTCCGAGATGTCGGAGACCACGAGCCTCTTTCTGCCCAGGACATCGAAGGGGGCGGTGGCGGACGAGGGGACCTTCACCTCCCTCGAGGCGCCGTGAGCATAGAACAGCCTGCGGTTCGTCAGGACCAGGTTCCCCTCCGTCTGCGATCCGACGTCCAGGTCGGACTTGACCTCCTGGACGATCCCGATGCCGCGGTTGATGACCGCCTCCTCCTCAGCCAGGATGACCTCGTCCGAAGAACCGCTGGTGCCTTGCAAACCGGCTCCCGCGCCCCCCCTCGATTATTAAAGCGCTTGGCGGCCGCGCCGCCTCCTCGACCGCCGCCGCTACTCCTTGATCTTCTTGTTCTGCAGGCGGTACATCTCCACTATCTCCTTCACCGTCGTCGCGTCTCCGGGCCCCTTCTCGTCCCTCACCTTCCCTGTGAACTTCGGGAACCGGAGCGCGAGGCCGCTCCCCTTCCTGACCGTGTCCGTGCCGGCCGGGTGGATGGGGGAGAGGGTGATCTCCGAGGCGATGGTCTCTATCACGACCGCGGGGCGGAACCAGACGTCGGGGACCAGGACCGACGAGACGTTCGGCGGTTTCACGGCGCTTTCATAGGGTTTCAGCATCCGGGGGAACCTCTCCAGGTCCTCGTCCGAGAACCCGGTCCCTATCTTCGTGATCGTGGGGTACGAGTCGTCCTTCTGCTCGTGGGCCGCGAGCAGGAACGCGCCGTAGGCCCCGGTCCTCCGACCCCGCCCGTGGTAGGCCCCCACCACGACCAGGTCGATGGTGTCCGTGAGCTCGCTCCTGTACTCGCGCTTGAGCTTGATCCATCCGAACCCCCTGGCGCCCGCCGTGTAGCCCGCGCGCGGGTCCTTGACCATGAGCCCCTCTCCCCCCTCCGAGATCGCCTCCTCCATGTACCGCTCGATCGCCTCGGCGCTCTTGGTCCTCAGGGCCGGGACGGGCCTGGTGAAGTCGGTCACCTTGACGACCCTCTCCAGGACCTCGCGGCGGGAGGTGTAGGCCTCGCCGGTCAGGTCCGAGCCGTCGCAGTACATGACGTCGAAGAAGTTGACCGCCACGGGGTACTGCTTCATCGCCTCCTGGACTCCGTGCTTCCTCCTCCTGTGCATGAGCTCCTGGAAGGGGTAGTACTCCCCGGTCTCGGTGTTCACCGCCACCACCTCGCCTTCGAGGATCGCGCGCTTGCACCCCAGGTACTTCCTGGCGTACTCGACGACGTCGGGGTAGGTCGCGGTGATCTTCTCCAGCCGCCTCGAGAATATCTCCACGCTCTGCCCGTCCTTGTGGATCTGCGCCCTCTCGCCGTCGAGCTTGTACTCCGCCACGACCTCGCCGCCCATCTTCTCGAGAATCGCCTCGGCGGTGCTGAGCCGCTCCGCGAGCATCGGCCTTATGGGCTTGCCCACCTGGACCCTGATCCTCTCGATGCCCTCGAGCCCCTTCTCGGCCGCGAGCTGGACCACGTACCCCAGGTCCGAGGTGACGTTGTAGGCCCGCTCCAGCGCCTTCCTGTGCTCCTTCCCTCCCAGGAGGGCGACGGCGCAGGCGTCGAGGATGGTGTAGTCGGCGGCCCCGAGCCTCAGCACCCCCATCGCCGTGCGGAGGATGTACCTGGCCTCCCTGGGCGTCGCGTCTCCGAGGAGCCCGACGAGCTCCTTGAGCTTGGTCTCGACCGAGCCCGAGCCGGTGATCTTGGAGATGTCCATGAGCGTCTGGTAGACGCGCCGCAGCGCCAGCGGTCCCGCGCCCCGCTCCAGCTGCGACCTCCCGGCGAGGAGCGCCTCCGCGGCGGTCCCGATGTCCCCCGCCTCGACGTAGGCCCTCCTGACGGACTCGGCGGAGGCGCCCGAGGAGAGGACGAGCGCCCGGATCGCGAACTTCTCGGCTATCCCCAGCTCCACCCCTTCGTAGTCCGGCCTGAGCTTCCCCTGCGTGAGGTAGACGAGCATCGGAAGCTCGTCCCTGGGCGTCTCCCTCAGGAGCGAGGCGAGCACGTCGGTGATGGCCAGCCTCCCGGAGAGGGACTCGAGCCGCGCGTAGGCGTCGACGACCGTCGAGAACTTCAAGCGCAGGCACGGGCTGCGGGCCCCCTTTTTGGTCTAGCGATGGCTCCGGTGGGTCGGTCCGCCCTCACTCGGGCGGTATCTCCCGGAAGAGGAGGCCCAGGTCCATGCCCCGGGTCCTGTGGTAGCGGACGGAGGCCAGGTAGATGAGGACGCCAGCGACGAAGGTGGTCGCGATGTAGCCGTAGGCGAGGGCGTTCCCTCCCCATACCGAGGGCGCCGAGAGGAACTCGTAGGAGAGGAAGAGGAAGACCGCCGCCATGAGGGCTCCCGCGACGGTCAGGACGATCCTCTCCCTCCCCCTGCCGTTCCTGAACCCGAAGACCGCCGCCCCCACCCCCACGAAGCAGAAGTAGAACATCGAGGCCAGGACTGCGCCGTAGAGCGACGAGAGGGTGCCGTAGACGAAGGCGGCCAGCCCGATCAGGACGACCGTCACCACCAGGTCCAGGAGGTGGGCGTAGACCGGCGAGCCGAACCGCTCGCTGACGTACCCCAGCCGGGACGGCAGGAACCGGTCGAACGACTGGGCGAGCATGTACCTCGAGATCGTGATGATCCCGAAGGCGAGGATCGCGACGACCCACAGTATCCATCCCAGTCCTATGAGCAGCTTCAGGGCCGTGACCTGCGTCACGCCCATGGCGAGCGTCCAGAAGTTGAAGGAGGCGTCGTAGACGAGCGTCTGGTTCGAGAGGGCTGCGTTGGTGAAGCCGAAGCCGCCGGCGTAGTACATCACCCCGAGCGGGACCGTCACTATGAGGAACGCCATGACCGCCGAGATGGGCGCGTTCCAGCTGGCCGCGCTCTTCCCCTTGAGCTCGGAGCCGACCGAGGCGGAGGCGTTGAACCACGGGTAGACGAAGATGGCGAAGAACGGCAGTATCGAGACCGTGGCGCCGAGGTCGAACGTCGACCCGGTGAAGGAGCTCGCGACCGAGTCGTAGGTGAGGGAGGTGTTGTCCGGGTTGGTGAGACCCAGGCCGTTCACGTACGAGGCGACGCCCGGGCGCCCCGCCCAGGCGAGCGCGGCGACCGCGGCGGCGAGCGAGACGAGGCCCACGACCATGAGGACCGAGATGAGCTTGAACCCGAGCCTCGGCCTCAGCACGTTGAGCGCGATCAGGGCCGCGAAGACCGCCGCGGCGAGGAGGAACTGGGAGCCCGGCTCCTCGCCGGAGACCGCGAGGCCCGCGAACGACCCGTCGCCGAGGGCCGAGCCGACCGAGCCGATGGCGAAGACCGCCGAGAGTGCGATGAGGGCCAGGTAGGGCATCGTCTCCATCGTGATCCCCATGAAGCTGACCGAGCTCCCCGCGAGCCCTCCGAGGGACCGGGACATCCAGACGTAGTCCCCCCCAGTCCTCGAGGTCCTCCGCGACATCAGCGTGTAGACGACGACCTGCGGGATGGTGATGAGGAAGCCGATGAGCGAGGCGTAGACGAGGTTGACGCCCGAGACCGAGGGGAGCAGGACGAGGGTGAACCCGATGAGCGAGAGCGCCGCTCCGGTTGACATGTAGCTTACGTTGAGGGCTACGGCGTCGAAGAGGGAGACGTTCTTGATTAGCCCGGTGGACCTGCGGGCGAACGCGGTCGTCGCCTTCGCCGCGGCGGGCTCCTTCGAGGACATACGACCCCCCTGTGGCGCTGCCGAATAAGTCTTGGCCGCACCCGGAGGCCGGGGCCCTCATCCGACCGAGGGGCGATGGTCTTTAATGCGGATGCCCTCAGGGCCGCGCCTCGCAATGAGATGGTCGACGAGGCTGATCATCCTCGGTGTCCTGATCTTCGCCATCGGCTTTGTCCCGCTCAAGTACTACGGGCTCACCGTCCCCACCCTCGAGAACGCTTCGGCCTTCTTCGCGGTCGGCATCCTCATAACCCTCCTGGGGGTCCTGATCCGGAGGATTAATCGAGCCTTCAAGACCGGCTGACCCGCGGGGAGGGCGGAAGTCGACCTCGGTTCACGTCCGGCCACGCCCAGCCCCGTCCCGGGACGAGCCGCGCCACGGCGCGAGGACCCGGGTCAGAACGAACGAACGGACGGACGGTAGGGATTCCGTCAGCCCTGCGGGGGCCTCTTCACCCTGGCTCGACACTCGGACAAAACTATTTAACAGAATTTGCACTTTTTTGGCACGCCGATGA
>JBEKTS010000110.1:0-8244 GCA_049515775.1 Nitrososphaerales archaeon | reverse complement strand
TGGTGGAGTCGCCCTCGATCGTGGCCGGCGGAGGCGCGCCGGAGGTCGAGGTCGCGAGCCAGGTCAGGGCGTGGGCCCAGAAGCTCACCGGCAGAGAGCAGCTGGCGGCGCTCCGGTACGCCGAGGCGGTGGAGTCCATCGCCACGATACTCGCCGAGAACGCGGGCATGGACCCGATCGACACCCAGGTCGACCTCAGGGCCAGGCACGGCAAGGGCGAGAAGTGGGCGGGGGTCGACGCGCTCTCGGGCAAGGTCGCCAACATGTGGAACAAGTCGGTGGTCGAGCCGACCGCCGTCAAGATGCAGATACTGAAGGCGGCGACGGAGTCTGCCTGCATGATACTCCGCATCGACGACGTGATCGCCTCGTCCAAGTCCAAGGAGCCACCCGGCGGCGGTCCGGGCGGTGGCATGGGCGGAATGGGCGGCATGGGTGGCATGTAAGAAGGAGAGCCACCCGGCCTCACCTTATTCCTCCACGAATATCATTTCCGCCATCCTTATGAAGGACCGGCCGACCATCGCGGTCGGCAGGTCCATGCCTTATTTTGATCGAGGGCGCCCAGGCGCCACCGTGAGCCCACATGACCACGAGAGTCGCGAAGCGGGTCTTCGATGAGATGCGCGCCCACGCTGAGTCGACGTACCCCGACGAGTGCTGCGGGTTGCTCGTCGCCGACGGAGACGGGATCGTGATAGACTCGGTGCGCGTGGCCAACGCCTACGCCGGGCCCAAGCACGACCGGTACGACATCCGTCCGCTGGACCTGTTCAGGGCCGACCGGGCGGTCTCCCAGAGGGGGCTGAGCATCGCCGGGGTCTATCACTCCCATCCGGACTATCCCGCGACGCTCTCCGCCTTCGATCTGGAGCACTCCTTCCCGTGGTATTCCTACGTCGTAGTCTCCGTCCCGGGGGGGAAGGCGGGGGATACCAGGTCATGGGCCCCGGGAGAAGACCGGAGGTCCGCCTCCGAGCAGACTCTAGAGGTGATCGACGGGTGAACGCATGTCAGTGAAGGTCGTCGTCCCGACCGCTCTCAGGCAGCACACGAACGGCGAGGACGAGATCAAGGTCGACTCGGATGACGTCAGGGGCGCGCTCCAGGCGCTGGTGACGAGGTTCCCGGGCCTGAGGAGGTACCTCTACTCGGAGAACGGCAGGCTGCGGAGCTTCGTCAACCTCTACCTGAACGAGGAGGACATACGCTACCTCGGGGGCGAGGCGACCCGGCTGAAGGACGGGGACACGCTGATGATCGTCCCGTCGGTGGCGGGAGGGTCGGGCGGAGGTGGAACCGCCGCGTTCTCGGGGAGCGAGCTGGCGCGCTACAGCAGGCACCTGATAATGCCGGAGGTGGGCCTCGAGGGGCAGAAGAGGCTCAAGGCCGCCAGCGTCCTGATCGTGGGGGCGGGCGGGCTCGGCACTCCCTCGTCGACGTACCTGGCGGCGGCCGGCGTCGGCCGGATAGGGATAGTGGACTTTGACACCGTGGAGAAGAGCAACCTGCACCGGCAGGTGCTCTACTCCGAGCGGGACATCGGGAGGTCCAAGGCCGAGGTCGCCCGAGAGCGGCTCCTCCAGATAAACCCGAACGTCCACATAGAGCTGCACCAGGTCAGGCTCGACTCGTCGAACGCGCTCGGCATCCTGAAGGACTACGACATCGTGATGGACGGGACCGACAACTTCCCGACGCGCTACCTGGTGAACGACGCCTGCGTCCTGCTCGGCAAGCCGAACGTCTACGCGAGCATCTTCAGGTTCGAGGGACAGGCTTCGGTCTTTGCGGTCCCAGGTTTCGCGTGCTATCGCTGCCTGTACGAGACGCCTCCTCCGCCCGGGTTGGTGCCCTCGTGCGCGGAGGGGGGCGTCCTGGGGGTGCTGCCCGGGATCATGGGCTCCATCCAGGCGGCGGAGGCGATCGACCTCATAATCGGGAAGGGCACCTCGCTGGCGAACCGGCTCCTCCTCTTCGACGCCCTGGAGATGAAGTTCAGGGAGCTCAAGCTGAAGAAGAACCCCAACTGCGTCGTCTGTGGTCCCAACCCGACGGTCACCGAACTCATCGACTACGAGGCCTTCTGCGGCGTCGCCGAGGAGCTCAGCCCGGACCTGGAGGTGACCCCGAAGCAGCTCAAGGACTGGATGGACCAGAAGAAGCCCGTCGTGGTGGTCGACGTCAGGGAACCGTGGGAGTACCAGGTCAACCACATCGAGGGCTCCAAGCTGATCCCGCTGGGGACGCTCCCTGGGAGGGTGAACGAGCTCAGCACCGCCGACCTCATCGTCGTTAACTGCCACTCGGGCATGAGGTCCGCCCAGGCCACCAAGCTCCTGAACGGCATGGGGTTCAAGAAAGCGAGGAACCTCAAGGGCGGCATCAATGCCTGGGGGCAGGAAGTGGACCAAACGATGCCTATGTACTAGGGGCGGTCGGTCCGTACAGGCCGAAGCCGGCGCCGCAGGCCCTCGTAGATGCACAAAAGAATTATTTCTTCGTCATCCTTATGAGCATCCGGCATCTTCGCCGGGGACGAGGCTTTTGGCACGCTTCTCGACCGAGTCGATCCACGGGCACGGCTACTACGACGTGGAGACGGGCGCCTTCAAGGTCCCCGTCTACCTCTCCACGATCTTCGAGCACCCCGATAGGAGGACGGGCGAGGCCAGGAAGAGCGACCGCGGCTTCGAGCAGAAGTACTCCCGGGAGGAGAACCCGACCGTCCGGGCCTTCGAGAGGGTCATCGCGACCCTGGAGAAGGGTGCCCACTCGCTGGCCTTCAACAGCGGCATGGGGTCCATAGCCGCGGTCTACCTGTCGTCCCTCTCGGCGGGCGACACCGTCGTGATCACCAAGGAGTCCTATGGGACGACGCAGGACCTGGCCCTGAACCTCGCCAAGTTCGGGGTCCGGACGGTCCTCGCAGGGCCGGAGACGGAGGACTTCATCGAGAAGATCAACCCCGGCATCTCCCTGGCGCTGGTCGAGACGATAACGAACCCCCAGGCGAGGGTCGTCGATGTCGCAAGGATCGCGAAGCGGTGCGGGGAGACCGGGACGAGGCTCGTGGTCGACAACACCTTCGCGACTCCCCTCCTCTACCGCCCGCTCCGCGACGGGGCCTGGGTGACCCTCCACAGCGTCACCAAGTACATCGGCGGCCACAACGACCTGGTCGGCGGGGCGGTGGCCCTCAACGACGAGGTGGACCTCACCGAGCTCTGGGAGTTCAGGAGACGGCTCGGTTCGATCATGGGCGCCTTCGAGGCCTTCCTCGCCCTGAGGGGTGCCAGCACCCTCAGGGTCAGGTTCGAGGAGCAGTCCCGCAGCGCGCTGGCGATAGCGGAGTTCCTCCAGGACGACCCGAGGGTCGAGGAGGTCTGGTACCCCGGCCTGGAGACGAGCCCCTATCACAGCACGGCCCGAGCGCTGTTCAGCAAGGACCTCTTCGGCGGCCTGCTGAGCTTCAAGATCAAGGGGGGAAGGAGGGAGGCCCTCGAGGTGCTCAGGAGGGTCCGGATAATCAAGCCCTCCCCGTCTCTGGGGGGGACCGAGTCGCTGCTCAACTACCCGATATCGAGCGCCTCCAAGACCCTCTCGCCCGCGGTGAGGAAAGAGCTCGGCATCGGGGACAACCTGCTCAGGCTCGCGCTAGGCCTCGAGGACGTGGAGGACCTCAAGGAGGACCTCTCCCAGGCGCTCTCCGCGGCGTGAGAAGGGGCAAGCGCCGAACGAGCCCCACCTCGGGGGCGCACCGCCCGGTAGGAGTAGGGAGATGCCAGGGGCCGGATTTGAACCGACGACAGCTCCCGACAATTATCACGGGGATAATTGCTCTCGGTCTTCAGCCGAGTGCTCTCCCAGGTTTCCCAGCGAGATCACGCTTCTGAGCTACCCTGGCACCGCAGACCGTCCTCTCCGCGGACGTCACTTATTTCTTTCCATGGGTCCCGTCCGTCGCGCCCGTCCGGTCCGCCCCGGCCCATGCCGCCGGGCGTCGTCCTCCCGTGAAAGCCTTAAAGCGATTCGCGCCGGCTCCCGGCCATCTTGAAGGAGACCTTCGTAGAGACCTACACCGTCTCGAAGACGTTCGCCGCACCGCTGGAGTTCGTCTTCGACTGGTGCACAGACTTCCAGGAGGACGACGGCAAGATGATCGGCTCGAAGGTGAGGCGCCAGTTCCTCGAGAGGACGGACAAGAGGATAGTCTGGGTGGTGGTGCGCGAAGAGAAGAAGAAGACGGTCGAAGGGCTGAGGGTCGTGTGGCTCGACCGCCCGAACTCGTGGCACCTCGACACCTGCGGGGACCACAGAGAGATCGGGGACTACGAGCTCAGGTCGCTCGGGAAGAACAAGACCCGGCTCGACATGACCTTCCGGATCGCCTACGACGACAAGAAGGCGGTGGAGGACAGGAAGAAGTGGGAGAAGGGCGCCGCCGCCGACTGGGACGTCTACGGAGAGTACCTCGAGAAGGACTACAAGGCCTCCACGGCCCGCTAGGTGGGCGACCGGGTCTGTCGGACCACCACAGGATACCGCTGGACACCTTCCACTACAAGTGGAGCCCGTCGCACGAGCCCGTCCTCACGGTGAAGAGCGGGGAGACCGTGACGTTCGACATCAACGACGTCGGGAGCTGGCAGATCAACGCCCGCTCGACCGACGCCGACGTCATGCGATTCGACTCGTCGAAGCTCTATCCCCTGGCGGGGCCGGTCTTCGTGGAGGACGCGAAACCGGGCGACGCCCTGCTCGTCGAGGTGGTCGAGGTGACCGTCGCCGACTTTGGGTGGTCCTACATCCAGCCCGGGTTCGGGCTGCTCGAGGAGTTCAAGAGACCGTTCCTCTACAAGTGGTCCCTGAAGAACAAGAGGCACGCCCCCTTCGTGAAGGGGATCAGGGTGCCTCTGAGCCCGTTCTGCGGAGTCCTCGGCGTGGCGCCCAGGAGGAGGGGGCTCACGGAGGTCGGTCCGCCCGGGAGGCACGGCGGCAACATGGACATCAGGCACCTCACCGCCGGGTCCTCGGTCCGCATACCCGTGCAGGTCGAGGGGGCCCTCTTCTCGACGGGGGACGTCCACGCGGCGATGGGCGACGCCGAGGTCTGCGGCACCGCCATCGAGTGCGCAGGGTCAGCGAAGCTGAGGCTCTCCCTGGAGAAGGAGGCCGGGCTGACCTATCCCCGGTTCTCCGCCCTGGGAGATAAGAAGCCCAGGAAGGGATACGCCGCGGCTACGGGCATCGGGCCGGACCTGATGGAGGCGACGAAGGATTCGGTCAGGAACATGGTGGGGTGGCTCACCGGCGCCTACGGGCTCTCGAGGGAGGAGGCCTACATACTCTGCAGCGTCGCGGCCGACGTCAGGGTACACGAGATAGTCGACCGGCCCAACTGGGTCGTCGGGACCATGATCTCGAAGGACATCCTCCCCAACTGAGGCGGCGGGCTCCGCTCGCTGCTACTGCTGCCGGAAGGGCCTGTCCCTGTAGAACACCACCATCACGATGGTGTAGAGCGCGTTGGGGAGCGTGACCGCGACCAGGAGCGGCACGGTCTCCGCCCCGCCGAGGAGCCCCGCGATGCCGGGCCCGGCGAACGCCCCGATGAACGCCGCGCTCTGGACGAGGCTCGTGGAGGCCGCCCTGCTCTCGGCGGGGACCGAGACCTGCGACATCACGGTGAGCAAGGTCCAGAACCAGTTGAAGAAGAAGCTCCCCACGATGACGAGCGCCAGGGCCATCAGAAGGGAGCTGGAGAGGTAGACCCCCAGCGTCGCGCCGGTCGCCGCCACCCCGCCCAGTATCGCGCTCGCCCTCCCTCCGATCCGGTCGAATAGCATGCCCGCGGCGAATATGCCCAGCGCGCCCAGGCCGATGCCGACGCCGAAGAGGAGGTCGACGAGCGCGCTGGCCCCTCCGGAGACGTCGAAGGCGGTGAGCAGGAACTTCGGCGTCCAGGAGAGGTACGTAACGAACGCCGCGTCGGCGAGGAGGCCTCCGACCGCGAGGAGGACGACCGTCCTGTTCTTCAGCAGGGCCCTGAACTGCCCCCTGGGGGCCGGAGGGCCGTCGCCGGCGCCAGATGGTATCGCCGCGAGGAGGACAGCGATCGAGACGACCCCCCAGGCCGGGATCCAGAGCAGGGAGACGTTCCAGCCGTAGTAGAGGAGCAGGTAGCCAATCACGGCCGGTCCGACGAGGCCTCCGACGTTGTAGGCGGAGGTAACCAGCCCTGCCCCGATTCCCCTCCGCTTCGGCAGGATCGCTCCCACTATGGTGAAGCTGGTCGGGATCATCAGCCCCGAGCCGAGCGACGCGACCATGAAGAGGACCGTCAGGGCGTCGAGGTCCACCCCCGTCGACATCAGGCACAGGGACGAGGTGAAGAGGAGCAGACCCACGAGTATCGCGGCCCTGTTACCGTAGCGCTCGGCGAACGCCCCGGAGACGAAGACCCCCACGCCCACGACCCCGACCGAGACGGAGACGATGGCGCCCATGACCGAGTCGTTGATGCCGTAGGCGCCCTCGATCTTGGGGACCAGGATCCCCAGGGAGAACCTGAAGAGGCCGTAGGCGAACGAGGGAAGCGCGACCGCGAGGAGCGCGGCGTACCTGTGCTGCATGCGCGCCCCGGGTCCGACGACCATCGGTATTTAGATGCAGGGCGACGGGCAACCGGCGGTGACGGGCCCCCAATCCATCGGTCGCCCTCTTTATACGGACGCGGCTGTCTCTCTCCAGCATGGAGCTGCTGCACACGTCGATCACCGTCCGGGACATGGACGAGAGCATAGCCTTCTACACCAAGAGGTTCGGCATGACCCTCGCCAGCCGGAGGGAGATCAAGCAGAACAATGCCGAGATAGCCTTTCTGAACATCGGCGGCACGAACCACGCCATCGAGCTCACTTGGTGGAAGGACAAGAAAGACTACGCCGAGGGTGACCAGCTCGACCACATCGCCTTCGGGGTCAAGGACCTCCAGGCTTCCGTCGAGACCATGCGCGCCGAGGGGGTCGAGGTCGCGAGGGAGCCCTACTCCCTGGGGTCGAGCCGCATCGCCTTTGTCAAGGACCCGAACGGGATCTGGCTGGAGCTGATAGAGCAGAGGTAGGCGAGAGGGCTCACCCGCCCACCCGTCGCTGACCTGCGTGCCCACGACCCGGGTCTGCACGCTTATCTAGGCTCGGGTCCCAATCGGTGCAGGTTGGCTTCCGCCCTGGGTCCATGCGTCCTCGAAGGGAGGCACGTCCGCCTGGAGCCTCTCGAGACCGCCCATGCGGGCGAGCTGCTGGAGGCCGCGCAGAACTCCGTCTGGACGTGGATGCAGATGGACGCCCGGACGCCGGAGAGCATGGGCCGATGGATCGAGACCGCCCTCAAGGCCCAGGAGCGCGGTGCGGAGTACCCCTTCACGGTCTTCAGGCTGAGGGACCGAAGGGTCCTCGGCAGCACGAGGTACATGGACGTTCGCCCCGCCCAGAGAGGGGCCGAGATCGGTGGGACCTGGTACGATTCGGTCGTCTGGGGCACCGTCGTCAACCCGGAGTGCAAGTTCCTGCTGTTAAGGCACGCGTTCGAGGAGTGGAACGCGGTGAGGGTGCAGCTCAAGACCGACAGCAACAACCTGCACTCCCAGAGGGCGATCCTCAAGCTCGGGGCGAGGTTCGAGGGGAGGCTGAGGAACCACCGCGTACGACAGGACGGGACGCCGGGAGACACCATGATGTACTCCATCACGGACGCGGAGTGGAAGGAGAGCGTGAAGGCTTCGCTTTCCTCTCGGATTGCAGATTCGAACCCGAGCCAACGCTTCCAAGGCGGCTCCGCTCGATATCGGTTGTCTCTGGGCCGCCAGAGCCGAGAATCGGGTCCCGGCCCGGCGGTTTCTGAAAATTCATCTAATAATTCTTAAATACATACGTCATATGACTCATAACTAATGCGAAGATCGAGAGGTGCAATAGCGCCGATCTTTATCGCTGCTATCATCGTGGTAATTGTAGTCGTCGCCAGCGTGGCCGCGTATGCCGTCCTATCGTCTTCCTCCGGCTCGAGCGTCTCGTCGACGACATCCTCGGTTAGCACGTTGCCATCGACCTCTGCCATGACCTCGTCCTCCACAACTCCGATGACAACCACCTCGTCCTCCACAACTCCGATGACAACCACCTCGTCCTCCACAACTCCGATGACAACCACCTCGTCCTCCACAACTCCGATGACAACCAC
>JBEKTS010000109.1:0-8288 GCA_049515775.1 Nitrososphaerales archaeon | reverse complement strand
CGGGACGCGCTGTGGGTCTTCATGCTCAAGTCGCTCCTGCTCGCGAGGCTCTACCGCATCACCAGGAGGTGCGCCCCCTTCTGCTTCAGCTACGTGATGGACGAAGCGGACGCGGGCCGGACCTTCGCGGAGACGAGGGACGCCCTCTTCGCGAGGGACGCCCTCACGGCCGAGGTGCTCGTCGGGAGGGGATTCTACCGCTCGCTGCTCGAGAAAGGGTCCTGGATGGGGGGCTTCTTCCCGCGCATGTACGCCCGAGGGCTGACGGAGGCCGTGGGGCCGGCGCGGTCGCTGGCCTCGGCGCGCGGCACCGGCCGCGCGCTCAACGCCCTCCTGTACCGGACCGTGGGGACCTACGTCCGTATGAAGGCCTACCTCCTCAACAGGAGGTATCGCTCTGCCCTCGACACCCCCGCGGTCTTCCGGGTGCTGATCGGGCCCGGCCACTGCATCTACGAGTCGAACAGGTACGACGGACTGCGAAGGATGTACGAAGGACGACGGAGGCGGCCCACCACCTCCGCCGCCGCGGCGGCGGCGGCCGTCCCTAGCCCGGGGACCGATCCGCGTCCATGACCTTGACCCTGTGGAGCTCGTCCCACCTCTCGAGTATCCGGTCTATGTCGTAGTCGCAGAGCTCCACGATCCCGGGGAATGGGTCGGTGGTGGGCGCGACCCTGGCCCCGACGTACCTCCTCGAGAGGAAGAAGAAGAAGGCCCGGTCCTTGGTGGTCACGGAGAGGATGACCCCGCGCCCCTCGACGAGGACCTTGAAGGCGGTCGTCTCGTTGATGAAGCGCACCATCGGCCAGCTAGGCCTCCGTCGGGTCCCGCACCAGCTTCCTCCACCGCTGCGGGTCGGAGAAGCCGCGCAGGAACTTCAGGTAGAAGAGCGGGACGTAGGCGATGTTCCTGAGGGACCTGCTGTTGATGCTGAGCATGATTATGACCTTGAGGGCGAAGGCGAGCTCCGCGACCCGGACCCCCGTGGCGAGCCGGGTGTTCGCCCCCTCCCATTCGGGCTTGAACTCGCGGAACCTCGAGTCGTGGACCATGGCGTCGGCGAGGTAGACCGTCCCCAGGCGGAGGTCCCGGAGGCGCTTGACGATGTAGAACGTCTCCCTGGCGTCGATGAAATCGGGTATCACCTTCCCCCGGAAGTCCTCCGTGCGGAGGACCAGCAGGCCCGCCGGGAGCCCGTAGGCCAGCCTGTGCCCGACCGCCATCCCGACGACCGCGCCCACCCGCGGGTCCTGGAGCGATTCGACGGCCCTCGCCAGGAAGGAGGCGTCGACGATGCTCACGTCGCTGTCCAGGAAGGCTAGGTACTCGGTCCCGCTGAGCTCGAAGGCCAGCTGCCTCGCGTACCCCAGGCTGACGTTCTCGTGGTGGATCTCGGCGCCGTAGCCGGCCGCGAGCTCGAGCGTCCCGTCGGTGGAGCCGTGGTCGATGACGACGAGCCTGGCGCGCGGCTCCGCGGCCCTGAGCCCGGCGAGGCACGGCCCGAGCGTGGAGCGGGAGTTGTACGTGCAGACGAAGACGGTGAGGTCATCCAACGCGCGAGTACACCCCCAGGAAGTGGTCTCCCAGCCGGTTCCAGGGATAGCTCCCCTCTATGCCCAGCTCCATCCTCTTGAGCAGGGCGAGGAGGCGCCCCCTGGGCAGGTACCTCGTTAGGTTCGAGGGCGGGAGCAGTATCTCGACCCCGTAGACCCTCTCGAGGCGGAACGAACCCGCGAGCGCGGCGCTCAGGGACTCGACCGAGTAGGCCGTCGAGGAGACGCAGAACCGCGAAAGCCCCACCGCCACGGGGTTCCTCAGCCTCGCCACGGTCATCCTGGGCCTCATCCTGAGCGTGTAGCCGACCATCTCGTAGAGGCAGTACTTGTTCCAGACGCCCAGGATCAGCTTCCCTCCCGGCCTCACGGCCGAGTGCAGCTCTCGGGTTATCGGGCCGAGGCCGGGCTCCGTGTTTATCGCCCCGTAGGTCGAGTAGGCGCCGTCGATCCGGGGGAACCCCAGGCCCCGGAGCCTCTCGCCCAGCTCGTAGGGCCTGGCGTGGAGAGGGATGACCATCGAGTCGAGGCCGAGCTTCGCGGCCTTCCTGGCCAGGACCTCGAGCATCTTCCCCGAGATGTCCGAGGCTATGACCCTGATGCCGCGCTCCGCCAGCTGGAGCGTCTCGGTCCCGGTGCCGCACCCGACCTCGAGGACGACCTCCCCCGGGGAGAAGACCCTCGACATCAGCCCGACGGACCGGTCGCGGAGCCAGACGTTCATCTCGTTCCCGAGGATGTGCCCGTCGTAGTCCTCGGCGACCCCGTCGAAGGCCGCCTCGAGGTCGGCGTAGTGGAGCTCCCGATAGTCGACCGCAGTCGACTGCGAGGCGACCT
The DNA here is from genome assembly GCA_049515775.1 of Nitrososphaerales archaeon. Lineage (GTDB taxonomy): Archaea > Thermoproteota > Nitrososphaeria > Nitrososphaerales > Gagatemarchaeaceae > Gagatemarchaeum. Next base: position 5,895 of record JBEKTS010000109.1, on the reverse strand, counting down.
CGACCTCCACGTAGACCGTCTGCCCCCAGTAGCGCTTCCTCGCCTCGGCCTCGCCGTACTTCCTGGTGAAGATGGCCAGGAGCGGGTCCCGGAGCCCCCGTATGGGGCGGACGGTCGCGGTCCCCGAGATGACGCCCCCCGCCCCGAAGACCCTGACCGCCCCGTTCTCTGCTACGTTGGCGACCCAGTCCTGGCGCCCCCGGTTCTGGGGGAAGACGACGATCCTGCGGTCGACGGTGATGAACCTGACGAGGACGTCGTGCGGCTCTCCCGTCCTCCGGCCGATGGTCTCGAGACGGATCAGGTCGCCGCCGGCGGGCATCCCGGGTCCCGGAGCCCCCGAAGAGAGTTAAGGCTTCCGAGCCAACGGCTAATTAGCGGACCGGTCCCTTCAAGGGACCGGGGCTGCCTGGGAACGAAGGTTCGATCGATCCTCATCGTCGGGCTTCTCGTGAGGGAGGCGTTCTCGTTCTGGACGGGCCACCCCTTCGACTTCGAGCTCTGGGTGAGGACCGGCTTCTGGGTCGCGCACGGCTTGAGCCCCTACGGCGTCATCCCCCCGGTGCCCGGGCTCAGCTTCGCGAACGTCTACTCGTCCTCGAGCGAGTCGACCGTGGGGTACCTGACGCTCTGGCCGGTCCTCCTCGCGGGGGTCTACGAGCTCTACGCCCTGCTCGGAGTGCACAGCCAGTACCTCTACTACTTCCTCCTGAAGCAGCCGATCATCCTGGGGGACGTGGCGCTCGGGTACACGATCCTGAGGTTCGTCAAGGAGAACAGGCCGGAGGCGACGAACGCGGTCCTCGCCTACTGGCTCCTCTCCCCCTACACGGTCATACTCTCGGGCGTCTGGGGGATGTTCGACTCGCTCGCGATGCTCCCCGTGATCGCGGCCCTCTGCACCCCGCGGGAGACGCGCAGGTCCGCCCTCGAGGGCCTGGCGATATGGGTCAAGTCGATCCCGCTCATCTTCGCCATCCCCCTGGCCTTCTCCGGCCCCCACAGGGCGAGGAACCTCGCGATAGCCCTGGCGATACCCTCGCTCGGCAGCCTGGCGACGATCCTCGTGGCCGGCTGGCCCGTGGGGACCGCGGTCGCGACCCTGAACAGCACGGTGAACAAGGGCGGCGAGTCGCTCTCTCCGCTCGGGATCTTCTTCATCCTCTCCCAGTTCGGGATCGCCAAGCCGACCGGCTCGCTATTCCTGGCGGTCGTGGAGTACGTCTGGATCCCGGCGGAGCTCGTGGCGATCTGGCTGGGCCGCAGGTGGTACGGCTTCACTACGAAGAGCGGGCTCGTGCAGTCGATGATCCTCTGCAGCATCACGTTCCTCCTCTTCAAGGCGCAGGTCAACGAGCAGTACGCGGTCTACCTGCTCGCCCTCGCGCTGGTCGACATCGCAGTCTGGCACCCGGAGAGGAGGTGGCTCTACTTTGCGTTGACGGCAGCGGTCCTCGCCTTCCTCCTGGTGAACAACGTCTTCCTGGTGAGGTTCACCGCGCCGGTGAACCCGGGCTGGATGACGACCGAGACGGCGCTCAGCGAGGCGATGGGGCCCCTGGAGACGTGGGCGGAGCTCATCAGCTCGCTCTGCTTCATCGGGCTCAACGTCCTCTACTTCTACAAGCTCTACAGCGGAAGGAGGAGGAGGAGGAGGGGAGCCGAGCGCCCGGACGGCGGTCCGGCGGTCCTAGGGTCGCCTGGGTCCGAGGAACCCGGAGTACACGTCGCTCCTGAGGTGCTCCAGGGTGGGCAGTACCTTCCTGACCCGGGCGATGCGCTCCGTGTCCACCTCGGCCATGACGAGCCCCGCGTCCTCCCCCGCGTCGCAGATGGGGACGCCGAACGGGTCCACCACGAGGCTCCTCCCTGAGAAGATGCGCCCCGTCTGGGAGGCGACGGCGACGTAGACCGTGTTCTCGAGCGCCCTCGCGCGGGCGAGGACGTGCAGGTGGTCTTCCTTCATCCTGCCCGCCAGCCACGCCGTCGGCACGACGATGAGCTCGGCGCCCTGGAGCGCGAGGATCCGGGCCATCTCGGGGAACCGGAGCTCGTAGCAGGTCATCATCCCCATCCGGCCCAGCCCGGTCTCGAACGCGCCCTCCAGGGTCCGGGCGGGTTCGAACCGGTCGGATTCCTTGTAGCCCTGCGAATCGAAGAGCTGCAGCTTGCGGTGGGTGGCGACCACGCGACCCTCGGGCCCCACCATCACGGCGGTGTTGTGGACCCTCCCCTTCTTCCGGGACCGCTCGATGATCCCGACGACGACGTGCACCCTCCGCCTCCGGGCCTCCGAGGCGATGGCGCCCACGAACTCGCCCGAGACCTCCTCGGCGGCCTCGACGAACGTCGCCGGCGGGGCGTCGAGAGGGACGTAGGCCATGAAGAGCTCCGGGAGGACGACCAGGTCGGCGCCCATCTCGGACGCGGCGCCGACGAGCTCGACCCCCGCCCTCAGGTTCTCTCGCTTCTCCTCGGAGGCGGAGACCTGGGCGAGGGCGACCCTGTACTTCATCGGTGCACGCCACGGCTCGGCGGGTATAAGGTTGGCGGGTCGCCCATCCGGCCGACCGGTCGGCAGGCGAGCTCGACGGACGGCCGAGCGCTCAGGCCTCGGCGCCCTCGAGGAGGGAAATCCTCGCCGCCGCGAGCCGGGCTACCGGTATCCTGAAGGCCGAGGCCGAGACGTAGTCGAGCCCCGCCCGGTGGCACAGGTAGATGGACCGCGGGTCCCCCCCGTGCTCGCCGCAGATGCCCACCTCGAGGTCGGGCCTGGTCTTCCTGCCCGACTCGACGGCCATCCGTATGAGCGTCCCGACCCCCTTGTCGTCGATCGTCTCGAACGGGTTGTCCGGGAGCACCGACCTCTCGAGGTAGAACGGGAGGAACTTGGCCTCCGCGTCCTCCCGGCTGAAGCTGAAGGTCGCCTGGCTGAGGTCGTTCGTCCCGAAGGAGAAGAACTCGGCGTACCGGGCGATCTCGTCGGCGTCGAGCGCGGCCCTGACCGTCTCGATCATCGTCCCGAACTTGATCTCGAGCTTGACCCCCTCGCCGGCCTCGACGCGGGCGCGGATCGCCTCGAACTGCTCCCTCACGAGCTTGACCTCCTGCCAGGCCGCGACCTGGGGCGTCATTATCTTCGGCCTGACGTTCACCCCCTCCTTGATCAGGTCGGCGGTCGCCTCCATCACCGCGGTCATCTGCATCTCGTAGATCTCGGGATGGGTGAGGCCCAGCCTGACGCCCCTGTGGCCGAGCATCGGGTTCGCCTCGGACAGCTGTCTCGCCTTGTCGAGCAGCCTCTTGGCGTCCATCAGCTGCTTCTCGTCGCCGTACCTCTCGAGCTTCTTCACCTGCTCGAGCATGTCCTCGAAGCGTGGGAGGAACTCGTGGAGCGGCGGGTCGAGGAGCCTGATGATCACGGGGAGGTCGTGCATCTCCCTCAGGATCCTCTTGATGTCCTCCTTCTGGAGGGGCCTGAGCTTCTCCAGGTAGGACCTCCTCTCCTCCTCGCTCGAGGCCATTATCATCCCGACGACGAGCGGGATCCGCTCCTCGGCGTTGAACATCCTCTCGGTCCGGGCCAGACCTATCCCCTCCGCGCCCATCTTGCGCGCCTTCGCGGCCATCTCGGGCGTGTCGGCGTTCGCCCAGACGCCCAGCCTCTTGATCTCGTCGGCCCAGGCGAGTAGCTCGAAGACCTCGTCCTTGAGCTCGGGCTGGAGCAGCGGGACGGTCCCGGGATAGACGTTCCCGGTCGAGCCGTCGATGGTGATCACGTCCCCCTGGGTTATGGTCGAGCCGGCGACCTTGAGGAGGCGAGACTGCTGGTAGATGTTCAGCGACGCGCACCCGACGATGCAGGGCTTGCCGATGCCCCTGGCGACGACGGCGGCGTGCGAGGTCTTCCCTCCCCTGGACGTGAGCACGCCCTGCGCCGCGAAGAACCCGTGGACGTCCTCGGGCTTGGTCTCCTCCCTCACCAGGATGACCTTCTCGCCCTTCTTGGTCCACTCGACGGCGGTGTCGGCGTCGAAGACGACCTTGCCGGAGGCGGCGCCCGGGGCCGCGGGCACGCCGACGGCCAGCGGGACGATGCGCCTGCTGGGGTCGACGTGCGGATGCAGGATCTGCTCGAGCTGGTCGGGCGAGATCCGGAGGAGCGCCTCCTTCTTCGAGATCACACCCTCGTGGACCATGTCGACGGCCGCCCTGACCGAGCCCATGGGCCCCATCTTCGCGGCCCTGGTCTGGAGGAGGTAGAGCTTCTTCCGCTCGACGGTGAACTCGATGTCCTGAGGCTCGCGGTAGTGCGACTCGAGCTTCTGCGAGATCCTCTCGAGGCTGGAGTAGACCTCGGGCATCTCGCCCTTGAGGTCGCCTATGGGCCTGGGCGTCCTCGTCCCGGCGACGACGTCCTCGCCCTGGGCGTTCGTCAGGTAGTCGCCGTAGAGGCCTCGTCCGCCGGTCGAGGGATCCCTCGTGAAGAGCACCCCCGTCGCGCTGTCCAGGTCCATGTTGCCGAAGACCATCGTGACCACGGTCACGGCGGTGCCCCTCGCCTGCTCGGGGGATATCCGGTACTGCTTCCTGTACTCGATCGCCCGCTTCCCGTTCCAGCTCTTGAAGACGGCGACGATCGCGAGCTCGAGCTGCCTCCTCGGGTCCTGCGGGAGAGGCCGTCCCTCCCTCAGGAGGAGGTCCTTGAACGAGTCGGCGACCCTGACGAGGGACTCGGCGTCGAGGTCGCCGTCCAGGGTGGCGCCTCGCCTCTTCTTCTCGCTCTCGAGGAGCTTGGAGAACTCGTCGTCGTCGACCTCCAGGACGACCTTGCCGAAGAGCTGGATGAACCTCCGGTAGGTGTCGTAGGCGAACCTCCTGTCCCCGGTGAGCGTCGCCAGCCCCTCGGCGACCGAGTCGTTCATGCCGAGGTTCAGGACCGTGTCCATCATCCCGGGCATCGAGACGGGGGCCCCCGAGCGGACCGAGATCAGGAGCGGGTCTCTGGCGTCGCCGAACCGCTTGCCCGTCCGCTCCTCGAGCGAGGCCATCGCCGCCAGGACCGAGCCCATCAGCCCCTGGGGCAGGGCCTGGCCGTTGCGGTAGAACTCCTCGCAGACCGTCGTCGTTATCACGAAGCCGGGCGGTATCGGGAGGCCGAGCGAGGTCATCTCGCACAGGCCCGCTCCCTTGCCCCCGAGGAGCTTCCTGTCGGTCACCCCCTCGTCGAAGAAGTATAGCCATTTGAGCTGCGAGTTGGCCACCTGCATGGGATTCGGCCAACGGCGGATTCGTTATAAGTGTAGAGTAACTTTCGCCCTCACGCCGTGGAGGGTCGGGACGGCTCGACGAGCCCGAAGATGGCGAGGGCCTCCTCCATGGCGGGCACCTTGTGGTATCGGCCGAGCTCCCCGGGGGGGACCCAGCGGTGCTCGGAGTGCTCCGAGACCGTGACGGCGTCGGAGCTCGAGGCCAGGAGGTAGGGGACGGCGACCGAGCGGCCGTACCCGTCGACGTACTCGATCAGCCTCCCGGACCGGACCAGCTCCACCTCGAGCCCGCACTCCTCCCTGGCCTCGCGGGTCATGCACTCCTCGGCCGACTCGCCAGCCTCGAAGTGCCCGCCGAGGCAGTCCCAGAGGCCCGGATAGGTGTCGTCGTCCGGCTTGCGCTTGAGGATCAGGACCTTGCCGTCGCGCTCGAGGATGCCGGACGTGAAAACCCTCGTCTTCATGCCCCGCCCGGCGTATTCACCCGCTAATGAAGGTAGCACGACCGGCCGACCGGTCCGCCTAGACCGCCCGGACGGGGCCCCGGACGAACCGTCCGTCCTGGTAGACGGCGCTCCCCCGCAGCAGGACGAGGTCGACGGCGTAGCTCATCCTCTCGCCGGCG
>JBEKTS010000108.1:0-8307 GCA_049515775.1 Nitrososphaerales archaeon | reverse complement strand
AGACCGCGACGCAGCTCGGCGGGATAATAGGCGGGGGGACGAACGAGCAGATCGAGGCGCTCGCGGGCTACGGCAAGTACCTTGGCATAGCCTACCAGGTCCACGACGACATGCTCGACTGGGGGGCCAAGGACAAGGTCACGCTGGCCCTCAAGCAGGGGAACGAGGAGAGCTCGATCCTCTCGGAGCTCAGGTCTCTGACGACCAGCTACTCGAAGAAGGCCAAGGAGCAGCTCCAGCTCCTGCCGGACACGAAGGCGCGGCGCCTCCTCAGGGAGCTCACGGACTTCTCGGTCCAGCGGGACTTTTAGCTCGACGATCTTCGAGGCCGGCGAGTGAGCGCCCTGGCTCCGCCGCAGGTGCGAAGCCACCCGGCCGACGGCGCCATGACGGCTCGCTCGACGGCGCCTCCCGGTGCCGGAGGCATGGCGACGGCCGCTACCCCAGGCTGGCCGCGAAGGCCTCGAGCCTCTGCCTGTAGACGCTCCTCGGCGGGAAGCCGATCCCGGTCAGGTAGGTCGAGAACCTGACCCGCTTCTTGGGGTCTGTCAGCCTCTCCTCTATGGCCCGGATCTCCTCGCCCACCACGGCGTAGCACGTCGCGTAGCCCGGGAAGATGCCCTCGTGGGCCGGGAAGAGGTTGTAGTACATGTCCCTGCGCGGAACGCCGGTGTGGGCCTCGGCCCATCCGAGGAACTCGAACAGCCCCTGCTTGCCCGTGTTGATCCGGACGTCCCCCACCACCCGGAGGAACCGTATCAGCCTGAACTTCCTGGTCTCGAGCTCGATCTCCATGTTCAGGAGGTCGACCCCCCCGTGCTTCTCGAGGAGGGCGACGTATCCCCTCTCGGCCTTGGTCAGGGCCGCCCCGCTCTCCTGCTTCGCCTTCAGCGCCAGAGAGGCCTCGAGGAACTCCCTCTCCCTGTTGAACGAGAGCCCCTCGGTGATGGGCCCGGAGAGCAGGACCGGGATGAGCTCCAGGTCCGAGGCCTTGCCTCCGAACCTCAGAGCGCTGTTGGAGTGGTTGACGCAGTGGCCGTACTCCTCGTGGACGAGGAGGTTGATCAGCTGGGAGACCGACCGGGGGGGAGCCCGCTTCGGGTCCGTGGTCAGGTAGTAGAGCTGGAACGGCTTCTTGGTGAAGGTGTCGAAGAAACCGGCGGCGCCGGTGGGGATGGTCCCGCTGAGGAAGGAGGGCGTCTCGATCACGGTGGTCTTGTACCTCCCGTTTATCCTGACGACCGCCTCGTTCGTGAACTCGCGGACGGCCTTGCGGATCGAGCTGGTGGTGCGCAGCAGCTGACCCGACTTGAGCTTCTGCCTCTCGACGACCTCCTTCTCGACGGCGTCGGGCGTCGCGGCGCAACCGTAGTGCTCGGCCAGGCGCTTCACGATTTCCCTGTAGCGGGGCAGCTCCTCGTCGATCCAGCCGAGGGCCTTGGCCTCCAGCTCGTCCGGCGTCTCCGAGTAATCGAACCCGCCCTCGAGCGCGGCCCGGTAGAACTTCTCGCGGCCGAGCGCGAACCTGTGCTTCTGGAAGACCTTCTCGACCTCCTCGAAGGTCCCCTTGCCGAACCCCTCGAGCTCGAAGAGGGCGACGAAGCGCCTCACCTTCTCGGCGAGCCGGTCGCAGTCCTCCTTCAGCCTCTTGGACTTGGTCGCCTTCTTCACGGCCTCGAGGATCTCGAGGGTCCCGTCGAGGCGGTAGAGCGTCAGCGCCTTCACGGCCGTAGGCACCTTGGCGCCCTTGAACCTCTTCTGCGTCGCGTCGATCGACCGGGAAGCCGCCGCCACCAGGGAGGCCAGGTTCTTCTCGTTCACGCCCTCCTTGGTGAGGTGCGAGAAGATCGAGCCCACGATGTCGTCGAGGGCCCCCTGCGGCTCGGGGAGGAGGAGCGCGACCTCCATGCTGTCGAGGACCTTGGCCTGGACGTCGTTCTCGGCCCGGCGCCTCAGCGCCCTCACCTTCTGGAGGGCGTCCTGGACGTTCTGCTCGGAGGGGATGAAGAGCCTCCCGGCGTACTCGTCCCAACCCAGCATGTAGGCCCCCGACGGGTTGAGCTCCTTCCAGAGCCCGATTATCTGGCCGTCGAGGGACCTGTTCGCCGTCGCGCTCGAGGCCATCAGTCCGCCACCTCGATGGGCTTGAACCGCTCGATCGTCTCCCCTATCTCGGCCAGGAGGGTCTTCCTCCAGGCGAGGAACCCCGCCGGGGTCTCGGGGTAGCCCAGGTTGTGCTGGACGAGGGTCTGGGACTTTTTCGCCGTGTACCGGAGCCCCTTGGCCAGCTCGAGCTCGCTCAGCGCCCTCAGCAGGAGCATCGGGTTGACCATCTGGGCCCGGTTGAAGTCCGGGTGCCGCCTCTCGCTTATGGCCCTGATGTCGTCCTCCGAGAGGAAGTGCTTCATCCCGTAGTTGATCTGCTCGTTGGTGAGCGTCTGCAGGTACCTCCTGAGTACCTCGAAGCTCGCCATCTGGTAGCCGTGGGTCGTCATGTACTCGACGTTGTATCCCCAGAGCGACTCCTGGCCGTAGTCCTTCGCCTCGAGCGCGCGGGCGACGACCTTGCCCAGGATCACCCCGGCGTAGATCGACGGCCCGATGCCGCCGGCGTCGAGGGGCCTCGGCAGCCAAGCGGCGTCTCCGACGACCGCGAACCCGTTGGCGACCATGCAGTCGTTCTGCCTCCTCACGGGGACCTGCCAGTTGCCCTTGGAGTTGCCGTCGTGGCCGGGGCCCTCGGAGAGCCGGGTGTTCTTGATGGCGGGGTTCTCCTTCACGTAGGTGTCGATCAGGCTCTGCAGGTTGTCCGACCGCTTGAACTTCTTGTTGCGACGCGAGAGCCCCGACTTGGAGACGCCCAGCCCGATGTTGACCCTGTTCTTGCCCTTGGGGAAGACCCAGGCGTACCCGGCGGGGGCCAGGTACTGGTCGAGGTGGATGAGGCAGTAGTCGGGCGTGAAGTAGGTCTCGTCCTCCTCGCCCTGGTCGAAGTCGAGGATGTAGCGCCCGGTCGCCTCGATGTCGTCGGGGTCGAGCTCGCGCTCGATGTGGCTCTCGATCGGCAGGAACTTGCGCAGGACCGAGGACGACCCGGTGGCGTCGACCACGACCCTCGCGGTCGCCTTGAAGGGCGTCCCGTCGGCGCGGCGGCCCGTCACCCCGTTGACGTAGCCGTTCTCGGCGGTCAGCCGCTCGGCGGCCACGCCGAACTCGAACTCGGCGCCGAGCCGCTTGGCGTCGGCGACCTGCCTCTGCGGGAGGAGCTTCCTGTTGAGGATGTAGCCGTCCCCCTCGAACTTCACCTTCGTCTCGTGGTCGGGCGAGTAGACGAGGACCCCCTTCACCGGGTGCTCCAGCTCCGGGCTCTCGTAGCGGACCCCTATGTTCTTCTCGAGGAACCGCAGGCTGTTGAGGCTGGTCGCGTCGCCGCAGGTCCAGCCGTTGTGCGTCTTCTTGCCGGCCTCGGCCGGCGGGTTCCGGTCCAGGACCAGCACCCTCGCCCGCTGCTGTGAGTGGTAGCCTATCGAGGCCGCGGTGATGAGCCCTGCCATCCCGCCGCCGGCGATTATCACGTCGTAGTCTCTCGATGACACGAAATCGTTGCTCCAGGTAGTAGTTGCGAACACAACTAAAACGCTATATAAGAGTTTCCCGGCTCGTCGCAGCGTGGACTCTGCGACCCTGGACGAGCTGCGGGACCTCGGGCTCACGCGCTACGAGGGCAAGTGCTTCGTCGCCCTGCTGGGCCTCGGCACGGCGGACCCGAGGAGCGTGGCCGTCGAGGCCGGTGTCCCCAGCCCCAACGCCTACGAGGCCCTCAGGAGGCTCGAGGGGAGGGGCTGGGTCGAGCTCGTGAAGAAGAGGCCCGCCACCTACCGCGCTCGGAGGCCCGAGACCATCAGGGCCATGCTCTCCTCCAGGATGGAGGCGACCTTCGAGGCGCTCTCGCGCCTGTACAGGACCGTCCCGACCGAGGACGCCGAGATGGTCTACACGCTCAGGGGCAGGGAGAGGGTCCTCTCGAAGATGTACGAGATGATGGAGGGGGCGAAGCGGTCGATGATCCTGGTCGCCCCCACCATGGGGCTCGAGGCCAGGGTGCTGGAGAAGGTGCGGGAGGCCGTCGAGAGGGGGGTCAGCGTCCGCGCCATCGTCGACGAGGAGGGAGCCAGGCTGCTCCCCCCGGGCGTCGAGGCGAGGAGCGGGAGCCTGGTCGCGATCGACCTGCTCGCGGACGACGAGACGGCCCTGATATCCCTCCCCGACTGCTCCGCCTGCGGCTGGGTCGACAGCCCGCAGGTGGCCGGGCACTTCAAGCAGTTCCTGGAGCTCATGTGGGCCAGCGCCAGGGCCTGGCCGGAACGAGAGCCCGGCCGAAGAGCCGTGGTCTGAGCGGGATGCGATGGTCGCGGAGCGACCGTGGGCGCCCCCGAGGGCGACCATAGGCGTTCATTAGGGAGGACGTCGTCGCTCCCAGGATGCCCAGGGGGGCCGGCGAGGGTGCGGCGGCGGTCGCGTCCCTAGTCTTCTTGCTGCTCCCCCTCCTGTTCCTTCTCCCCGCGTCCGGCGCCCTGCCTCCGGCCGCCGGTTCGGGGGGCGCGCCCTCCCTCGTGCCGACCCACGTCTGCGCCTGCCAGCCGTCCGACGCCGACCCGCCCCAGTTCAAGGGGCCCCCCGTCCCACCGTCGGGGTCCACCGCCTACGACGAGCAGATCGGGACGACGTTCACCCAGAGCTTCACCTCGATGGAGTACAACGTCACCGCCGTCGAGCAGACCGACGCCAGCCTGGGGACGGGGCCCGGCTACCTGCTGAACGGGCTGGCGAACACGGGGTACTGGTACCAGGTCGGCCTCTCCTGGAACTGGTCTCCGGGCGACAGGGTGGGGACCGGCTTCGACATGAACTACGAGGTCTTCGACCCGTCGCAGAACTCGGTCTTCCCCGCGGACGGGGGAGGAGGCCTCCAGGCCTTCTCGGGGACGGTGAACCCGGGCGACCTGGTCACGCTCAACCTCTACTTCGGCTCGGGGCAGGTCGTGATGCTCGCCAAGGACACCAGCACGGGGGCCTCGGCCTCGGTGACCTACGGCGCGTTCGGCGGCACGTACTTCGCGGGGTCCACCGGCTCCCCCGCCAACTCGAACGGCTTCTTCACCGGGCTCATGGACGAGTGGTACCACGGCCAGCCGTTCTACCAGAACGGGAGGCAGGTCGTCTTCTCGAACCCCGGGAGCGCCGTCTCATCGGCCTGGATGTGGATGGACGAGTTCGACGCGAGCAACCTGAAGGCGCTCTTCTCAGCGAACACACCCTCCCCCGTGAGCTACGGCGGCGATCCCACGACGCTCCAGGAGTTCTCCTACAACGGCACCGTCGAGTACGGCGACGCCTACGAGTTCGTGACGGGGAACCTGACGGGCTCCGTGACCCCCCAGGGCGTCCCGCTGACGTTCAGCTACTCCGTCGCGGGCGGAGGCTCGGGTTACCAGCCGCCGGTCCTGACCTACGTCTCGGGCGGCGCGACGAAGACCGCCGAGCTCAACTCGTCCGCCGTCGCGTACCAGGCCGACGCCGGGACCACCTGGACCGTCACCTCGGTCCTCGCCGGCTCCACGTCCTCCGAGAGGTGGGAGACGGACCAGGACGCGACCGGCGTCGTCCACTCGGCCGAGACGGTCGAGTTCCAGTACTACCACCAGTTCCTCGTGAGCTTCGGGTTCGGCGTCTCGGGGGGCGGGTCCGGGTACTCGAGCCCCACGGTCACGGCCGTCTCGTTCGGCTCGCCGCGCACGATGGGCGGAGCCTCCGCCAGCTTCCCGCTCGCGGCGGCCTGGGTCGACGCGGGGTCGCGCTACAACTACACCGACCCGCTGCCAGGGTCCAGCTCCTCCGAGAGGTGGGAGTCCGACCCATCCGCCGGCTCGGTCTACTCCGCGGGGCCGGTGACGGTCGAGTACTATCACCAGTACCTGGTCGAGGCCGTCACCTCCTTCACGGGGAGCGAGATATTCCCGTCGGTGACGCTGCGGTCGAACAGCACTGGGTCGCCCGTCCAGGAGACCCTCGCCGAGGGGACGACCTCGTTCTGGCTCGACTCGGGCGCGCGGTACTCGGTCTCGCAGGCGGTCTCGCTCTCTCCGGGAGAGCGCTGGGAGACGAACGCCACCACCTCGGGCGTCGTCACCGGCCGGCTCGACATCCCCCTGGCCTACCAGTATCAGTACCTGGTCACGGTCGGCACCAACGCCGCCGAGGGCGGGACGGCGTCGTCGGGCTCGGGGTGGTACGCCCCCGGGACGACGCTGCAGGTTACGGCCGCGCCCAACTCCGGGTGGGAGGCCGAGGGCTGGACCGGGGAGGGCCCGGACGCCTCGTCGAGCCAGAGCCCCGTGCTCTCCCTCGTCGTCACCGGTCCGGCCAACGAGACCGCGGTCTTCTATCCGGGGGTGACGATCTCGTCTGCGGGTCCCGTCTCCGTCTCGTACCAGGACGGCTCGGTCTCCGGGACGGTCCCCGCCGGGAAGACCTCGATGGTCTACGTCCCGCCGTCCTCGACCATCTCGCTCACCGCGTCGCCCACCCCCCTGCTCTACTCGTTCGAGGGATGGAGGGGCGCGGTCACATCCTCCGGGGCGAGCGTCTCCCTTCGGGTCTCGGGCCCGGCGTCGGCGACCGCAGAGTCGGGCTACGACCTCACGGGCGTCCTTGCGGTGGTCCTGGCGGTCGTCCTGATCGGGCTCGGGGCCCTCCTCGTCGTGAGGAGGTCCAGGGTGCGGTCGGACGCGCGGAGGGATGATGGAAGTGGAGGAGCAGGGGAGGGGAAAGAAACCGTGGGTAGCCCGGCTGCGTAATAATGCAACCGGGCGCGCCCATTGCAGCCTGATGGCTAGCTGCTGTAGACCGACTCGTTCGAGGCCGAGGGTATCTCGGGGAACGAGTCAGACATCCGCTTCTCGGCCACGGCAGCGGCCTCGGCCATGATCTTCTCGGCCTCCTCGCTGGACTCGGGGGTGAAGAAGTTGCCTCCGCTGATGCCGCCGACGTCGGACATCAGGGAGCTTAGCGAGGCGCCGATGTCTCCGAGCGCCGACTGCGCCTCGGGCATCGCGGCGCCGAGAGTCGTCCGGACGTTCCTGATCACGCCGATGGCGGGCGCCAGCGTCGCGGCGAAGTCTCCGATGTCCGTGACTGTCTGCAGCCTGGTGGTGATCTGCTCGAGCGCTATCTTTGACTGGGTGACGATCTTCGCCATCTTCCTGACCTCTGCGAGCTCGTTCGAGTAGGCCTTGGATGTCTGCTCGTCGTGCTGCTGGACGGCGGTCACGGTCTTCTTGAAGATCGCCTGCTCCCTCTGCTTGAGGCGGTCCATCGAGCGGTCCAGCCGGGATATCTCCTGGTGGAGCTGGCTCGTGGCCTTGGTTATCTGCGGCTTCATGGGCTGCGCGCCCCTGACGGCCTCCTTGGTCTTCTGACCGAAGGAACCCTGACTCTGCTGCGGCTTCCAGTTCTTTTCGAACTTGCTCAATGTAATATCGCGACGTCTGTTTCGGGCCGTTCGATGATACCAGCATCAGACAAGAATTCTTGACACGTTGCTCAAAGCGAAGCGAATCTCACGGGCCTGCTCGCTTTTTTAGGCCCGGAGACCGGGGGCAGGGCCAGCTTGGCGCTGGACCCCGCGATCTTCCTGGCCGCCCTCGGGATCACCCTGCTCGAGTTCACCGAGGCGGCTGCCGTCGGCCTGGCCCTCTACGCCGACTCCAAGCGGCCCGCGGCGTTCCTGTACGTCGCCCTGGGCGCGCTGGTGGTGCTCCTCCCGACCGTGCTGGTCGGCTCTCTCATCGGCCTGCTACCCGCCGTCTACGTGAGGCTGGTCGCTGCGGTGCTCCTCCTCTACTTCGGGCAGAGGCTCGCGAGGAGCGCCAGGAGGTCCGTGCTGAGCGCCAGGAAGGGGAGCCAGCGCACGGAGCACTTCGAGAAGGGGGTGATGGCGACCGGGTTCTCGGTCGGGGCGGTCGAGGCCTTCGAGGCCGCCATAGTGATCGTGGGGCTCCTGCCGAACGGATTCGTGGCGACGATCGGCGGGATGGTCGCCGGTACGGCGCTGGTGGTCATCGCGACCTACCTGCTCAGGACCCGGGTACGGAAGGTCAAGCAGGCGGACTCGAAGGTCGCGGTCTCGGCGCTCCTGCTCTCGTTCTCGGCATTCTGGTTCGCCGAGGCCTTCCTCTCGCCGCCCGACCTGATCCTAGTCCCGCTCTTCGCTGGGTTCGCGGCGCTGGTCTACTTCATGGCCAACCG
>JBEKTS010000107.1:0-8406 GCA_049515775.1 Nitrososphaerales archaeon | reverse complement strand
GAGGAGCGAGAGGTCGGCCTCGCGGGTCTCCTCTCCCCGGTCGTTCTTCCCCTTCTCCGAGAGCAGCTCGTCGACCCGGGCGAGCGACTTGAGCGAGGCCGCGAGGCGCGCCTCGGCGGTCCTCTTGCAGTTGGCCTTGAAGGACCGCCTGCAGTCCGCGGTCGCGGTCGCCAGCAGCAGCGACGAGTCCCTCAGGGGGACGGCGTGCGCGAGCACCATCGCCAGCTCTGGGTCCGGCCTCCTCACGTCCCTCTCGCTGCGGAAGGTTATCTTGGCGCATGCGTCCCCCACCCGGACGTACTTTTGCGGGATCGGGTCGGGGCTCACGACGAGGAGGTCGTACTCGCAGGCCCGCCTCGCCAGGTTGAGGGCGTGGCAACCTATTATCGCGATCTCGTTCGTGGGGAACGTCTTCAGAGCCGGGAGTATGGACCTGACGCCCGCGTCGGCCTGGTGCGACGACGACGATGAAGAAGAGGCGGCGGTGGGCTCCTCCACGCATCTCCCCTGCTCCGGGTCCGGAGATAAGCTTGAACCACCTACCTGTTGACCGCGACGATGCCGAGCGCGACGAGGGCGGTCCCCGCCACCTCGTTCAGCGGAGGGAAGCTCGACTGGAGGGCGGCGCCGATGATGACCGCGAGGGCGGGCACGAGGAAGAAGTAGGAGGTGAACTGCGGAGCCGAGGTGCGGGAGAGCACCCTCCAGAAGATCACGTACGCCAGGCCGCTCGCCAGGACGACGTTGTAGCCCAGCAGCGCCCAGAAGAGGGGCGTCGGGTCGACGAAGGGGCGGCCGAGGGCGAGCGCGGGCAGGATGAACGCGCCTCCGACGACGGACTGGATCGCGGTCACGGCGCCGGCCCTCATCGCGGTGGTGTGCCTCTTGAAGAGGACTATGGCGACCGCCCAGGAGAGCGCCGCGCCGAGCGCGTAGACGTCGCCCACCACCAGCGTCGAGGAGAGGATGGACGGCAGGAAGATCACCACTATGCCGGCGAACGCGGCGCCTATGCCCAGAGACCGGGCGCGGGTGAGCCTCTCCCCGACGAGGGGGGCGAAGGCGGCGACCATCACCGGTTGCGTGTAGATCAGGGTCGAGTCGACGCCTGCCTTCGCCGTGACGAGGCTGAGGTTCAGGAGCACGAGGAAGAGGGCCCCGTTGAAGAGGCCCAGGGCGACGAGCCAGGGCGCGTCGCTCCTCCTGAGGCCCCTGACCGCGTAGCCCCCGATGGCGAAGACGAACGCGCCCCCCAGCAGAGCCCGGAGCGCCGCGAAGGTTATGGGGTCGACGAGGGGGAGCACGGCCTTGATCACGTAGTAGTTCGCCGCCCAGATCAGGCAGACGAAGAGGGTGAGCGCCAGGTCGGACGGTCTCAGGGCTCCCCTCCCCTCTCCCTCTCGCCTGAGCCGTCAGCCCGTCCGCGGGTGAGCGGGTCCGTGGGTCGCTTCCTTCCTTCCTTCCCCATTCAGCCCGTGACGAGGGCCTTCATGCACTGCTGCTGGGAGGCGACCGCGAAGGCGTCCGCGCTCCTCTCCAGGGGGAACCTGTGCGTTATCATGTCGGAGACCTCGATCCTCCGCTCCGCGAGCATCGCCATCGCCGCGGCCGTCTCCCTCTCGGTGGCCGCGTAGCTCGTGACGAGCCTCGTCCCGTTGAGGAAGAGGCGGGCCATCTCGAGCCGCGCGACCGCGTCCTTCCGCGGCGCCCCGAAGAGGAGGACCGTCCCGCCCCTGGCGACGCAGCCCAGCGCGTCCTCGAGCGCCGCGGCCGACCCCGTGGCTAGGACCACCAGCTCCGGTCCGCCCCCGAGGGCCGCGAGCGCGCCCTCCCTCTCGCCCGCCTTCGTGGGATTGAAGGTGACCTCGGCGCCCATCCCCTTCGCGAGCGAGACCCGGTAGTCGCTGACGTCCGAGATGCCGACCCTCTCCACCCCGTAGGACCTGAGCAGCTTGAGGTGGGTCAGCCCTACGGGCCCCGCCCCGTAGACCAGCGCCGACCCGGCGCGGGACGCCCCCGCCTCGTCGAGCCCCCGCATGCAGCACGCCAGCGGCTCGATGAAGCTGGCCTCCTCGTATCCGAGCGAGTCGGGCAGCCTGAGGACCGCCCCCCTCTCGACGTTGTACCGCGGGACGACGAAGTACTCCGCGAGCCCGCAGGGGACCAGGTTGTGCCTGGAGTACTCGGCGCAGAGCGTCTCCTTGCCGAGCTTGCAGAGCCTGCACTGGCCGCAGCCGACGTGGTGGTGGGCGTAGACCCTCTCGCCCGCGGCGATGCCGTGGACTCCCGGGCCGACCTCCGCGACCTCGCCGACCTCCTCGTGCCCCAGGATCCTCGTCGTTATCCCCTCGCCGTGGACCTTCTCCACGTCGGTGCCGCATATGCCGCAGCACCGCATCCTGACCAGGACCTCCCCCTCGCCCGGGGTCGGCCTGGCCATCTCGACGACGCTCAGCCCGCCCGGCGAATCCATCATAACGGCCTTCATGTCTCGGAGACCGCGGGGCCGCTTCCCGTTATAAGCTAGGCCCGCGGCGAAGGCCGAGGCGCCGCCCTACTTTGGCAGCCCGAGGACGTCCTCGCAGTCCCAGATCGACCCATCGATCGGACACCGGTACTTGCAGGTCTGGAGCTCGACCATCCGGGCCCCACAGTAGCAGAGCTGCACGGGCAACGCGTTCCGGAAACTGAGCCACTATCCTTATAGGTTTTCGTCGAAAATTTTGAACAATCCTTAAATCTCGCCGGCGGACTTTTCCCCGTCGGATTCAGGATGAGACCACGCCCGGCATCCCGAAGAGCGTTCGCTTCATGGATATCGGCGGTGGCCATAGTCGTCATCGTCGCGCTCGCGGGGTCGGCCGTCTATCTCTCGTTCTCCCAGTCTGGCTCCGGGCCGGCATCGACGTCGGGCCACTCGACGACGACAAAGACAACGACGACCGCCACCACTGCCTCCTCATCTTTCCCGTCGACGTCTGAGACCTCGGGGACGACGACCTCGTCTCTGGTCGTCTCCACGTCGCGGTCGACGACCTCGGGCCGGCCGACGTCCTCCTCCTCCTCTTCACCTGCCTCCTCCACGACCTCGTCGGCCTCCGTCAACTCCAGCGAGGTCCAGGTGATAATCCCGCCCGGCATAGAGAACATCGCGAACAAGGTCTCCTTCGAGCCGATCAACATCACCGTCGTGATCGGCGTGAACAACACCATCTTCTTCACGAACCACGACGACCAGGAGCACATACTGGAGACCACCTCGTGGCCGACCCAGGGCCAGCCCTTCCAGCTCTACAGCCTTCCCGGGACAGGGAACGCGTGCGTCCCGACCGGTCCGGACCAGAACTGCGTGACCCTTACCGCTCCCGGCACCTACACCTACTTCTGCGAGTGGCACCCGATCTGGATGGACGGCACGATCAACGTCGTGGCATGAATGAGCTCCCGGTCAGCCCAGGAGGCACGGCCCGGCGGCGTGGTCGATTGAGCGCGCCCTCACGCTACCTCGTCGCGGTCGTCCTGGCGCTGCTGCTGACCGCGGTAGGTGCAGGGGCGTTCCTCCTCTACCAGGACGAGACGACCTCCGCGACGGCGCCCACCTCCTCCGCGTCTTCTTCTACCTCCGACTGCGTCGTCCTGACCTCGGTCGACCGGGTCGACCTCTCCCGGTCCAGCTTCGGGTCGGTGACGACGTTCACCCTCCCGTCGCCGCTGAGGAGCCCCAACTCCATCGTAGCCGCGCCCGACGGCTCGGTCTGGTTCGGGGAGGTCGCGGTCCCCGGGCTCGCCCACCTCTTCCTCAACGGGACGCTCGTCGAGTACCCCTGGCCCTTCCCGAACTCGACCCCCGCCTCGCTCTGCTTCGACCGCTCGGAGATTTGGGGCGTCGTACTCTGGGACGGGCTGGTCTGGGCCTCTGACCCCGCCAACGACCAGCTCGTGGGGATGAACCAGACCACGGGCGCGCTGACCGTGGCGCCCCTGGCGGCGGGCGTGATCCCCCGCTTCCTCGCGGTCGGCCCCGACGACTCCCTCTGGTTCACGGAGACCTCGACTCCGGCCCAGGTCGGCCTTCTCCAGAACGGGACGACCGGGCCCGCGCGCTACTTCTCGGTGCCGGCCGCGGGCGGCGCCTACACGGCCTCGATCCTCTTCCAGAGCGCCACGCTCGCCTACGTGACGACGGTCAACCCGACCGACAACCACGGGCAGCTCTTCTCCTTCGACCCTTCCTCGGCCTCGCCGACCTTCGAGCAGCTGGGGGGCAACCAGACCCTCCTGGGACCGTACGGGGTCGCCTACTCGCAGGGCGGCGTCTGGCTCGGAGAGCACGAGGCCTCCCACCTGGCATTCCTCAACCTGACCTCGGACCGGTGGTCGTTCTACCCGACCTCGACCGACCCGAAGCTCCCCCTGACGCTCCCCTACTACCTCGCGGCCAACGGGTCCTCGCTCTGGTTCAACGAGCACGACGCGAACCGGATCGCGGACCTGACCGACGGGACGACTCTGAGCGAGTACGCCATCTCCCCGGTACCCATCGACGAGATAGGCATCAGCAACGCGCTCACCATCGCGCTCGACGGGGACCTCACCTGGTTCACCGCCTGGACCGCCAACCAGGTCGGCTTCGTCAACGCCTCCATCGCCTCCTCGTTCTCGGTCTCCTCGCCCTCCAACGCGACGGCGGCGACGGTCGCTCCGGGGTCCTCGACGACGGTCCGGCTGGCGGTGAGCGGCTCCTCCTCGAGACCCCTGAACGTGACCTTCTCGGACTCGGAGACGATAAGCTCCCTCCCGGAGCGGATCTCCTTCTCTCCCTCGGTCTCGGCGCTCCCGTCGCTGCAGGGGACCGTCGACGTCCGCGTGACCGTGAGCGTCTCCTCGGCCGCCTCGCCCGGCCGGTACCTCCTGCTGATGACCGTCACCGACGGGCTGACCTGGAGGTCCGTCTACGTCCCGCTGGTGGTCTCCTAGGTGGGCGGGCCGCAGGACGGACGCGGAAAAGCGTTAAAGGACGCCGGCGGGCCGCGTGACCGGGAGTCTCTCTTGGACGACGCAGACGTGGGCAAGCCGAGGCTGGTCAGGAGGAAGGTCTTCGAGAACAGGCCGCGCCTCTGCCCGGTCTGCCTCACCCCCCTCAAGAAGCTGAGCGGGCTCGGCGGCTGGCTCATCCCGCAGGACTACCTCTGCCCGAGCTGCGGCTACAGAGGGTACGCCTTCCTCGAGGAGCTGCCGGACGCCGAGAAGAAGGCGACGGCGTCCCAGCGGGCAGCGCCGCAGGGGGAGGAGCCGGCGACCGGGGGGACCGGGGCGAAGGCGGGGCCCGGGGAGCTGGCGGACTGATCCCCGTTGGATGGACGCCACCGTTTCAGCGCCACCGGCGTCGTCTACGCCGCGATCATCGCCGCCACGGTCGCCCTCTTCGTCCTCTCGATCCCCTTCGGCGCGCTGGCGATCTTCTCGCCCAACCTCTCCACGAACGGGACGACGGCCTCGTCGCAGATCGCGTACGTCCCCGTCTATATCGGCCTCATCACGGTGGGGCTGCCCTTCAGCCCGTCGTTCGGCCTACTCTTCGTCTCCCTGACCGCGCTCTACGCGCTCATGCTCGCGGTCGCCGCGATGCAGGGGGGAGGGCTCCTGCGGGCCTTGTGGGGCTCCGCACGGGGCGAGGGCGTCGCCGCCCTGCTCCGGAACCCGCTCTCCGCCACCATCGTCATCCTCGGGGCCACGCTGCTCGCGACGATCCTGCTCGACCTGCTGCAGACCTCGGTCGGGGTCGCGACCGGGGGCCTCTCGGGCGACCCCTACATCATCTTCGTGAGCCTCGTCCTCGCCCCCCTGATCGAGGAGGTGGGGTTCCGGTTCTTCCTCATCGGCGTCCCCCTCTTCGTCATCCTCCTGCTCATGCGGTGGCCCACCGGTAGGGCGCTGAGGTCGCTCTGGCGACCCTCGGCCGCGTGGGAGGGCGTGTCGGCCGAGTCGTCCCAGTCGGTGGCCCTGCCCGCGCTGAGGTCGCTCGTCTACCTCCTCGTGGCGCTGAGCGCGGTCGTCTTCGGCCTGGCGCACTTCCTCTCCGGGGCGGGCTGGGACATCGGCAAGGTCAGCGAGGCCGCGCTCGACGGGGTCGCGCTCGCCTACCTCTACGTGAGGTACGGGCTGCACGCCAGCATAATCTTCCACTGGGCCGTGGACTTTGCGTCCAACGCCTTCGCCTTCTACGGCCAGGCGGCCTACGGGGTCTCCTGGACCGCGAACAGCAACTACAGCCTGCTGCCCACGCTCGACATCGTGATCCTGGTCGGGGTGCCGGGGCTGATCTACATCGTCAACCTGGTCTTCAAAAGCGTGGTGGGGAGGGTGAGAGAGGTCGCCCCTCCGAAGGAGCCCGTCGCCGCGGGGGCCTGAAGGCCCTCGCGCCGTCGTTCCTCCCTTCCCCCTCTTCTTCCCTCGCCCGTACGTCTCCGCTTCTTCGCCGAAGGGGGCCTGCTGCCTAGCGGACCTTGGCGATTATCTCGTTCGATATCTCGTCGCGGGTCTTGCCTTCGGTCTGGACGCCCAGCCTCTTGGCGGTGTCGATCAGGGAATCGCCGGTGACGCCCGCAGCGGGGACGGGCTTGGCCGCAGCCGTCGCGGCCGCTGAGGCCGCCGCGGCGTCCGTCTTGGACGCGTCGCTGAACTCCTTCCTCGCGAGCCCGATGGACTTCGCCAGTTCGGGGATCTTCTTGGGGCCATACATCAGGAAGACGATGGCCACCACCGCTATTACAACCCACTGAAGGGGATCTGTTAGAGCCATGTTTGCGACGCCCGCGGATGACTATATACGCCCAGCAGACGTTTCTCAGCTCTAAGAATGGAGCCGGGCCGGGTGGGACCCGCGGCGGGCCCTCAGATGAGTCCAACCTGGAGGGCGACCAGGACGTCGTTCGCGAGGTCGAAGAGGGCGAAGGCCACCAGCGCGGTCGAGAGGGCGGTGACTACCTCCCGGTTGCCGTCGAACTTCTCGTACAGGTAGAGCATGAAGCCCGCCATGCCACCCACCCAGAGGGCGACGTTCAGGACGGGAGGCATCCAGAGCGTCGCGAAGGCCGCCGGGTTCATCTCGTACCCCCGCCCGTCGCCAATTATCGCGTACGTGAGGGTGTGCGTGATCAGGATCGACGCGCAGACCAGGAAGCCGCAGAGCGCGACCGTCCTCCTCTGCCCGTAGAGTCTAGTGACCGACCTCAGGGTGGACGGATGCACGAGGCGGGCTCACTCGTCCATCCTCGGCGAGACGCGCCCTCGGCCCCCCGACCGGTGGCCCACCCGCCCAATCATCACGGCGGCCCTCGCGATCCTCGTCGGCTTCCTCGGACTTCTCAGGGCGACGGCGAGCGCCGCGGGAGCGACCGCGGGCCGGTACGGGGTCTCCTCGGGTGCCATGGGCGCGCCGCCCGGCCTAGGGTATTTACACCAGGGATGCGTTTCTCGGTCTCAGGAACGGGAAAACGCCGGCCCACGCACCCCCCGGAGACGGGGACGGGACGGGCGCGGCGAGGCAGGACGGAGGCCGATAGGTCGCGCCCCCCGGCGACCCTTCCGTCCTAGTCTCGTCCCAGTTATTAAGAGAGGCCGGACAACGGCTGCGCATGACAGTCATCGGCAAGTCCATCCTGACAGACCTCGTCGAGAAGTACAAGGTGATCTCCCCGGCCTCGCCAGAAGGCTTCGACGGCGACGGATACGTCCTCACGGTGAGGGAAGATCGGACCCTGAACTACCTGGAGCACCGGAACATGGTCTCCAAGGAGGTCATCTTCACCCCCCCGAACTATGTCGCCCACCTCACGGCGAAGAGCCGCTTCGGCAGGATGGGGCTCTCCTTCCTCAACTCGGTGAAGGTGCACAGCGGGTTCGTCGGTCGGCTCGCGCTCGAGCTGGTCAACCTGAACAACGAGAGGGCGCCGATAACGGTCAGGCACGGCGACCCGCTCATCCACATCGAGTTCATCTCGCGCGACGGCGACCCCTCACCCTACCGGGGGAACTACATGTTCCAGTACATGAACGCCAGCGAGACGGACACCTACATCGACATCCTCTCCAGGCACTTTGGCTCCCTGTTCACCACGGATGAGCTCGCCAAGATGAAGGAGAGCCGGGTCAGCGAGCGATGAGACAATTCTCAGAAAACGCACGAACAATCACACCGTCACACTAAGAAATCACCTAACTTATCTTCTTGCCATATGGCCGGTATGGCATGAACACACAGAACGGACCTATCGGCGGCGCAGGACCCAGGTACTCTAACGGACCTATCGGCGGCGCAGGACCCAGGTACTCTAACGGACCTATCGGCGGCGCAGGACCCAGGTACTCTAACGGACCTATCGGCGGCGCAGGACCCAGGTACTC
>JBEKTS010000106.1:0-12148 GCA_049515775.1 Nitrososphaerales archaeon | reverse complement strand
CGAGCGGCTCGCCCGCAGGACCGGGAGGTTCGAGGAGTACTGATCGGGGGAGGGAAGAGGGCCGGCCCGCGCCGGGGCTAGGCCCCTAGTGCTGGATTACGAGGGAGAGCACGACGAGGATCGCGAATATGGAGGCGGCCACCAGGAAGGTCGTCCCCTCGTCCCATATTAGGGAGAGGAGCGCCCTGCCCATGCGGTCCTTCTCCATCTCGCGCTCGGTCAGGTCGTGGTAGTAGTCCTTCATGGCTGGGAACGAGTCGGGTCCCACCGGAGGCAGCGGGTTCGCTGTGATCTGTCCCAGCTGGCGAGAGTAGCGTATCGACCAGGCGAAGCACGTCGCCGCGGGGAAGAGCGACGCTATCGCCGCGGGGTACGAGAAGATGAGGTCCTGCCGCGGGACCGGCCCGAATAGGAGCGCGAGGAGGATCGCGACGAACGTCAGCGCGAAGACGGCGTACTGCAGGGACATCGAAGAGACGACCTGCATGTAGGTCCGCCTGTTCGCCTCGAACTGCTCCCTCTCGAACGAGCTCGGTTCCGCCAAAGGACGACCGATTGCGGGGCGGCCTCCAGGGTGTTTAAAGCTCCCGCCCGGACCTTCGGAGGCACCGCGGCAGCGAGGAGAGGGGCACGGTAGGGAGGGAGAGGGGCGCAGGTTTCGGTGGCTTTAACAATCCCCCCGCAGCCCATCCCCGCATGACCGAGCTAATCACCGGGCTGCACGCCGTCACCATCCACATCCGCGACATCGACAAAGCCAGGACGTTCTATCGTGACGTCCTCGGCCTCAGGGAGTTGAGCTTCGACGCAAAGGCGAGCAGGGCGGTCTTCGCTCTGCCGGGCACCTCGACGATGCTCTCCATGCACCCGATGGCCCCGGGCGAGGAGGGGAGGGAGCCCGGGACGGTCACCGGCGTCGTCTTCTCGCACCCTGACCCGGCCGCAGCCTGCGAGGAGCTCAAGAGGCGGGGAGGCATCGTGACCGTGGAGCCCAGGACTATAGAGACGCCGGCCGTGAAGTTCGTGAGAGCGGTCTTCGCCGACCCCGACGGGAACGAGTTCCTGGTCTCCAACCGCAAGGACTAGGCGGTAGGGCTCGGCGGACCGCGCGGCGGCGCGGGTCCCGATCGCCGCTCCGTGGGGCTTATAGCGGCTGTCAGGATGGATGGTGTGGGTCGCGCGAGCCAGCATTGACCGTCTACTACACTCCCAACGAGATCAGGAGCGGGGTACCCGCCCTCCTGCAGGCGGGGGCGGTGCCGAACGAGCGGAGGGAGCTCAAGGTCGGGGACTACTTCTGCGGAGAGATAACGGCCGAGCGCGGCTACGTTGGGATACCCGTCGAGCGCAAGGAGGCGGGCGACTACCTGCGGTCCATGAACGACGGCAGGCGCGAGGAGCAGCTCTACAACATGTCGTACGGGTTCCCCCTGTCCTACGTCGTCATCATCGGCTCCACATCGAGGGCCCTCCGGGGGACGAGGGTCTCGCTCAACGCCTACGTCTCGTCGCTCGTCGGCTCATCCCTCAAGCGGGCGCCCGACGGGGTGGGCGGGCAGGTCGTGACGGTGAACCTGGAGGCCGAGTCCGAGTTCGTCATCTTCCTGAGGTACCTGGACGAGAAGATGAAGGAGGGCTCCTTCGCACGGGTCCCCGTGATGCAGAAGCGCACGTGGAAGCAGGAGGAGCTCCTGGTCTACGTCGTCTCGAGCCTCCCGGGGATCGGCGCGAAGACGGCCAACAACCTCCTGGCCCACTTCGGGTCGGTCCGGGGGGTGATGAACGCCTCGAAGGAGCAGCTCCTCGAGGTCGACGGAGTCGGCCCGAAGAGGGCCGAGGAGATCCACAGCGTCCTCACGATGGTCTACGCGGCCCAAGAGCTCACCTCCTGAGCGTCCCCTCGAGCGGGCGGGCCCATGAAGAGAGGAAGCTCCCCGCGCACACACACTTACATCTACCCTCTCGAAGGCCTGGGGCAGGACTAAAGCCGATGGGATCGTCGCTGAGGCGCTTCTACAGGTTCTACGTAAACCGGCTGTCGATAACGTACGCGGCGACCGGCGCCGTCAACGCCATAATGATCGACGGGTGGCTCTACGTCCTGACGCACTACGGCGGGCTCCCGCTCCCGGTCTCGACGCTCATAGCGGTCGTGACCTCGATATTCACGGACTACACCTGGAAGTCGAAGGTCGTCTTCCGCTCCCCGCTCCTCTCCCGCTCGCGATTCTCAAAGTACTTCCTGAACGGCTCGGCTGCGACGGTCATCCAGTACGTCCTGACGCTCGCCCTCTCGGCCTACATCTCGTACACGATAGCCTACGTGCTGGCGGTCGCCGTGGGCTTCGGCTTCGCCTACACCATCTCCCGGCTAGCGATCTGGAAGCACCACACGCCGACGGGACCCGGTGCGCCCGACAGCGACGGGTCGTCGGCGGCCACGGCGCCGTCCGTCCGTCGAGCAGACCGTTCGGAATCCCTACTCTGAGATCCTCACCCTCGTAGACGCGACCTGGCGGGGCGTAGAGACCCTGACCATCGCCTCCCCGATCCCGAGCTCCATGAAGAAGGAGTAGAAGCTCGCCTTCTCGTACTGGTTGACCATGAACCTCAGCATCAGGTCGATGTCCTCCCCGTCGTCGAGGAGGTGGCAGATGCGCACCGAGACGTTCTTCAGCAGCCATCGGGAGAGCTGCGACGGGCTCGTGGTCGCCACGAGGACCCCCTGTCCGTACTTGCGGTTCTCCATGGCCATCGAGTCGAGGTAGCTCTTGTAGGACCCCTTGTCCGGGGCGACGTGGTGGGCTTCGTCGATGACCAGGAGCTGGCGCAGGTGGTCGACGGGCCCCTTCTCCTTCGCCATGTGGTAGAGCCGCTTGATCAGGACGTGGGAGACGAGATCCTTCGGGTGCTCGAACCTGAACGCGGAGAGGTCGACGACGTGGATGCCCGGCCCGAAGAAGGTCTCGAAGGGGGTCGCATCCTCGGAGTCGAAGACCCTCTTCGCCGCGCCGACCGTGAGCGGCCTCAGCCTGGAGACGATCGACTCGCGGGACTCGGCGAGCCCGTGGAAGTCCTGCCGGTCCTTGTACTCCTCGACGCTGGAGATGAGCCTCGAGACGGTCACGGGCTTGGTCGCCGCGAAGAGGTCCCGGTAGACGGCCTCGAGCGACCCGCCGAGGATGCGCTGCTGGAGGAAGGAGAGGGGCTCGCCGTCGTCGAAGGAGGTCCTGACGTAGTGCGAGACCGTGTCGATCGTGCCCTCGATCGCCTCGTCGGTCCCCCAGCCGCGGTCGGCGGAGATGAGCGAGAGGTGGAGGTTCGCTCCGGGCGTGTAGACCGTGCAGCACCCGAGGCTCGCCAGGGAGCGCGCGTGCTCGCCGGTCCTGTCCAGGACCACGACCGCTGTCCCGGTCTCGCCCAGGTGCTTGGCGATGAGCTCGACGTCGTGGGACTTGCCCGTGCCCGGCTTGCCGACGATCAGGCAGCCGCGGGTGAACCAAGCCGGGTCGAGCTCGAAGGGCTCGTTGCGGTCCTGCTCGCCGACGCACGTCCCCAGGGGGATCAAGGATTCGTCCTGGCTCGCTAGCCTGCCCATGCACTCAGACTCCCCAGGGCGATATAACCGCCACGGGACAGGGCAGATCGGATGTCCACCCCCCGGTGTGGCGGTCGTCGAGGAGTCGAAGGCTGGGTTCTGCACGGAGAGGACGTACGGCGAGCTATCTTGGTGAGGGGATCGCGAAGCCCGACCAGTCGACATCCCCTCGGCTCCCCTGCCTCTGCAGCACCCCGCTCTGCAAGGGCTTGGTCACGGGGTAATAGGTGCCGTTGGTGTAGATGGCGCCCTGACCGAGGTAGCAGTAGGTGATCGAGCAGAGCTCGGCCGTCGAGGACGTCTCGGTGGTCTGGATCCTGAACGAAGGCACGCCCGTCGTCACCGGGGCGATCGACCCCAGGGAGGAGACGACGGGGACTACCGGAGCGAAGAACATGAACCCCCCGATTGCGAGGAGGAGCACGCAGAGGATCGAGGCCCTCTTCACGTTCCTCAGGAACATCCGGTCGGAGAGCGCGTTCGAGCATCCGGAGCAGTCCCCGCACAGGCACCCCGTGTCGCACATGGAGCAACCGCACTTGGCGGGGGTCTTCTGGAAGATCATCCGAGGGTCACCAGGCTTCCGCGGGCCCGTCGCCCCCGCGTCTGAGTGAGAGCGTCCGAAGGAAGACGCCGTCGGCGCGCGCCTCTCGCGATGAGTCTAGGCAACCCCTAGTCGCGAATGTGCCTTTCCGTATGGGCGAGACATTCAAGTCATGAACAGCCAACCCAGACAAGCTCCGTCGCCCATCACGGGGAACGAGGCGTATATTGGTCTATCTGGCTCTCGTTCTCTATGGCCACCGCAACGCCACCTCGGCGAGCCTCCATCCAGCGGCTTCGAGCGCGCGTGCCCGGGACCGCCCCGTCCCCGGACGACCGGGCGTGGCTGCCGCCCCTCCTCATCCGGGGGAGCAGCAGCGCCATGCAGGCGAAGGCCAGCGCAGCAATCACCACCGACGGTATGGCGAACTCTGGGACCCCCGTGGTCGTGGTCCCTTCGGGGGTCGGCGTGACGGGGACGTTCTCGCCGTAGACCGTGGGGGAGCCCGCGTCCGACGGGTTCTCTATCTGGACCATCTGCGGCCCCGTGCTGCCGCTGACCACGTTGACCGTTATGGACTCCCGCTCGAGGTCGACGCTGTTGATGACGACGAGGGCTGCCGAGTAGGAGCCCGTCGCGCCGTAGGTGTGCGTGGCGTCGGCGGTCTGCGAGCTGTTCGTGCCGTCGCCCCAGTCGACGTAGATGACGCTGCTCGAGGGGGTGCCTCCGAGCACCTGCACCTCCACCGTGTCGCCCATTCCGACCGTGGAGTTCGGCTCGGTCGTCGGCGTGTAGTTGATCTGCAGGCTCGAAGCCAGCTGGGCCGGCTGCGAGATGCCGTACTGCGCGTCCGCGTCATAGGAGCAGCACTCCGGCGGCGGGTCGCCGCTGGCGGTCGGCGCCACGTTCCCGGGGTTGTTGTGGACCGTGCCTCCGCCGATCACGGCGCCGTTGCCCGCGGCGGACAGGGTGGACTCGAAGGCGTAGGGGTCTGGTATGCCGAGCCGGTTGTTGAAGGTCGGGAGGGTGATGCCGATGGTCGCCGCGACGGCCGAGGCCCAGACGACGCAGTTGGAGTTGAAGAGGTTGAAGGCAGGCGGGGCCGCTATCGCCGCGGTCACGAAAGCGACCAGCGCGTTGTACTGGGCCAGGGTGATGTCGTAGCAGATCTTCCAGTCCCAGTGACGGGCGGCGTCGTTCTGAATCACACCTGCGCCGCCGAAGATGTTGGACGTGCTCGGGTAGAGGCCGTAGACCTGGTTGCGGCTCCCGGCCACGTTGTTGCTTATGAGCTGGACGAAGACGTGCCCGGCCGAGAAGGGGGTCGAGGGGCTGTCCACGTAGACGCAGAGCTGGCGTATGCCCGCTGCGGCGACCGGCGATGTCCCGGTCACGGCCAGCGTCAAGAGGGCCACCGCCATCAGGGAAACGACGAGAGCCCGGGAGTGCCCGACAGAGCCTCTAGCCATCAAATGTCTTCAAAAGCGCAACGGGTGCCTTTCTATTTATGCCCGATAGATTCCGGATTCATCTCGATTGACCTGAGATTCATCGGGATGGATTCGGGAACCATGGCAATTGATTCCGGATTCATGCGTCTGAGCCACCGACGCCCTTACGGTCGTCCGAGAGGCGCAGCCAAGGCCGATCCGGTCGCCGCCTGCGCTCGAACGGCCAACGGAACTTAAAGGAGGCACGCCAGAGGCGGCAAGAGGGCGTGCCGAACGAGTCCTGATGGCAGCGCCATCGTCGAGAGCCCATCGGAAAGACGGCCAATAGTGCGAGACGGATCGGGCGAGGCCCGGTCGGAGACCGTCCCGGTCGTTGGTGCTCATAACGAGCGCGAGGGTCTCGTTGCAGTTATGCGAGCGACCGATGCCCCGTCGAACCAAGAATCGAAGGCAAGGATGGAAGGCAGCGCCTGACGAGGTCGTGAGTTGGCGCGATGAGGCATGGCCGGCCGTGATTCATGTAGAGAGAGGGAAGGGTGTGGACCACGAACCATTCGGACCCCATCAGACCGAGTTGCCTCGGGGGACTAAAGTTCGCCGGTCTGATGCGGCCGCAGGCGACTAAGAAACTCGGTGTAAACAATGACCAGCGAAGACGGAAGAACGGGCGGAGGCCCTGGAGGTAAAGGGGGTCGCCCGAAGGGCACAAGGAAGCGGCACTTCCGCGGATACTGGAACCTCGAGAACACGAAGCCGTGGGTCGAGATGTTTCGGCAGCGACGGATGTCGGCTGTGGCCATCGCGGAGGAGGTCGGGGCGACTCCGAGCACCGTCAGCAAGTGGCTGAAGGTGCACGGAAGTCCCGTACGGAGGGCTGCATCGGAAAGACCGGGATCCGCCGAAGATCTCGGAGGAACTGGCGAAGTTGTTGGGCGACGGTCCCGAGGCGGTGCTGAAGTACCTGGACGAACGAGTCTGGGGAATCAGCGCATCCGCTGACGGACTGGAGCAGCTTAGAAAGTTCTGCGACTTCGTCAATCTGCCTCTTGAGGTCGGGCTGACCGAAGCGGCCAGGGCAACGAAGATAGACAATTCCATGATCACGGCGTGGACGAGAGGCACGAAGCGACCATATCTCATACGAGTGGCAGACGCAGCGCTGCGGAACACGGTCAGAACCGGTTGGAAGCTCCTTCCACTCAGGCTCGAGTCGGGCGGGAACGTACAGGGACCGTGGATTCAGGTCCCCACAACCATACAGAGCGACGACGATATCTCGACCGTTGTGGCTCAGCTAGCACCACTCGAAAGCAGATATGAACGTGCGAATCGGTTCGGCCTGTCAAGACAACGGATCGATGGGATGAGAGAAGACTTGTTCGCATACCTACTGGAATCCTGGTGGGAGACGCGAGCAAGACAGGCGGGAAACAAGAACGCTTCACCTCCTCGAGCATCGACCTGCACCTCACCCTGAAACAGCCAACAAACGAGCAGCTCGGCGAATTCGTCTGCATGTGCGCGAATAGCCTGGGCATCGGGATGGATCGTAAACGAGACAAGCAACCAACTGGCAGCACCAGGTTCGGCAGGCATCCTTCAGCAGCATACAGATGGACATCGGACAGGTCTCCTTTGCTCGCTTGGACGTTCTCAGCAGGACTAGGACTCCAATGGGGAGAATGCACTACACTGAACCAGCTGAAGATGGACTGGATTCTCAGCACGCCATTCAGCTTCCGAAAACGATTCGCGCAAGCACTGGCGGACTCCGACGGCTGCGTCAAGAAGTACGTCGTCGAGATAACGAGCGTACCAAACGCCGACTTCGTGACCAACCTTCTACACGGTCTGAAGCTCCCGAGCGCCTATACGAGAACCGAGAAAGGAACTCCACTGCGGTCCGTCGTCCGCGCCATAGAAGCAGCCGACCTACCCATCGTCAACGAATTCACGCGTGGTTACAGATACAATCAGCTCATGAAGTACAAACGAGACTAAACCCAATCTCTCTTCTTTACATTCTAGGCGGTGGTCTGCTCGATCACGTCGTAAAGGAAGAATAGCTAAAGGGGCTCCAGCCTACAATTCGAGAGTATCTCACCTGATAGGGTACTGGGGAGGGGAGGGGGAATCATCAGCACTCCCGGGGACTCTCCGATGAGCAATGACGACACTCCACCATATCGGGACGGGCTGGACGGAACCCGAGGATATCGTTGTAAGAAGGCAGACCCTCGAGGACGAACCTTGGTCGGAAGGGGAAGGAGACCCCTTGACAATGCCGCCTGTCGAGGGGGCCTCCAGAAGAGTGCGGGCTATGCTTTTGCGACGGCCTTCTCGACTTGGCCCTTGACGGTGATTTCCCGAACTATGCCCGCTGCCACAGTGCTACCCATGTCTCGAAGCGCAAACCTTCCCAATTCCGCGAACTCCTTGAAGGTCTCGAGGACGACCGGGCGCAGCGGCGTGATCTTGACGATGGCCGAGTCCCCTGTCTTGATCGTCTTGGGCTTCTCCTCGGTGGGCTGGCCCGTCCTGGGGTCGATCTTCGCGACTATCTCGGTGATCGTGGCGGCGACCTGGGCGGTGTGTGCGTGGAGCACCGGGGTGTACCCTGCCGCTATGGCGGTCGGGTGGAAGACGACGATGATCTGGGCGAGGAACTCCTTCGCTATGGTGGGCGGGTAGTTGGTCGGGCCCAGCACGGAACCCCGGTGGAAGTCGGTCTTGGCTACGCCCCTGAGGTTGAACCCGATGTTGTCGCCCGCCATCGCCTGGACTTGACCTCAGCGGTGAGTCCCTCGGGCATGATCGCCACGGACTGGCCGACCGTTATCTTCCCGGTCTCGACCCTCCCGACGGGGACCGTGCCGACTCCGGTGATCGTGTAGACGTCCTGGATGGGGAGCCTGAGCGGCTTGTCGATGGGCTTCGGAGGCTCGACGAACTCGTCGAGTGCCTGCAGCAGGGTCGGCCCCTTGTACCAGGGCATGTTGGTCGAGGCCTTGACCTCGTTCTCGCCGGTCCAGCCCGAGATGGGGATGAACCTGATCTTGCTGACGTTGTAGCCGGACGCCTTTAGCAGGTTCTCGACGTCCTGCTTCGCGGCCAGGAACATGGCCTCCTTGTACTGGACGGTCTGGTCGTCCATCTTGTTGATGACGACGACGAGCTGGTTGACGCCGAGCGTCTTCAGGAGAAAGGCGTGCTCCCTCGCCTGGCCGCCGGCGCCGAGCGCCGTGTCCTTCTCTCCGGTCTTCGCCGAGACCACCAGGACGGCCGCGTCCGCCTCAGAGGCGCCGGTGATCATGTTCTTGATGAAGTCGCGGTGCCCGGGAGCGTCGATGAGCGTGTAGAAGTACTTGTTCGTCTCGAACTTCTGGAAGGCGAGGTCGATCGTGACTCCGCGCTCCCTCTCGTCCTTGAGCTGGTCGAGGACCCAGGCGTACTTGAACGAATCACCCGCACCGGTCTTCTCGGACTCGCGCGCGAACTCGTCGATGGTCCGCTGATCGACCGCTCCGAGGTCGAAGAGGAAGTGGCCCATGGAGGTCGACTTCCCGTGGTCTACGTGACCGGTCACGATGAGGTTCAGGTGGGGTTTGTCTGCCATTGCGAATAACTACCTTTACGAAATCCACGCTCAGGGCCTCATTATTTAAGGTTTAAGGGGTGTTCCGAGGGGGTTCCCGTGACTTCGGTGGTCGTGCTTAGGCGACCCCCTCCCGTTGACTGCCTGGAGGTGCTGGTGCTTGGCGTTCTGGATCATCGCGCCGCTCGTTCGCCCCCTCGACCGTGACCCCCGTCGCCACCTGCGGCCGGATCCCGGGATGGGACGCCTCTCCGGTCTAGCGCTCGCTCGGACTCGCTGAGCTCCGCGCCCCGGGGACGGGCTCCCCGAGCCGGCGCCGTCTGGTCCGCGTCTGCCCCTCCACGGGCATCTCTCCCACCAGGGCCCGGTAGAGCCTGAGCAGCACCCCCCCGACGATCAGCATGACGAAGAAAATGACGAACGCGGTGGCGATCCACTGCAGCGGGTCGAAGATCGACATGGGACCTCGGGCCCGGCACCGATACTTACGCCTTTGCGGGCCTCTCCGCGGCCGACGCCGGCCCCTTGGAGGCGGGCCGTCGGAGACCCCTACGGCCCGTCCGCCTGCCTGCGGCCGCTACTTCCACCGCGTGAGTATCTCCTCTCGCTGGAACGTCGCCCGGCTCACGAAGGCCAGGCCCACGTCGCCCACGAGGAGGATCCCCGAGACGATCAGGAGGTGGAACGGGTCGATCGAGAGCGTCCCGGTCTCTCCTAGGAGGAAGATCAGGACCATCGGCAGGATGATCAGGGACCCGAGCTGCTGGGCCGCCCGGATGTCGTTGACCCGCGACGAGACGATGACGCTGAACTCCACCGAGAGGATCGAGGCGAACGGGACGGCGAGCAGGAGGATGACGGCGGCGTCGGCGTCCGGGAAGAGCAGGTACCCCAGCCGCCCGTAGGTCGCCGCGTCGGAGATCGCCATGAAGATCGCCGCGCCCACGTACGTGGCCGCGACCGAGGGGAGGAAGGCGGCGAGGCACTTGCCCAGCAGCAGCTCCTCGTCCGAGGCGGGCGTCGCCAGGAGCGGCTCGAGGCTCTTCTCGACCTTCTCCCCGATGAAGCTGTAGGACCCGATCACGGAAGGGAGGATCGCGGCGAGCATGATCAGGATGCTGAGCTCGGCCTGGAGCAGCTGGACCAGCGTCGAGGCCGGCACCGACCCGTTGGCTCCGGAGAAGAGGAGCGACCCGGGCAGGACGACCGCGAGGACGACCGGGAGCGCCACGAGCGAGTAGAGGATGTAGCTCTTCCTCCGGAAGGTCGAGATGTCCTTCATGGCCACCGTCCACGAGTCGCCGAGCCTCATGAGGAGGCCGCCCCTCCCACGCCGGCGCCGCCCTTGAGCAGCCGCAGATAGATGTCCTCGAGCGTCGGCCGGAGCTCGGTGACGAAGCGTACGTCGCCGCCCGCCGCGACGATCGCGCGGACCATGTCGGGGTTGTCCCGGTCCGGGTCGTCCACGTCCACGATGAGCCGCGTCCCGTCCACGACCTCCACGTTCCTCGGGCCCGCGCCCTTCACCGCAGCCAGGACCCCGTCGGTGACCGAGGCGAGGTGGACGACGGTCTTCCTCCCCCAGAGGGAGGACCTGAGCTCTCCCGGGGAGCCCACGGCCACGAGCGAGGTCTTCAATATGCCTATCCTGTCGCAGACCCTCTGGGCCTCGTCGAGGTTGTGGGTGTTCAGGAAGACGGTCCGACCCTCCTTCTTGAGCTCGAGGATAAAGTCCCTCACGGTCTTCGAGGACTCGGGGTCGAGGTTGGCCGTCGGCTCGTCCAGGAAGACGATCCGGGGGTCGTGGACGACCGCCCTGGCTATGGCGACCTTCTGCTTCATCCCCTTGGAGTACGTCCCCACGAGGTCGTCCCTCCTCTCCCAGAGTCCCAGCATCCGGAGCAGGCGCTCGATGGACTCCCTCCTCGGGCCGTCGGGGCAGTGGTACATCTTCCCGTAAAAGTCGAGGTTCCTGTAGGCGCTCAGGTCGTCGTAGAGGCCCGGGCTCTCGGGGAGGATCCCGACCATCCCCCGGATCTGGGTCCGGTCCCCGGCCCGCCCCAGGTCGTATCCCCCGACCTTCGCGCCCCCGCTCGTCTTCGAGATGAGGCAGCAGAGCATGCGGACGGTCGTGGTCTTGCCGGCCCCGTTCGGCCCCAGGAACCCGAAGACCTCGCCCTCGTCGACGCGCAGCGAGAGGTCGCTGACGGCGGTGTTGTTCCCGAACCGCTTGGTGAGCCCGTCCGCCTCTATCATCGGCGACATCGGTGGAGGCACCCGCTGCCTCAGGAGCCGCTGGAGTCTTCGTACTTCGAGTCGTCGAGCCTCTTCTTCTGAAGCTCCTCGTCGGTGGGTGGCGGCTGCGCTTCGGCCGCCTTCTTGCCCGCCTCGGGAGGCCAGGTTATCGGGTCGGTGACGTGGTTGTACATCATGGCGATGTGGCCGCACGCCGGGCACTTGTTGATGGTGGAGCCGGCGACGTGCAACAGGCTGCCGAGCCCCAGTCCGTGCTCGAAGACCGCGCCGCACTTTGGACACTTGGACCTCATGGGCGGCCGCCGACCCGACTGGATACTTAAGGAGGGCGGGGCGGTTCCCCGCCGAGCCGCTCGACGGCGGCGACGCACCGTGATGGAGGGAGAAAAGGGAAGAAAAGGAGGGGAGGCCGACCGGACCCGGGCTCGGCGACGTCCACGATGCCGCCGACGAGGGAGACCGTCGCGCAGGGCGTCCCATCGGGCTCGTCGAGCGTCGGTCCGACCTCCGGTCGACGTGGGACGTTGCCGGCTCGCCTCGGGCCGAAGCCCGGTCGGAGGGAGGCGCATCCCAAACGCTAAATATGCAGGGGTCCGAAGAAAAGCCCCGATCATCATGGTCTCTAGGAAGAAAGCGACGAGGGTCCCGCCGGTCCCGCGCGGTTTCCGCACCGTCACCCCGTACCTCTCGGTCGTGGGGGCCGC
>JBEKTS010000105.1:8498-11492 GCA_049515775.1 Nitrososphaerales archaeon | reverse complement strand
GGGGTGATGGCCGAGCTCCTCGAGGGAGTGGGCGCCTCGGGGTACCTGTCGCAGACCCCCATGGGCCTGGCGCCGTGGGCCGATTTTTTGGGTTCCCGGGTGCCCGAGGCGCACGACCGGATGATCGCCGCGATCGCCACCTCCTGGTCGGCCCCGGGCACCATGACGAACGACCGGGAGCTGCGTTCGCCTGGGTCGCCGACCTTTTGGGGGCCGACCACCGACCGGCGGGGTGGCGCGACATGAAAACCTGCAATTTTCTCAGTTTACACGTAGTTCCCCTGGAGGGGAACACCGCAAGCGACGTCCTCTAAATGTATAGTGTATCCTCCAGGGACATAAACACGCTCCTGGGAGCAAAGCATCAGGATGATTCGGGATGACATTTTTCGATACCACTTTATGTCCCTGCGGGGTACCTCAATGGCTAACAGATTCGACGTCGAGAAACGGTTCCTCCACCGAGGCCATCTTCTTGAGGTTCTGAATCCTCACCGAGTTCTTCCTCAGGTCAGATTCTGAAACACGAGGATCCTCCTTCTGGATTGCCCGAAGGATCCGGTTCTTCTCGACTCTCTTCACCTCCGCCTTGAGCGCCGCTTTCGCAACGCTCGCCGGTGAGATGCCCAGCTGTGTGATCCGGATACGAAGTGCCTCATCAATCGTGACGTTTATGGTCAGCCTGGACTTGTTTGGCCTGTCGGTCGGCACAATTCTGAACCCGTAGTGGATATTTAACCGCCCACGTCCAAACCCAAAGATAGGAAAAACGGGCGCCGGAGGGGATTTCTCGCTTGTCACCCCATGCCCATTTCGCCCTCAAAGACCCGACTCTTTTCCTCGAATCGCCCGATTCGGGCTCCTTTTCGGCGACCCGCTCGAACCGCCGCGGACGTTCGGACAAATCGAAACCACACGATTGGGGTGCGACAGGGCATGGACCCCCGAGCTGGCGCGCTGACGTCGCTCGCCCTGGTTTCCCTGGCGTACTCGACCGAGACGAACGGGAACTTCACGACCGTCTACGGCTCCGTGGTGACAGACTACTACCCCTCCACGACCGCCGACGGCCCATACGGCTACACCTCGTCGGCAGCGTCCCCCAGCGGCGAGGTCGGATCGGTCACCACGATCACGCCTATAGACCAAGGCGCCGCCCCCTCGAATGCCTGGACCGTAGCCACGTGCCCTGACCCTCCGTGACCAGGCAGGCTCATCGAGCTTGATAGCGAGCTCGATATTTCGTCGGGGCCGGCGACGGTGGATGACGGCCAAGCCTAGCGAGATCGGAAACTTGCTCTGTCCTTCACTGGTGAGGGGAGGGAGCTTCCACGCCGATGCTGGATCTCGTGCCCCCGGCATCTACCGAGCAGTCCGTAGGGAAAAGCCGGCCGGCGGAGACCCTGGTCGCGAGGCATCCGTCCCAAGCTAGTCAGCGAACAAGGATGATCAGACGTATGGCTCGCGGGAACTCCCGACAATGTCTCCCCTCGAACCGTCTTGATCTGCGGGGAGGGTGCCATGCCGAGCCCAGCCCGCTCCTCAGTCGGCTCCGCTTGCTCGCGTAAGACGCCGCGTCGATCTAGCGGTACGACAGAGTTGGCGCTGTCGCGAGCGGCACCATCAAGCTTGCTATCAAGCTTGATAGCCGGCTTCATTGCGATACTATCCGCCCGCTCAGTCCCCTTCGCCCTAATCCAGAAAGAGGATGCGCTCCTCGAAGGGCCGCTTCCGCATCTCTTCGACGAGCTCCTTCTCGTGGGTCGCGAAGAGCGCCGGCGAGCCGGTCAGGCGCGCCACGGCGAACGTATAGCAGTCTCCCAGGGAGAGCGACCGCGCGCACTTGATCTCGGATGCCGCCATGTGCACCGATAGGTCGTCCTCGACAACCAAGTAGCCCGATCCGAGCAGGAAGTCGATGCTCGCCCTGGCCGCGGCCCGGCCCAACTTTCGGCAGACTATGTATCCTGCTTCCGCAAGGTTCACGGGGCTCACGTGAGGAACCATCTTCAGCGTTCGGATGGGGTCCACGAGCGAGGCCCCCTTGGGCGTCCCCTCGATCAGCTCCAAGAGGACGCCCGAGTCCAGCGCCAGGTCGCCCTCAGGTGTACCGGTGCTCGAGCTCTTCCTCTCCTCGGCGGTCTTCTGAGCGGCCCTGTCGCAGCGCTTCCTGGATTTCGGCGGACGACCGTCCGCTGGGTCTCACAGCCTGCAGCAGCAAGCGCTCGTCCTTCGTAGATCTCGCCAGGAGGTAACGTATGACGTCCTCATAGTCGATCTTCTTGCCGCTCCGGAGCTGCAGCTCGCCTGCGACCCTGAGGAGCTCCCGCCGCGTCCTCGCGGAGACGGTGATGGTGGTCGAGTCCATTGATTCCATAGAAACAATAGTCTTCATGGGTACTTAAGCCCTGCACCCCCCGCCTGCCTCGCTTTTATTCGGCGCCGGGCAGCCGCTGGTGTGCTCACCATCGACTGCTCGGAGCTCTCCGCCGACGAGAAGCTGGCGCTGGCAGCCGCCATCTCCGACTCGCTCGAGGGGAGGGCCCTGGCCCTGGTGCAGCTCGACGGCATAGTCATCGATCGGCTCACGGACGAGAAGCTCGGGGTCGATGACCTCCAGCCCATAGTCTCCGAGTTCGTCTCCCGCAGGAAGGACGCGCAGTACTACTCCATCGAGGTGCACGGCGAGAAGATCGTGGTCCACTCGGCCGACCCCGTGGCGGCGGCGAGGAGGAGGGCCGAGCCGACCCTGCCGCCGAACCTCAGACAGTGTCCCTACTGCTCGTTCATCACGGAATACGAGGTGGAGTACACCGTCCACATGAGGAGCCACCTCTTCGGGGTCTAGCACTCGGGGGCGACGGCGCGGTCCCGGCCGGGAGCGGGCGCCTATCAATCGTAGCTTCCGCCAGGACGTCATCCGGTCCGGACGGCGAAGAGATGGGGTCTCCGCCTAGACCAGGTCCTCGGCCGACCGGGGGTCGGCCTGGAACT
>JBEKTS010000105.1:0-8482 GCA_049515775.1 Nitrososphaerales archaeon | reverse complement strand
CCGCGTCATACTCGGTCCCCGCCGAGGGCACGGTCCTGTGGCCGAAGGTAGCCTCCAGGAACCCCGAGACGAGCCCCATGAGCCACCAGCTGGAGCTGGCGTCCCGGATGCCCGCGAAGATAGGCTCCCTGACCTTGACCCGCGTCAGCGGCGTCATCCTGGCCAGCATCTCAACGCTCACCAGCCCCCAGCCGAGGGCACGGACGTCGTCGAGCGCGGCGCCGAGGAGGATCTCTTTCCCCGCGTCAGGGAGCATCTTCCGGTGGTGTGCGCTGAGTCCGAGACCGGTGGACCGACCCACCTCGAAGAGGACGTGCAGGCCTTGCCTTCCGATCCGCTCTTCAAGGTCCCTCTCCATGGACACCATCGACTCGGCCGGCACTATCGCGGCCCTGTACTTCTCGAAGAGCTCCACCGGGAAGAGCCGCTGGTCGTAGACTTCGTCTTCGGTCCTGGAAGCCGAGGCCGCGAGCACGGAGGGGAGGTCCTTCAGCTGGGCGACCAGCACCTCGGTCGAGCAATCGGCCTCCGACGTGTCGACGTAGACGTTGAAGAGGAACTCCCGCTTCTGGGCGGACTCGTAGGTGCCGCCATTCAGCAGGTTCACGTCGTGGCGCGCCAGGAGCTCGGCGACCTCGGAGAGCCCCTTGGCCCCGTGCCGAGCTACGACGACCAGGTGGTGGACGCCTTCGCCGAGTGGTGCGATGGCTGCGATGCGACGTGGGAAGTAAGCTGCCCGATCAGCCTTCAACAGGAATCATATCCCAGCCCGGCTAATAAATTTCGTGCGAGACATATGGCAGAAAGCCTATGAATAATCTGAACGTTCGGCTCTCATCAGGTGAGACTGCGGGCCCGGGATTCTCGACGACCGGCTCGGCCTCTCAAGACGATTCGCCGAGAAGTCCCGTTTCCAACATCCGCTGGTTTTCTGACACCGACTGAGGATACTTTGGACTGGCGTCTCCCGGCACCGTCCCACGACTGGTCAGGTTAGTTGACTGGTCAGGTTAGTTGACTGGTCAGGTTAGTTGACTGGTCAGGTTAGTTGACTGGTCCGACCAGCGGCCACCCGATGATGGCGAACCTCAGGCGCATTGCAATATTTGCAACATCTCGGACAATACACGCATACACGCTCAAATTGGATGAATCTTACATGTAAGACGCTTCTCCTATCATGGGTCGGTGACACCCAGCCGACCCTCGCCGGCGATTGTCTGTCGCCCGGTCCGGGTCCGCCTCCCAGCCGCCCCGGCCACGCCGAGCCAGGCCCGAAGTGCCATAGGCCGGCCCGGGGCAAAACCAGAGTTTCAGAGTCCAGAGGTGGCTGCCCGCCCTTGGGTGCCCCTGTCCACGTTGGAGGTGGCCCAGAGTTGGTCGTTGGGCCGGTTTCAGCTTCGCCATAACGGAACGGAGGACCAGCGAGGTTGGGCCGAAGTGGATGGATGCTCCTTCCTCCTCCTCCCCCCTCCTTATCTCCCCCGTGGTTCGCCCCACGGTCGAGGGCAGGCCCCCAGACCGGTACCCGCCGGAGTCCTTCCCCAGGCCGGACCTAGTGCGTCGGGATCCGACCGCCCGGACTGAACGTTTCCCGTTCCTCCCTCCAAAGCATATAATTCGTCAGCACGGAGGGGCCGGTGCGTTGTAGTAATGCCCGCGAAGACGCTGACAATGGACAACCTGGATCTTGATGGGAAGCGTGTGTTCGTCAGGGTCGACATCAACACGCCGGTCCATCCGGAGACGGGCGAGCTGCTCGAGCTGAGCCGGATAGAGGAGGCGGCGATGACGATACGCGACCTGCCGAGGTCGATCGTCGTAGTCGCGTCGCACCAGGGCAGGGTCGGCCGCTACGACTACATCTCGATGGACAAGCACGCCGCGGCGCTCTCCAGGATCCTGGGCAAGGAGGTCCGGTTCGTCCAGGACGTCTTCGGCGAGGCCGCCCAGGCCGCCATCGACGGCTCGTCCCCCGGGGACGTCATCATGCTGGACAACCTCAGGTTCACCGCCGAGGAGAACGTCGAGTTCACGCCCGCTGACGCCGAGAAGACGGTCCTGGTCACGCGGCTCAGGCCGCACCTGGACGCCTGCATCCTGGACGCCTTTCCGACCGCCCACCGCTCGCCGCCCTCGATCGTCGGCTTCGCCGGCCTGATGCCCACCTGCGCCGGCAGGACGGTCGCCCGGGAGCTGATGAAGCTCGAGCGCATCTTCGGCATAGAGAAGGGCCCCTACGTCACGGTGCTCGGCGGCGCCAAGGTCACCGACCGGATCGAGGCCATCGACGCCCTCATCGCCAACAACCGCGCCGACAAGGTGCTCCTCTCGGGGCTCGTCGGCCTGGTCTTCCTAAAGTCCAAGGGCAAGTACCGGGGGACGCTGAAGGTCGACAGCGAGGCGAAGATGCTCGTCAAGGCGAGGCAGCTCATCGACGACCACCCGCAGACCTTCGAGATGCCGTCCGACGTCGCGGTCAAGCGCGGCGGGGAGAGGCTGGAGCTCGACGTCTCCGAGGTGACCGAGGGGATGGCGGTCCTGGACGTCGGGGCGCACACCATCGACCGGTACTCCCGCCAGATCAAGGGGGCGGGGACGGTCTTCATGTCGGGGCCGCCCGGGGCTTTCGAGTACGCCGAGTTCTCCCGGGGCACGGAGATGCTCCTCAGGGCGATGGCCAACTCGTTCGGGACGACGATCGTCTCCGGGGGCCACCTCTCGGCCGCGCTCAACCGGTTCGGCGTAGGTGACTCCATCGACCACGTCTCCACGGCCGGGGGCGCGCTGGTCCAGTACCTGGCGGGCAAACGATTACCTCTTATGGACGCGCTCGAGAGGGCCGCGTCCAAGTGGGCCAAATGATCAGAGTTGGTATCAACGGCTACGGCACCATAGGACGGAGGGTGGCCGACGCTGTCGGCCTCCAGGACGACATGGAGCTGGTGGGCGTCACCAAGGCCAAGCCTGACTACCGGTCGACGATGGCGCTCGAGAAGGGCATCCCGGTCTACGTCGCCAACGCCGAGCACACCGCGGCCTTCGAGAAGGCCAAGGTCCCCTACGCCGGGACGCTCGGCGACCTCCTGAAGCTCGTCGACGTCATCGTCGACGCGACGCCCGAGCTGGGCGCCGAGTACAAGCCCGTATACGAGATGGCGGGGGTGAAGGCGATCTTCCAGGGGGGAGAGGAGCACGAGCTGACCGGCTCGTCGTTCAACGCCCAGTGCAACTACGACTCGGTCAGGGGGAGGTCGACGACCAGGGTCGTGAGCTGCAACACGACCGGCCTGTGCAGGACCCTGCACGCGCTCGACCAGAGGTTCGGCGTGGCCAGGGCGAGGGTCGTCCTGATCAGGAGGGCCGCCGACCCCGACGAGATATCGAAGGGGCCGATCGACGCCATCGTCCCGGACCCGATCACGCTCCCGTCGCACCACGGGCCGGACGTCCAGACCGTCCTCGCCGGGATGAGGATAGAGACGATGGCCGTGAAGGTACCCGTCACCCACATGCACCTGCACAGCCTGATGGTCACCACGAAGAGGCCGCCGACCAGGGAGGAGGCGGTCGAGGCCCTGACCGGAGAGCCCAGGGTCCTGGCGGTCGACGGCAAGTCGGGGTTCAAGTCGACGGCGCAGGTCATCGACTGGGCGAGGGAGAGGGGCAGGTCGCGCAACGACGTCTACGAGGCCGTGGTCTGGCGCGACTCGGTCTCGGTCGTCGATGGCGACGAGGTCTGCCTGTTCCTGGGCGTCCAGCAGGAGGCCATAGTCGTCCCGGAGAACGTGGACGCGATCAGGGCCATCGCCAGCGAGACCTCGGCGGCAGACTCGATGAGGATGACCGACATGGCGCTGGGTATCCCCCACCACGGCTGACCGGGCGAGCGAGGAAGGAAGGAAGGAAGAAAGAAAGGGAGGGGGCGAGGGACCGGGGCGCTCACCCGGCCACCCGCGCTCCTCTTCCTCCCCGGCCCGGTCCCCGCAGCTCAGAAGTGTCCTTCGATCTTCCGGGGGTGGTAGGGCGCCTCGAGCCTCCCGACCTCGTCGGCCGAGAGCTTGATCTCGAGGGCCGAGACCAGCTCCTCCAGCTGCTCGACCTTGCTTATCCCGACTATGGGCGAGGCGACCCCCGGCTTGTGGAGCAGCCAGGCGAGCGCCACCTGCGCGGGCGTCGCCCCCTTCTCCTTGGCGACCGCCTCCAGGGCGTCGAGCACGTCGAAGTCCTGGGGCTTGAAGAAGCGCTGCTTCAGGAGCACGTCGCTCTCGTACCTCTTGCCGGCCGGGGCCTCGTCGCGCCGGTACTTGCCCGTGAGGAAGCCCCTCGCGAGCGGCGACCAGGGGATGAGCCCGACGCCCCGGGACCTGCAGAGCGGGATCATCTCGCGCTCCTCCTCCCTGTAGGCCAGGTTGTAGTGGTCCTGCATCGAGACGAACCTCTCGAGCCCCAGCGCCTTGCTCAGGTCGAGCGCCTCGGCGAACTGCCAGGCCCACATCGACGACGCCCCGATGTAGTTGACCGAGCCGTCGCGGACAAGCCCATCCAGGGTCCGCAGGGTCTCCTCTATGGGCGCGTCGTAGTCCCAGCGGTGGATCTGGTAGAGGTCGATGTAGTCCATCCCGAGCCGCTCCAGCGACCTCTTGACCTCCCTGCGGATGT
This sequence comes from Nitrososphaerales archaeon, assembly GCA_049515775.1. Classification (GTDB taxonomy): domain Archaea; phylum Thermoproteota; class Nitrososphaeria; order Nitrososphaerales; family Gagatemarchaeaceae; genus Gagatemarchaeum. The sequence continues at coordinate 3,820 of JBEKTS010000105.1, read as the reverse complement.
GCTTCCGGGACAGCCCCCTGTCGTTCGGGCCGGGGCCCATCGGGTTGTAGACCTTCGTCGCGATGACGAGGTCGTCCCTCCGCCCTGCGACCGCCCTGCCGAGGACCTGCTCGGACCTCCCCTCCGAGTACATGTCCGCGGTGTCGAAGAAGTTGATCCCGAGGTCGATCGCCCTGTCTATTATCGGCCGCGCGGCCTCGTAGTCGAGCGTCCATGCGAAGTAGCCCGAGGACATCCCGCCGAAAGACATGCAGCCTATGCACAGGCGGGACACCTTGAGCCCGCTATCACCAAGTCTGACGTACTCCATGACAGCGGACCGTTTCCCCCTCGGCCCTAATCAGAGTTGCGCTGGCGGTCGGTGCGACGGGAGCCCTGTGGGGACCACCGCCCTCACCCGGCCGAGCCGACCGATGGCTGGCCCCAGGGGGGCTGGCCCGACTCAGGCGCTCGGAACGATCCGCGGGGACGCCCTCTTCTTCACGAGGGCGATCGCGAGCAGGCCGAAGGCAGCCACGAGCGGGGCGGCCAGGGCGAACTGCGGGACGCCGGAGACGGTCACCGGCGCGTTGGACCCTATCTGGGCGGGCGTGAAGGCGGTGGAGGGGATGACGCTGAAGTTGGCGGGAGACCCGGTGGACCACGAGAGGTCGATCCCGGACTGCGAGTCGCAGGTCTCGTAGTAGTCGACCTCTATCGCATAGTACCCGGACGAGCCTACGGTGATCCCGGAGGAGTCCGCGGAGCCGGGGCCGTGCACACCCCCGTTGTTCACTATCAGGTCCGCCGAGGTGATGGTCGAGCTCGCGGGGGTCGTGTTGAGGTAGACCCAGGAGCCGTCGTCGCTCGTCGTCTGGAAGTAGTACGTGGTGCCGGTCGAGAGGTAGATGTAGCCCGTCCATTCCGTGCTGAAGGCGGTGTTAAGGAAGGTCGTGCTCCCCACGGTGAAGCCGGTGCCGGTGCCCGTGCCGAACCCGGGGGTGGAGCTCTCGACCCAGTAGAAGCCGGTGGACGCCCCGTGAGCCACGTTGGGGTCGATCTCGGTGGCGGTCGGCGCCGTGCTCGAAGGCGCTCCCGCGGGCGGGGTGGTCTCGGTCGTGCAGGCGGGCCACGCCGCCATCGGCGACCCGAAGAACGTCGCCTTCCAGAACGCGGCGTAGAGGCCGCTCGCGGGGACCGCTCCGACGGGAGCGATGGTGAGCGCGGGCGTCGCAAAGAGCAGCGCGATGCCGACGGCAGCGAACACGATCCTTCGATTCATTGTGGTTTTCTGGGTCGGGGTCTCGTAATAAGCTTCATGAAGTACAAATAAGCAAGGATGAATTTCAAATTCATGCATAGAATCCCCCGACGCGGGACCTTCCTCCGCTCGTCGCGTCACCGCATCGCACGCCCGCGGAGGAGCAACCCCACCGCAAGACCCATCGGGCCCCTGCCGTGCCCACGACGAGCCGAAGAGGGGAGGAGCCGCCCGAAGGGCCTCGGCGATGGGTGCGACCGCTTCGTCCCGCAGCTGCTTCCCCCTTCCCGGGCGAGGCCGCCGCCCCGCGCAGCGGGCCCCTAGGCCTTCGCGGCCGCCTCTACGGCGGTCCTGAGCACGTACCTCGGGGTCTTGAAGTCCTTGATCAGGGACTTGACCCGCTTCTTGACGATGTCCGCCGGCTTCTTACCCTGGATCACCGTCGCGATGATGTCGGCGACCTCCTCCATCTCGGCCGGGCCCATCCCCATGCGCGTCGCCTCGCTCGTGCCGACCCTGCAGAGGTTGTCGATGATGATGTTCGACTCCTCGAGCCTCCTGGCGATGAACTCGCACTTGGCCTTGTCGTAGGCCAGCAGCACCTGGTGCGACTTGGAGTACCCGTGGGCCGCGCCGCGCACCATCACCCCCTTGTCGGCCAGCGCCTTGCCGAGCGTCTGGGAGTTCTTGATGACCGCCTGGGCGTAGCTCTTGCCGAACTGGAGCATCTCCGTGAGCGTGAGGGCGAGGGAGGCGACCCGGTTCCAGTGGATGTTGTCGACTATGGCCGGGTACATCTTCGTCGCGACCCTCTTGAAGACCTCCTCGCTGTTACCCAGCACGATGCCGCCCTGCGGGCCGGGGAACGACTTGTGCGTCGAGCCCATAAGCAGGGAGCAGCCCTCCCTCAGCGGGTCCTGGAACTCCCCGCCGGCGAGCAGCCCCATCACGTGCGACCCGTCGTAGACGCAGACCGCGCCCTCCTCCGTGGCCGCCTCGGTGATGTCCTTCACCGGGTGCGGGAACGGGATGAAGGAAGACCCGAAGACTATCAGGTTCGGCTTCTCGGCCCCGACGAGCGCGATCGACTCTCTGGCGTCGATGTTCACGGCCTCCTTGTCGTAGGGGAAGTAGAGGTCGGTCACCCCGAAGATGCCGCCCAGCGAATCGGGGGCGAACCCCTGGTACCCGCCGTCCTCCGGGTCTACCGAGAGGACCTTGTCCCCCCGCCTGGTCAGCCCGTGCACGATCGACATGTCGGCGATGTGGCCGGAGAGCGGCCGCACGTCGGCGAACCGTGCGTTGAAGACCTTCCTGGCGACCTCCTCGGCGAGCGCCTGGACCTCGTCGGTGAACCTGGACCCCCTGTAGAACTTGTCCGACGCGGTGTAGCGGTTGCAAAAGTCGGTGGTCAGCATCTTCCTCGCCTCCGGGCTCGCGAAGTTCTCGGAGACGATCAAGTTCAGGCATTCGGTGTTGCGCCACTGCTCGTGCAGCCTGACCGCGTTCTCCAGTCTCTCGAGGTAGTGATAAGACAAATTTTTGCGAACCCCCCCGCCCAAATGATGGTATTTAACGTTGAGACCGGCCGGTCGCCCTCGGCCGATTCCAAAACCTCAAAAGGCCGCCGCCGTCCCGCTCGCCCGTGAGGATAGTCCTTGCCGGCTTCGGTGTCGTCGGGCAGTCCTTCGCCGAGCTCCTGGCCCAGGAGCGCAGGAAGCTGGCATCGTCCTACGGCCTCGTCCCCAGGCTCGTCGCGGTCGTCGACAGCGGCGGGTCGGTGGTGGACGAAGGAGGCCTCGACGTCGCCGAGACCATCGCGAGGAAGAGGAAGACGGGCACCGTGGGCAGGGCTCCGAGAGGGGGCACCGCCGGCGTCCGCGGAGAGCGTGGGGACGACGGCGAGCGGGCGAGGACGACCGCCCAGACGATCACGGATACGGAGGCCGACGTCATGGTCGAGACGACGCCGACGGAGTTCAGGACCGGCGAGCCCGGCCTCTCCCACATCCGCGCCGCCTTCATCTCGAAAAAGTCGGTGATCACCTGCAACAAGGGGCCGCTGGGCATCGCGTTCCACGCCCTCCGGGAGCTGGCGCGCCACAACTCGGTGGAGTTCAGGTACAGCGGGGCCGTGGGAGGGGGGACGCCCATCCTGGACTTTGGGAGGACCTGCTCGATCGGTGACGAGATAACGAAGGTCACGGGGATACTCAACGGGACCTGCAACTTCATCCTCACCGTGATGGAGCGGGACCGCCTCGACTTTTCGCAGGCGCTCGAGCTCGCCCAGCGGGAGGGGTACGCCGAGACTGACCCGTCGCTCGACGTCAACGGCTTCGACTCGGCGGTGAAGCTGGCGATCATCGCGAACCACCTGGGGCTCTCGAGGGCGACCGTGAGGGACGTGCGGGTCGCCGGCATCGCGGACATCACGCCCGAGAGGCTCGCCCGCGCGGCCGAGAAGGGCACCGCGGTGAGGCTCGTCGCGACCGCCGACGGTTCCCGGCTCTCGGTCGAGCCGACCCTCGTCCCGAGGGACGACCCCCTCTGCATAAGCGGCCCCTACAACGCCGTCAA
>JBEKTS010000104.1:0-8515 GCA_049515775.1 Nitrososphaerales archaeon | reverse complement strand
CTCTACGAAAAGCGGTAGTCTGGTCAGCTGGGGAGCTTGACAATCGCTTCTCCCGTCGGCAGTTGAGTCACGTACTCCCACCCCTGAGGAATTAGGCCCTTGACCTCGTCCAGCGGAACGACCTTCTGCCGGTTCCCATTGTTCGCCATCGCCCCCAACAGCTTCTCCCTCACCATCTTCTGGAAGTCCTCGTCCGACGTCTCGGCGAACTTGATCTTCTCGATCTCCTCGGGCTTGAAGCCAGCCACGAGTAGGAGCTGCTCCTTCAACTCGCTCTTGACGTTCGCCTTCTCCTGGTGCAAGACAGTGAGCGCGGGGATGCCTTTGGCATACTCCGCCACCAGCTCGTCATTTGAAGGCTTCATGTAGCTGTTTGACACCCCTATGGAGTGCCCCATCAGCAGTTCGGTAATGATCGGCCGGACCCCGGCGACCTCCATCCGGGTCTTGAAGAACTTCCTGAAGCCGTGCACCTGCTGGAACTCGTGGCGCAGGCCCTCCTTGTCCGGCCTTAGCCCAATGCGCGTATAGAGCCGTCCGAGCTGGTCCCTCAGAGTCTTGGAGGTGACGGGTGCCGCCTTCGACGGGTCTTTGGCACCCTTGTAGGTTCCCCAATCGTCCCTTATCAGGGGACTTTCGGGGCGCAGCTGCTCGCTGGCCTTCGCTCTCATGTCCCTGTACTCTAGCAGGTACCTGTAGCACTCTGGAGTCACGAAGGAGTGGTACTGCTCGTTCTCCCCGCGGTATACGGCCAGCTTAGCAAACTCGTAGTTTCCCAGCCTGACAGGCTGGAGATCACGCCATTGCAGCGAGTCGAAGGCCCCTATGCGTGCTCCACTTGAGATCAGGACGAGGACGACGCACTTCATGCGCAGATCGCAGCTGTCGAGGATCTTCCTCAACTCGTCAATGGTGGGCGCGCGATCGGAACCATATCTCCTCGTCGGGGGAACGATCTTGCCTATTCGAACCCAGTTGAGCGTGTCGCAGTCGTTCATGGACAGGAACAGCCTGAGCGCGACCCTGAAGATACGGATAGTATGTCCCGACACCTGGCCCTTCCTTTCCTGGATGTAGGAGGAGACCAGCCGTTCGGCCTTGACTGGATCCTTCTTCGCCAGATCGGCAAACTCATCAGGTGCGAGGCCGCAGGAAGCAAAGAACATCCTGAGCTTGATGAGATAGTTTTCCTCCGTCTGGTCGTTCTTGAAGGCCCGCATGAGGTTCTCGATGGACCTTCCTTCTAGGCCGTGCGACATGGGTTCCAGGCGTGGAAGGAGCGAGAAGCGTATAAAAATATGGTGTTTGAGCGTATGATTAAGCGCCGGGAGTGGGATTTGAACCCACGACCCCACTAAAGGAGACAGGCTCACTAGCATGAAGGCTTCCAGGCTTGCGCTCGACGCTGACTGCGCCCTTCCAGGCTAGGCGACCCCGGCAGGGGGCCCCCTAGCAACCTCGGTTTAAATATCTGGGGGGTGCCGAAGAGGGTACGCCGGTTCGAAGGGTACCCGAGGGTAGACGGATGGACCTCGGGCTACGGGCCGGTGCATAGGCTCCTCGAGCTCCTCGCCCGGAAGACCGAGTCCGAGTCGAGCGGGGAAACCGCCTCCGGACGCTGGCCATGCCGTGCGCGTGCGGGGACGGACCTGGTGGACCTAGAGAATCTTCCCTGCGCGGACGACCGGGGTCCCGTCGATCGCGACCTCGGAGCCGGCGAGCGAAAACCAGGTGAAGAGACTCGATCCGTTGTTGCCACCGAGACCCCGGTTCCCCCCGATTTGCAGGGAGGCGCAGCCGCGCTCCCATTTCTCCAGGTTCGGGACGTCCTTGACGGCCGGGTTCAGCCCGAGGGTGAGAGCGCTGGCTCGGTCCTTGCCCGCCGTACCGTTCTTGTACCGACGGGAAAACTCTCCCTCGCCATCCTTGAAGGAATATGAGGTAAGCCTACCGTCGACGAATCCGAGCGAGCCGCCGGATACCGCAGCAGCCAGGCGACGCGACCATCCAGCCCATCCCCTAGACGCCGCTCTTCGCGTGTCTCTTCGACGGTGCGATCTCCGGCGGCGTGAACGGCCACCTGCCGATAATCATCCCGGGAATCCTGGCACAGGCGGTGCTGGTGGCGGCCGTGGCGACAAGGAGGGCATCAGCGAGCCTGGCTGGGCAACGTCCCCTCGGCAGCGAACCCCCTACAGATCCCCCGAGCCGATCGCTCGAACGGTCATGAAGAAAAAAGAACCGCCCATTTCACCAGGATGGTGAACGTCCCAAATGCGGTGCGAAGATCGGCGCTGACCACAATGAGGGATGCCCGGACGAAGTCATGACGTGACTGCGTCGCTCAGTGGGTTGCTGCAACCTGGTGCTGAGTTGGTCTTTTGGACCCGCGTCTGTCCCAGTGTCAAATCTCTTCCGACTCTTGCTCTTCCAATTCTTCCGCATCGTCATCGGAGTCTTCCGCAATCTCCGCCACCGTCTCTTCCGACCCCGCTTCCTCTCTGGACTCGGCACCCGGTTCCACGAACTTCCTCTGTGCTCGCTTCACCGCCTTGTTTTCTTCCTCTGATTCCTCAACGTCGTCGACGCTCAACACGGTCGCCTTCTGAATCGGTGGCTCGCTATCGATATATGCGGCGCGGTTGGGGACCGCACTGGAGCGAGGGGCCGGGTTTATTACGACGCCGCCGACCGAGTTCACCTGCAGGTAAGGAATGGCTTGGCCGATTACAAACCGAACGACGAGGATATGGAAGACCAGGACAGGGACGAAAAGGAGCTCGAGAAGGAGGAAGATGCGTCGGACGCGGACGAGGCCGGGAAGTACGAGCCCCTGTCCGTCGTGGGTAAGAAGTCCAGCCCACGGCCGCCAAAGCGAAGTGGCAAATCGAAGGCCAGGCGCTGAGAGCGAGGGGTTCACGCGCAGAAGGACCCAGGACTCCTCTCACGCCAAGGAGCCCGTTGGGCCAAGGTCATGCGTACGCGCGCCCAAGCTGGGCCGCGGCCTGACCTGTGCAAGCCGACGGAGCGCCTCAACGGCCGCTGGCTCCTCGACGAAGTTCGCCTTCACTCCCACCTTCCTTGCTCGTTTGCCGAGCCGCTCGTCTTCCGCGACCGGTATAGGCTCGGGATTGGAGACGATGAACTCTCGGATCGCCTTGTCCTTGACGCTCTCGCTCGCTCTTTGCCACCTAGAACCTCGGCGACGTCCTCGCCGGTGATGCCAACTCTCTCGAGGGAGGGCCTCAACCCGAGGGACTGGGCATCCAATGAGCACTGGGCCGTGACCGCCCACAGCGCGCGGGGCCCTCACCTGTGATTCGTGCGCACAGCATCCCGACGGAGTCCCATCCCCCTCGGAATCGGGTGCATTCTGAGTGCAGGCCCGGGCCCTTGACCTCGTCGGAACGAGGAAGGAAGGACCGGGCGGTTTCCTTGGCGGGGCACGAATACCGAAGCGGCTAGGAAACCTGCGACCGAGATCGGCGGTGTATCCATCGTGGGCGACCCCGTTTAAGGGGGACCTCCCGGCGACCTCCCGGCGACCTCCCGGCGACCTCCCGGCGACCTCCCGGCGACCTCCCGGCGACCTCCCGGCGACCTCCCGGCGGCAGACGCTCATCCCGGCTCCTTCTGGATTCGTCGGGCCGACGTCGGGCGGCGCGGCGGCGTCGGTCCGGAGACTCGAGCGCTCAGCGCGGGAGCGGCCGTGGACGGGAGAGCCTCAGAACTCGTCCGCCTCTTCCGCCTCCGCTGCCTCCTTGTGCTCGGAGGCCTTCTTCCAGAGCTTCGGATAGGTCCCCTGGTCCATTATGACCCGCTTCACCGGGAAGGCGATCCCCTTCTTGGTACCGAGGACCTCGTCGGTGCCCATCTTCGCCTCGGCTATGGCGACGAGCTCGCCCTTGCCGGAGAGCAGGACCACGGTCTCGCCCTTCCCTATGTCCGGCGAGATCGAGAGGATCCCGGGGACGGCGAGCATCGCCCCGTGGCAGATGGCGTCGACCGCGGCGTCCTTTATCACGACCCTCTTTATGCCGCCGAGGGTCTCCTCGATGGGCATCACGAGGGCCCTTATCCTCGACTCGTCGCCGTTCCTCATCTTCTCGACGGCGTCGTACAGGTCGTGGAGCGAGACGAACCCCGTCTCCTCTGTGAGTGGCCCTACCTTCGTGCGGCGGAGCTCGACCATCGTCGCCCCGACCGCCAGGACCTCCCCCATGTCGTAGATCAGCTTCCGGATGTAGGTCCCGGACTGGCAGAGGATCCGCATCAGGTAGAGGTTGCCCTCCTGCTCGAGGATCTCGATCTCGTGGATCCTCCTGCTCCTGACCTGCCTCTTGACCGAGGAGCGCTGCGGGGGCTTCTGGAATATCTCGTCCGTGAACTCCCTGACGACGCGGTCGACCTCCTCCCTGGGCACCGAGGAGTGCACCCTCATCACGGCGACGTACTCCTTCGGGAAGAGCAGCAGGAGGGAGAGCGCCTTCGTCGCGTGGCCCAGCCCTATGGGCAGGAGGCCGGAGACGCCCGGGTCGAGCGTCCCGCTGTGTCCGGCCTTCTCCATCCCCATCAGCCTCCTCACCCAGGAGACGACCTCGTGGCTGGTCGGGCCCCGTGTCTTGTCCAGAGGGATGAGGCCGTAGTTCAGGTAGAGCGAGATAGGCCTCTTCGCGGGCTCGAACCCGTGGCCGAGGTCGGTCGACTCCTCCGCTACGGTGATCATCGATCGAGTCGCCGGGTCCCTATGGCGGAGATGTAGTCCATTATCTCCTTGGCGACCTTCTCCGCGTCGATGCCGTCGGTCCCGACGACGAGCTGGAACGGCGAGAGGTCCCTACCGAACTCTATCCCGTACAGCTTCTTGTAGAGCAGGTAGTTCTCGGCGTCCCGCTTGGAGATCACCTTCAGGGTCTCTTCGGTCGTGGAGGAGTCCCGCTTCGCCATCCTGACCGCCCTGCTGTCGGGCGTTCCGGAGAGCCAGACCTTGATCCCCTTCTTGGCGAGCCAGGGGACGGTGTAGCTGGTGATGACGACGCTCCCCTTCTCGACCTTCTTCAGCAGCCGCGCGTCGACCTCCCTGTCGAACTTGGCCGAGCCCTTCCGCTTCTCGAGGAACTCCATGCCCTCGGCCGTGTCCCACCAGTCGTCGCCCGTGGCGCTGTACCCCTGCTCGAGGGCTATCTCCTTGAGTATGTCCCCCCCGCCTACGAGCGGCAGGCCCAGCCTCGACGCGATCGTCTTGGCGACCGTCGTCTTCCCGACGGCGGGCATCCCGCACATGATGATGGCTTCCAAGGCCATCACTCCGGCGCGGTCCCGAGGCGCCTGGTCAGAAGAGTCCCGAGGACGAGGGACGAGGGCGAGCACCGCCAGACCCTGACCATCGTCCCGGCCCCCGAGACGACGCGGCGGATCGGGGTCGGCGAGCGGGCCGCGGCGGCGGCGGCGAGGCTGACGGCGAGCGCCGTCTCCGGGACGAAGGCGGCCACGACGGTCATGCCGTGGCGCTCCTGACGAGCTGGTGGATCTGCTCGGCTGCCTCGTCGGACCTGCCCTCGCCGTTCTGGATGAAGGAGATGGGCGCTCCGCTGACCAGCGAGGCGGCCGAGAGCAAGGTCCTCGCCAGGGCCAGCTCGGCGGAGACATCCTCCCTGGAGACCTTGTCCCGGTAGCGGGTCTTGTCGTTCTCCCTCCTCGAGATGATCTCCTCCGGGGACGCCTCGACGAGCAAGAGGTGCGTCGGCTTGAGGGCCTGGATGACCGCGAGCGGGAGCCCGGGCCAGAACCCCTCGGGGGTCCTGACGAAGAGGTGCGTGTCGACGAATACGACGCGGCCTCTACCCCGGCTGATCTTCAGCGCCGCGACCTTCTGCAGCCGCTTCTGCTTCTCGACCGGGAGCTTCCTCATCTCGTCCCTGTGCTCGACCCACCGCAGGCGCCTGGCCGCCTCGAACATGGCTGTCCCGAAGACCGCCAGGGACGCCCCGTCGATCGATGCGACCGACTTGGAGACGACGGTGCTCTTCCCGACCCCGGCGATACCGACGACTACTATGCGCAGACCCATGACCATCAGGCTTGTCCCAGGACTCCGGCCAGCCTCGGCGAGAACTCTTCCAGCTGCTCCTTGACGAGCATCTGGTAGTACTGGAGTATGATGTCGACCATCAGGAGGAGCCCGATGCCCGTGCCGAAGACGCCGAAGCAGTCTGAGATCGAGGCCACGAGCCCGATGATCAGACCACCGATTATCGTGATGGGCGGGATGTACCGGTTGAGGACCTGCTCGAGCGAGAGCCCGGAGCGCCTGAACCCTGGGACCTGGACGTCGGCGTTCATCAGGTTCTTGGCAACGGCCCGGGACGAGAGCCCGCCTATCTCGACCCAGATCCTAGCGAAGATCAGCGCGAAGCAGGTGAGGAAGGCGACGAAGACCAGGGCCCTGAGCGGGTCGGCGGCGGTCTCGGAGAGCCCTCCCGGGGACGAGATGTAGTAGACCAGGCCTCCGGTCGGGTTCCCGTTGCTGTCGTAGCCGGCGACGATCCATTTGACCCAAGAGGCCCCTCCCGCGTCGTTGGAGAGCAGGCGCGCCACGAAGGCGACGTTGGCCGTCAGGGCGGAGACCAGGATGACCGGGATGTTCGAGACGTAGAGGAGCTTTATCGGGTAGACCCCCTGGAACCCCTTGTACTTGACGGAGGTGATCGGGACCTCGACGCGCATCCCCTCGATGTAGATGATGAACAGGATCACGGCGATGGACAGCACGAACGTCACCAGGTCGGGGAACTGGTTGGAGCGGATGACAATCGAGCTCAGGTCGTTGGAGAAGGCCGCGCTGATGAAGGCCGGCACGAAGCCGAAGATGTAGGAGGGGCCGCCCGTGCTGATCTGGGTCAGCTGCGGCGAGAAGGTGTACCACATGAAGGTCTGCGCGACCCCGCCAAGGATGAAGAGGCTGATGCCGCTGCCGATCCCCCACCCCTTCTGGATCATCTCGTCGAGGAGGAGGACCACGATGCTGGCCAGGAAGAGCTGGAAGAAGATGACGATCGCCTGGGTCCCTCCGAGGGCTCCGAGCGCGCCTCCCAGTATGTACGCCCCCGCCTCCACGGCGATGACCACGAAGGTGAGGATCTTGGTCGATGAGCCGAAGATCGCCCTGTCGTCCGGGTTCCCCAGGTCGAGCTTCAGGAGATCGGAGCCCTGGAGCAGCTGCAGGATAAGCCCCGCCGTGACTATGGGCCCGATCCCGAGCTCCATCAGAGTCCCCTGGGACGAGGCGAAGATGATCCTGAGGTAGGCGAACTGGTCGGTCTTGTTGCCGTAGTCGTACAGCGGGGTGATCGCCATCACGAGGTAGAGGATCAGGGCGAGGCCGGTCCAGATGAACTTCTCAGAGAGGCCTGGCTTCTGCTTGGGCTTCGGAACCTCCGGCAGGATCGTCGCCGCGCTCTTGACGAAGTCTCGCATCGAAGCCAAGCCAGCAAACCCCGCTAGGCTACTATCTTACCACCGGCTTCTTCAAGTTTCGTCTTCGCCCTCTCGGTGAAGAGGCCGACCTTGACGTTGAAGGCGCGCCTGACGCTTCCTGACCCCAGCAGCTTCTCGACCCCCAGCGCGGCGAGGTCCAGCGAGATGGGTCCCTCGGTCCCCTGGGCCGCCATCGCCTCGAGGTCGCCGACGTTCATCCACTTGGCGGCCTTGTGGGCGCCGGGGATGAAGAAGGGGTCTCGACCATAGTGGTCGGGGTCGTTGATCGTCATCCACGACCACTTGTGCTTGTGGAGCCCTGCGGCCCCGTGGCCTCCCTGCTTGCCCGAGTGCCGGTGCTGTCCTACCTGACCGTAACCGTGGGTCCTGGACCCCCTGAGCCTTCTGACCTTCCTGATTCTGGTGGGCATCCTCTCAGATCATCCTCCGGACTATCTCGGGGAGGGAGGTGTTCTCTCCCAGGATCCCGCCCTGGCGGGCCTGCCGCCTCGAGGACCGCTTGAACCCTCCCCTGGGGGGAGAGAGCCCGATGTAGTGCTTCAGTCCTGCGACCGAGGAGAGCGTCGACCCGTCGCTTATGATCCTGCTGGCGAGCTCGAGGTGGTCCTTGTAGCCCAGGGCCTTCAAGGACTCTTCGTCGAGGGTCTTGGAGTTGCTGACCCTTCCCCTCGCCTTGAGGAGGGAGCCGAGCAGCTCGGCGTCGACAGCGCTCCAGGCAACGTACTCCTTGCAGAGGTGAAGCGCCCCCATCGTCGTCGGGTCGTCCACGACGACCGTGGCCGCGAAGCGCTTGCCGATGCCGAGCTCCTGGAGGGTCGTGCGCGCCTCCTTGGGCGTGTTTATCAGGCCGTGAAGGTTTACGACGAGAAGGCTGGTCATTCTTTCTCTACACCTCTAACTCTCACACGTTCAGTCCTCTGGACTTTGAGAAGGCGTCGTAGACGGCGTTCGCGAGCGAGGAGAGGGTGTCGGTCGACCCGAAGGTCCTGGCCCAGACGTCCTTGATCCCCGCCAGGGC
>JBEKTS010000103.1:0-8641 GCA_049515775.1 Nitrososphaerales archaeon | reverse complement strand
AGAGATCCCATTCCCTTCAGATTCTTTCTCTACGTTTGGCCAGGGTCGATGGGGGTAGTCGAGGACCTGAGAAGCACGGAAGCGAGCTGCTCCGCGAACTCGGGCGCATGGGTCGCGTAGCCGACGTGGCCATCCGGGAAATCGACCACCTGAAGATGAAGCATCGCGGCGAGAACGGTGTTGGGGCGGTAGGGGAAGTACTTCCGCGAATCATGCCCGCCGGCCAATACGAGCCGGTCCTTCGCAGCCCTCAACGCGGCCAAATCGAGAGCGGCCCGTGGATACTGGCGAAGTTCGTGTTCGAACCAAAACTCTTGGTTCCTCTGCCGCACGGCCATCATCTCCTTCATTCGCGGGTCGAGCGAGGCTCCCGGCGGCAGGGCCGGTCCGGCGTCGATGCCCTGCGCGAGGGCGAACTTCCTCATCGCCACTTCAGCCCCTGAGACACGGAAGGTGTCGTACACGTCGTCCAGGATCGCGAGCTGTTCCTTTGCGTCCGGCAGGAGGGTGGCGAGCGGCGGCTCGTGGGCTACGAGCCTTCGGATCTGCGAGGGGAATCGGGTGAGGAGGTCGAGCGCGACGATCGCCCCGGAACTGCTCCCGAAGACGTACGCGGGTCCGCCCGATAGCTTCTCGATCAGCAGACGGGCGTCGTGGCTGTCGATCTCGAGCCGGCGGGCGTCATCCGGCGGACCGTCGAGCTTGCTCCGGGAGAACCCACGCCGGTCGTAGGTGACGACGGCAAAGCGATCGGAGAGCAGGTTCGCCAAGGCTCGGTAGGCCGCGCCTTCGCCGTTGCCCCCGGGAACGAGCAAGAGCGCAGGGCCGGCTCCGCGAACTTCGTAGAATAGTTCGGCCCCGTCAACCCGCGTGGTCTCCGCCCGCGAACCGCCCATCGCGATTCCTCCGACCGCGCGGGTCCTATATGAACCGCGCAGGCCCCAGTGGCCGTTGCTTCGGGTTTATGATCGAGCGAGGTCTGCCTTGTTTTCGTGTCCGGCTGGTCAGAGGCTCTTGGCTCTGAGAGCCTACTCCCGCAACAGCTCTCCGATGGACCGTGATGCAGCGGGTTGGCTTTACCACAGCGAGATGGCCGAAGGGCTCATCCCGAAGGGCCTTTTCACTTGAACAGTTTGGAGATGTTCCTCAAGGCGTCCCTATACGCTTCAGCCCCCGGCTCCAGGGCGGAGGGGTCGACCGAGAGGCCGCGCAGCCCCGCGTCGGCGATGGACCGGAAGTCGCCCGGGTCGAGCCGCTTCTGCGCCCTGAGGATCACCGGCTTGGCGGAGAGCTTCGTGATCATCCTGAGCGTCGAGAGGTCGAGCACGCTGAAGACGTGCGTCAGGCCCTGGGCCGAGACGATAGCGGCCTCGAGGGCTCCCACCTGGGGCATCTCCGAGAGGGAGCGGATCTGCTCGACCATGTACCCCGCGCCTATGGAGACGAGCTTCTCGATCCTCTCGTCGGCGAGGACGAACGGCGGCATGTGGTGGGCGTACATGTTCACGAACCCGAAGGGCTTGGACACTATCCTCTCCCAGGACTCGGGCGTGAGCGGGCGCGAGTCGCCTATCGAGATGCCGACCGGTATCGTGGACGTCGAGATTATCCCCAGGATCGAGTCCTCCTGGAGGTCGAAGGAGCCGAAGAGGCCCGGGAAGGTCGACTCGGTCTTGTCGATGCCGAGGACCATGGCGTCCGCGCCCCCGCGCTCGGCGGCCTCGGCGTACTCTATGGTGTTGTGGGGGAGTATCGCGATGAGCGGTCCCTGCGCTCGGTCGAGAAGTCTAGAAAGTCCTCTGACCTCGGTCGCCAAGATCTCCATCGCGTGTTGAGGGGTTGGACCCGGTCCTCCCTTAGAAGCAGGCTGCTCAATTCTCGTTCTTGCCTCTGTGAATTCGATTAGACCTTGCGGCCCGTCCGGCGGAACCCTCCCCTGGGACCGGACGCGGGCTCCGGGCGAGGCCTCCGTCGCTCGGTCGGGCACGGGGAGGCCGCCGAGCTCTCCGCGCGCCCAGAAGAGAGATAAGGTGCCCGAGCTCCGCGGGGCGCCGTGATGCCCCACGGTTGGACGGCCGGGCTCTCTCCGAGGTGACCACGGCACGATCCTCGAGGTGGCTCTGCTGGACGTGAAACCGGGGCAGGCTCGCGAGTTCGAGGCGGCGTTCCGGACGGCGGAGAGGATCATCAGCTCCGCCCCGGGATACCTGTCCCACGAGCTCGAGCGAGGGATAGAGAACCCGGACAGGTACGTCCTCCTCGTGCGCTGGCGTTCGTTGGAGGACCACACCGAGGGGTTCAGAAGGTCCGAGGCGTACCAGGAGTGGAGGCGCCTCCTTCACCACTTCTACGAGCCGTTCCCCGTCGTGGAGCACTTTGCGCCCCTCGCGCAGGGGTCCGAGCCCGCCTAGCCAGATGGACCGCAGGACGGCCGGCCTGCTCATTCGCCGCGAGGCCGCCTCCCCGGGAGCCCGACGGCCAAGGGTGGGACCGAGCGGAGACGGCGGACCGCCGAGCCTGGTCGCCGCCCGGGGGCATCCGCGCCCGTCTCCTGGCCTCAGACCGCACCGGGGCTCCGCCCCGGTCGGGCCCCCTCGACGCGGCGTCGCTACTCGGGCGGTACCTCTCTGTAGGCCAGGTCGAGCGGGAGCCCCTTGGACCTGTTGTAGAAGTACGAGGCGTAGAAGATGACGACGCCCAGCAGAAGGAGCGCCACCACGGCGTAGACGTAGGTCGGGTTCAGGGTGCCGATGTAGGCCGGCGAGACGACCGAGTAGGCCAGGAAAGCGGCTATGGCCGCGAGCATCGCCCCCAGGAGCGTGACCAGGGGGAGCGGACCGAGCCTGATCCTGACCACGGTCGGCGACGAGTCGAAGAGGTCCCTCCTCCTGAACGGGAAGACGATGCCGGCGATGGCGACGATGAAGACCGCTATCCACCAGCCCAGGAGCGAGTAGGAGAGGACCGTTGAGAGGACGGTCGTGTAGTAGTCGAGCGCGGCGTAGATCATCGAGATGGCCGTCGCGATCGCGACGACCAGGTAGGGGCTGCCGTACCTGGACCCGACGGTCGAGAGCCTCGAGGGGATCACCCGGTCGAAGGACCAGGCGAAGATGTTCCTCGAGGAGGTGAAGATGTACGCCGCGCACGCCCCCCAGCACATCACCATGAAGCAGACGTTGACCAGGCCTATGACGAGGAAGTTCGTCGTCACGAACCCCAGCATGTACTGGCCGAAGGGCAGTAGAGGGAGAGGGTACTTCGACGTCAGACCGAGCTGCGAGAGCGCCGAGATGAAGTCCGACCCGAACGCGTGATAGAGGGCCGCGGCGATCAGGACCTGCAGGAGCGCCGCCAGGATCAGCGAGCCGTACTGCGCTATGATCTGCGACCTCCTGACGCGCTTGACCTCCCCCGCGAAGTACGACGAGTACATGAACGCGATGAGCGTCAGGGCCGCGTAGACCGAGCCGAGCAGCGTCCCGTTCGAGGTGAAGGCCGTCGTGATCCCCTGCGAGGAAGCGGTGGAGAGGACGCTGGCCTCTGTGACCCCCGAGTACGCAGCGAAGTTGTTGGCGACCGTCGTCGGGTTCGCGGAGAAGAGGACCGCGACGAAGACCAGCGCCCCGACCACGCTGCCGACGCCGGCGACCCACTGGAACCATGCGAGCTTCCGGGTGCCGCGGACTATCAGGTACCCGGAGACGCCCGCGACCGCGACCGAGCTCAGAAAGTCGTAGTTGGTGTTGGCGAAGGTCGAGGCCATCGAGGAGTAGAACGAGTTCCCGGAGATCTGGTAGAAGGACTGGAACATGGGGCCCAGGCCGTACTGGAAACCCCAGCCGGTGGTGATGCCCGAGAACGAGAGTATTATCAGGGTGATGTAGAAGTTCGCCAGGAAGCCGAGCGCGGGGCTGAGCGACCGGGAGACCCAGACGTAGTCTCCCCCCGACCGGGGCATCGCTATCGAGAGCAGGATGTAGAGGCTGGCGTAGGGGAGGCAGAGGAGGAGCGCGACGACCGCGGCCTCGATGAGGTTGGCGCCCGAGTAGAACTCCGCCGCGAAGATCACGTTGGTGAACGAGAAGAGGACGCCGATGGCGACCAGGTTTATCATGAGGGAGTCGAAGGCTGAGAAGTCCCTCACGAGGCCCGTCGCCTCGCGGACGAAGACCTTGGGCGTTGCCAATCTCGCACTCGCATCAGGACCTCGATGGTATATAAATTGGGGCGAGCTCCGTGTAGCGGAGAGCGATGAGCGCCAGGACGGAGGGGTACGCCAGGGTCGACGGCCACCGCATCTTCTACAGGTCCTTCGGGGACTCGAAGCGGGTCCTGGTCGCGCTCCACGGCGGCCCGGGCGCGACCCACTCGTACCTGCTCCAGCTTGCCTCGCTCGCGTCGCGGGACCTCCGCGTCGTCCTCTACGACCAGCTGGGTTGCGGCAAGTCCGACCGGCCCAGGGACCTTTCGGCCTACAAGATCGAGACCGCGGCGGCGCAGCTCGACGCGCTACTGGACGAGCTGGGCGTCGAGAGGGCGAACCTGCTGGGCCACTCGTACGGAGGTTTCCTGGCGCTCGAGTACGCCCTGGGCCATCGGTCGCGGCTCGACTCGCTCATCCTCTCCTCGACCTCCGCGAGCGTCCCCCGGACCGTCGAGGAGCTCGTGAAGCTGAGGGGGAGGCTGCCGAGGGCGATGCGGGAGACGATGGACCGCTGCGAGGCGGCCGGCGACCTCCGGGACCCCGCGTACCTCAAGTGCATCGACCACCTCTACCACAGGCACATCTGCATCCTCGAGCCCTGGCCGGAGGAGGTCGAGCGCCTCTTCCGGGACTGGGCTCCCGACATATACCGAGAGATGTGGGGCGCGAACGAGTTCTGGGTGACGGGCAACCTCAAGGACTGGGACGTCTCGGCGCGGCTCCCATCGATCGACCTGCCGACCCTGGTCACGGTGGGGAGGAGGGACGAGCTCCCGATCCCCCTCGCCGAGGAGCTGAGGGACGGCATCCGGGGTTCGGGACTGAGGATCTTCGAGAAGAGCAGCCACATGGCGATGATCGAGGAGCCCGAGGCCTACCTCGCGGCGGTCTCCGCGGCGCTCCCCGGGAAGGACCGGGCCTCCTGAGCAGAATCCTTCATAAGGCCGTGGCCCCCCAAGAGGGTGAGCGCGAGCCCATCCGATGCCCATAATCAGGGTGCCCGACCTGGTGAAGACCTCCGTAGCTCCCGAGGCCCCCGGACGGTCCGAGACGGAGTTCGAGTACCAGGAGTACGAGGTCACGGTCGAGCAGGCCGAGCGGTGGACCCGGCTCAACGACAAGGAGCAGCTCCTCATCGTCCTGAAGGCCGACAGGGAGAACAGGGACGTAAGGGAATATCTCTAGGGCCCGGAGCCGTCCGGTCTGCCGCCTAGTCGCGGCGCTCGGCCAGGAACCTGGCCAGGTTGACAAAGTCCGGGTTGTTCTCTCCCTTGGAGAACTTGACGATGTACTCCCTCCCGCCCACCATCACCTTCTTCTCCGGCTGGTAGCTGGTGTTGGTGTAGTATACCGCAGCCCAGTGGACCCTCCCCTCGAGCTTCTCCTTGACGAGGTCTGGCGTCTCCAGGAAGTTCCCGATGTAGAACGCGAACCCGTCGACCCAGGTCGCCACGGGGGTGATGCCGGCCTGGCCCTGCGAGAGCAGCTGGGAGACGTAGCTCTCCATGAAATTCTGGAGCTCCATGTGCCTTATCTCGTGGATGACCACCTCCTTGTAGGGTCTGTAGACGATGTTCGCCATTTTAGCGCCGCTCACGGGGTTGCGCTAATTACTCTTTCGGCCCCGCCGCGTCCCGACGAGCCGGGACGCGGTCCGACGCGCCGTCCGGTCGCGACGGGGCAGTCTGCACGTTTGGATCGAAAAGGGGGGCACTAGCGAGGGCTGTTAGCTCTCGCCGGCGCTTTCAGCGACGCTTCTAGGCGGCGACCACGATGATGGTGGCCTTCATCCACGAGTGGTAGTCGCAGACGTAGGTGTAGGTCCCTGGGACGGTCAGGGTGATCGGGTTGGTGGACTGGCCGTTCTTCAGGTTAGGGAGCGGCTGCCAGTTCACCGGGAAGGTGAACCCCGCAGGGCCGCTCTGGAAGTCCACGTTGTGGATCACCGAGTCCTGGTTGGTCCAGACGATGGTGTTGTTGACTCCCACCACGACGGTGACCGTCACGGGGGAGAAGTTCAGGTTGTTGGTCTGGACGCCGACGCCAGCGGGCATCACGATGTTGACGGTCGTAGCGCTCGCAGAGCTCGTGGTCGTGCTGGAGGTGGTGGTGGTCATCTGCTGGGACGAGGTCGTGGTCGTGCTGGAGGTGGTGGTGGTCATCTGCTGGGACGAGGTCGTGGTCGTGCTGGAGGTGGTGGTGGTCATCTGCTGGGACGAGGTCGTGGTCGTGACCTGTGCCGACGAGGTCGTCGTCGACGACGACGTCGTGCTCGAGCTCGAGGGCGCGAAGATCAGGTATCCCGCGCCTGCTATGAGCACTACGACTATGACTCCGGCCACTATCGCTCCGACCCCAATACCGCCTCTTTTGTGTTGCATTTGCATTCCTTCAGATTCGCCAAGCCGGGGGACCGGCTGCACTTCTTTAAGAGTTTCTAACGACGCGTTCAGAAGATAATTTGGTTATTGTTTCTCGCTTTTTGTGCCAATTTGCAGCGTCGACGCCAGGGCGAGCGGGCGCTCGTCGGAAGGCGGGCTCGCCTGTGCGGCCCGGACCGGGCTATACAACCAGGTGTTGTAATATAATTATATAGGAATATAACATATGTATTGGTAATGGCAACTGATTCGTCTTCCGGGAAGGCTCCCGCGGACCGCAGGACCTTCCTCAAGATAGGCGCGGGCGTCATCGCCGGCGCCGCCGTCGCGACCGTCGTCGAAGTGCCCTACTACAGCAGCGTCCTGGGCGGCAAGAACAACGACTCGAGCAGCACCGTGGCCTCGCTCCAGTCGCAGCTCGACGAGACCTCCTCCCAGCTGAACACGGCCCAGGGGCAGGTCTCCTCGCTCAACTCTCAGCTCTCCTCCACGCAGCAGGCTCTGACGAGCGCCAACTCACAGCTGACGAGCGCCAACTCACAGCTGACGAGCGCCAACTCACAGCTCGCCAACGCGAACTCTCAGCTCTCCTCGGTCTCGACGGAGCTCACCTCCACCCAGCAGGCGCTCACGAGCGCCAACGGCCAGGTCTCGTCGCTGAGCGGCCAGGTCTCGACCCTGAACACCCAGGTCACCTCGCTTAACTCGGCCGTCACGAGCGCCAACTCCCAGGCCATCAGCCTCCAGTCCCAGCTCGACTCGACCAGGGCCTTCCAGATCTTCACGCCGACCGAGGTCACGCTCGTGGAGGCGATCGCCTCGACGATGATACCGACGGACAGCAACGGCCCCGGGGCCAAGGAGGCGGGCGTCGTCTACTTCATCGACGGGCAGCTGGCGAGCAAGTACGGCGTGAGCGGCCACATGTACATGCAGGGGCCGTTCGTCCAGCACGACCTGACGACCGCGGTCACGCCCGCAGAGGCGCCGCGGATCTTCACCGCCCAGAACGGGCAGGCATACACCGTCGGGGCGAACACGTCGTTCTCGGCAGGCACGATGAAGACCGTCCCGGACAACGGCATGCGCTACCAGTACAACTTCAACCTCCGGTACTTCTGGCACCTCGGGCTGCAGGCGCTCGAGACCTACTCCCAGACGGCCTACGGCGGCCTCTTCGAGGACCTCTCGGCGGCCGACCAGCTCAAGGCGCTCCAGGACCTCTACAACAACGTCCCCACCCAGGCGAACTTCAACTCCATCGTCCCGTCGGACTTCTTCTACGAGCTGTTCTTCATGGTCTACAGCGGCTTCACCATGGACCCGATGTACGGCGGGAACCAGGGCATGGTCGGGTGGCTCCTCACGGGCAACAACGGGGTGAACATGGGGAACTTCTATGGCGAGGGCTACACCACGAAGCAGATAATGCTGATGACCGACCCGCCCACGCTCAAGCCCGCGAGCCTCGGCCAGTTCCAGAAGGGGTCGTCCTAGAAGGAGCTGATGGAGATGTCAACAGTGATCACCGAACCGTCGGTCGACGTGGTGGTCCTCGGCCTGGGCGTGACGGGCGGCCTCGTCGCGACCCAGCTCGCCGTGGACGGCTACAAGGTCGCAGGCATAGACAAGGGGCCGTTCTGGGACACGAACGACTTCGCCCAGACCAAGTACGACGAGTGGGGGACCACGATCATGAAGAAGTTCGACCACCCCCTGCCGCTCTTCACCACGACCATGCGCAACTACTCAGACCAGTTCGCCCTCCCCATCCGGAGGTACACGGTCAGCCAGTTCCCCGCCAACGGCCACGGGGTCGGCGGGGCCGCGCACCACTACAGCGGCGGCTTCAACCGGACGGGGCCGTGGAACTACACCGAGGCCTCCTCGACGGCCAGCAGGTACGGCCCCAACTTCCTCTCCACGACCGTCCCGAACGCCGACCTCTACGACTGGCCCTACACCTACGAGGAGATGGAGCCCTACTACAACACCTTCGAGGCGGCCTGGGGCGTCTCGGGCACGAACATGGGACCCCTCGTCCCCATGAGCG
>JBEKTS010000102.1:0-8707 GCA_049515775.1 Nitrososphaerales archaeon | reverse complement strand
CTCCACAGGGGGTACGAGGTGGTCGCGCTCTCCAAGCGGTCGGCCGAGTCCCTCGGGTTCGAGACCGAGAAGGAGTTCGTCCACATGCAGGGCCGCAAGGGGGTCTACATCAACGTCGACGTCGTGCTCGAGGCGCTCCACGCCAAGGCGCTCGCCGAGACCAGGAAGAGGAATCCCGGCGAGCCGGAGGCATGGATGGAGGAGGTGGCCGAGAGGATAGCGATAGCGGCGTTCAGGTTCGAGCTGCTCAAGCAGGACCCGGACAAGATGATCGCCTTCGACATCGAGTCGTCCCTGGAGCTGCAGGGGGAGACGGGGCCCTACCTCCTCTACGGCTACGCCAGGGCGAAGAGGATACTGGCCAAGGCGGGCGTCGCCCCCTCGATCGACGAGGGGAGCGCCGGGCGGCTCTCGCATCCCAAGGAGGTCGAGCTGATCAAGCTCCTCTCGATGTACGACAAGGCGGTCATGGAGGCCCGGGAGTACCTCAACCCGAAGGAGGTCGCGAGGTACGCCCACAGGCTCTGCCTGCTCTTCAACGAGTTCTACGAGACGGTCCAGGTGAACAGCGAGCCGGACCCGGCCCTGAAGGGCGCGAGGCTGGCACTGATCGAGGCGTTCGTGGCGACGCTCAGGGACGCCCTCGGCCTCATCGGGATAGAGACGCTCGAGAGGATGTAGAGGCTAGGGGCGCCGGCCCGGCCGCCGGGCCCCGTCCCCGGCGGCGCCGGGCGAGCGAAGAGCGGGCGGGTGGGCCCGGAGCTCAGTGCGGCAGCGAGACTGGGGTCGACTCCCTCGCAGACCTCGACGCGGCGATGGCGATCTCGACCGCTGCCCTCCCGTCTTCCACAGTCGACCTGGGTGGTCCGTGGTCCAGCACGCGGTCTACAAAGTCCGCGACCTCGTCCCTGTAGGCCTGCTCGAACCGCTGGAAGTACGAGTTGGAGTACTCGTTGGTGGCGGTCTCCTTGTCGAGTATCCTGCACTCGCTCCTGTTGCCGATCGAGGTGAGAGCGTCGGCCTCCGTGCCGATGACCTCCACCCTTGTGTCGTAGCCGTAGAGGGTGTGCGCGCACGAGTCGACGTGGCCGATCGCGTCCGAGGAGAGCTCGAACGAGACGACTATCGTGTCGTAGTTGCCATTGACCTTCCTGTTCGGCATCATCGTGGCCCTCCCGACCGCGAAGACGGACCGGAACTCGGCGCCCGATATCCACCGGATGATGTCAAAGTCGTGGCTGCAGGTGTCGTTGAATATGCCGCCGCTCAGCTTCGGGTCGTCCTCCCACGAGGCGATCGAGCCCGGCGGGTCCCTGGTCTTCGAGGTGATCAGGAGGATCCTGCCGAGGCGGCCCGAGCGGACTGCGTCCCTCAGCTGCATCAGGCTGGGGTCGAACCTCCTCTGGAAGCCCATCTGGAAGACGGCGCCCGCCCGGTTCGCGGCTCGGACCATCTCGTCGGCGTCCTCGAGCCTGACGCAGAGCGGCTTCTCGCAGTAGATGCCCTTCCCCGAGTCGAGCGCGGCCGCCACCAGCTCGGGTTTCGCGTAGCTCGGGGTCGCGATCACCACCGCCTCGACGGCATCGTTCTTCAGGAGCTGGCGGTAGTCGGAGTAGACGTCGCCGACGCCGAGCTCCGTTGCCACCTTCTTGCCGAGAGCCTCGTTGGCGTCCGCTATGCCGACGAGCCGCGCCTGCGGGATGCGCGTCGCCAGGTTCGTGGCGTGGACCCTGCCCATCAGGCCGACGCCGATCACGCCGATACCGGGTCTATGGACGGACAATGCCAGGCCAACTGGCCGAGAGCACTTTAAGACTTCGCAGGGACCGCAAATCGCATGGCGAAGCGTCGGACGAGCCTGTGAGGGTCGGCGGCGTCCGACGGCCCGAGCTAATCGAGAGATGAGATGGGGCAGGATGGCGGGCGAGCCCTGGGCCAAGGTATTGTGCCCTAGAATAACATAAAAAAGGTGGACCGTGGGGGCCGTGTCCGATAGCCCGATCGTCTAGTGGTCAAGGATAGGGGCCTCTGGATGAAAGCGTCTCAGTAAAAATGAGGCGTTTTCAAGAGGGAGCCTCTGACCTAGGTTCGAATCCTAGTCGGGCTACCTATTCTAAACTCATTTTGGTCTCCGATTATCATAAAAAGTGATATTCGAGCTATTTCTGGTTCGTCAAACATTGTGAATATTGCAGCTCCACCAGACCCAAAACCTTAATTCGTGACTCCCACGCTGTATTAGATACAAATTACGGAAGAGCATCTCACAGGACAGATTTGCCTAGGTGGAGGACTCTCTCACGTCGTATCCAGGAAGCAGCCAGGGCTTCAGCTCTTCTTCGCATACCATCGGCCCCCTCGAAGCCCTCAAACCAGCGCGTACCACATAGTCGGGCTCGACGGCGATGCAAAACAGCGATACGTATTGCGTGAAGTGATCGCAAGTGACGATGCCCTTCCTCCCCAGTTCATAGGAGGGCCGTTTCATGTGGGTCGGCTTGTCGTAGTGGTCTTCCAAGACGAACCTGAGATCCTCGAGGGCTCCGGTGGTCGTAGCTCTGGTCAGGAACGAGCACACATTATCGGCCACACGGAGTCTCGCTGTATCCAATTCCGCCGCGGATGCCGAGCGCCAGTCCGGGAGGAACGACTCGTCGAACGGCTCGATGTACTTGAGAATCGGCTGGACTTCCCCTTTGGCAAGGTCTCCCTTCAGGGAGGGAAGAAGCACGCCCGTGTAGAATTCGGCAACCTCGGCCGCTACTCTTTCGGCGCTGAGCAGGAACCGGTCACCTGTTCCCCTCAGACTTGATTCGAGGCTCGTCAGCTTGTCGAGAGACAGCTCCTTTCCTCCTGCGAAGATTCTCTTGATGATCACGATGTGATTAGGCCTGTACTCTGGCTGAGGCTCCCAGCTATCGACATACTCACAGAATTGGCGTTCGACAGCCGATTGAGTTCGCTTCGCACGAAGTACCCGCCTAATCTCCTTGGCCTCGTTGAACGTAAGGTCGGCGCCAACGTCCATGCCATTCTCTCGAAAGTACCTGATAGCGATCACGTCATAAGCAGGACAGGAATCCTTGACGAACACGAACCTCAACTTCTCGGCACCACCAAGACTATCGTGTGTAGGTTTCCGCTGGCATCCTGATAGGTAAGTACTACGTATCCGACTGTGGCCGAAGGCATCAGCGAGTAGTCCGTCTTCTGGATGTGGTTTATCATTTGGCCGAGTTGAGTCTGGAGCAGACGTCGAGGGCGGCTTGGCTGCTCCCCTGGGCGCTCGAACTAATCGTCAGGAATCTTGCTTCGAGTACGACGGTCTGATCCTGGGTCCATAGATCCGGGCCGCCTTGTGATGGCTCTCCAATAATCACGTTGGTCAGACCCAGCTTATCGATTGCAACAGCATAAGCGATTTCCGCGCCAAGTCTGCCATGCGCGTAGAGTGAGTTGCTAGTCAGCATACTGTTCGCGAGTTGCCCGAGCAGTGTCACCTGCTGAATCTGGTACACCTGCGAGGCACCCTTAACCTGGAAATCGAGGGGTTGAGCGACCATGTCGCCGAGTTGGTAGAAGACCGCCGGAGAGGATTCGTAAATCGTCGCGATATAGAGACCGGGGCTGCCATACATGACGCTCAGCCTGGATCCGTCGAAGGAAAGCATCGAAACTGGCGGGAACTTTCCACCTGAATCGATGCGGAGCGATGGCGCGTCGTAGCCGTCGAAGTAGATGCGCATGTCTCTGACGTTTCCGAACATGTCCTGAACCCCGAACTGCACGTATGGGCCCTGTCCAGGGGCGAATTGCAGGCCGCTTTCAACTTGCGTCGTGATCGAGAAGGTGGACACCCCCTCCAAGGTCGGGCTCTCCACCCCCTTCAGGATTATCTGGTTACCACTGAGGGTGAAGCTGTCGACGGAAGTGGACGCGGGCATCCATCTGAATCCAGCGCTGTTCGTTAGCTCGATTGGTGGAATCGATGCTATGAAGTCTGAAGGCGTAAGGAGAGTAACGTAAATGGTTAGCACTTCCCCTGGTTTCGCGATGTCACTGGGAACCGTCGCGGTCCATGTCTTACCGCCGCCGTAGTAGTTGTAGGTGAATTCACTGTCCTCGAAGTAATAGACCTTGAAGAACGCATTGGTTCCCGCTACGAAGCCGGGAACATTCTGTTGCAGGAAGGCAGGGTCGAAATACTGCTTCGTCTGGCCGTCCGACCACCTGTAGAGATGGTATTGGTCGCCTACGACTGCGACGAGGGCGTGCCCCTCTTCGAAGCTGATTTCGTCGGCTTCGTCGGCGATGTAATCGGGGCTCGGAGCAGAGTTGGCTTCGTCAGCTAGACCCGATATCTTCTGGTCGATGTCCGATGTCGAATCCCCATTGTCGTGCAGGACCTCGGCCATCCCGTCGATCCTGAACGCCACGAGTCCAGCCTCCGAGTCGATGGAGCCTGGGAACCGGGCCGCCAGGTTCTGCATCACGGTCAGGGCGAGGTTGGCCGCCGTGGGCGAGATCGTCCCGAGCTGGTCGAGCGACCCCTTCATCGAGTCCCAGGCGCCGTCGAGCCCCAACCCGGCCAGCGTCGTCTGGAACTGGTCGCTGAAGCCGCTCAACCCGCCCAGCAGGCCCATCACGCTCGTTATCGCCAGGGCCGTGCCCAGCTCCTTCGCGCTCTCCGAGTCCGGGACGCCGGAACTGAGCGCGTCGTCGTACATCCGCGCCAGCTCCCCGGGGAAGGTGGTGCAGAGGGCCTGCTCGGCGCCCCCGGTCTCGAAGTAGGCCTTGAGGGCGGTGAGCCCGCCGAAGGAGACGTAGTCCAGGGACTCGAGCGTGAACCCGGAGACGGAGGTCGCGAAGCTGGTGATTTCGCCGAGCGCCGACGCCGAGTCGTGGCTCCCGAGCGCCTTGCTCTGGAGCGCGCTCAGCTGCTCGTTCAGGGCCGAGAAGGGGCCATTCCTTATCCACGACGGCGGGTCCATCATGTAGGTCATGGTCCAGTTCTTCCACGCCTCGCTGCCCTGGATCAGGCCGAGGACGGTCTGCGGGACGAGCTCGACGATCGTCTTCCCGTAGCTCACGGACACCTGCGACCAGAAGCTGGCGTTTCGGAGCCGCTGGCTGGCGTCGGTGCCGGGGCTTATCGAGGTCTGGATGGAAGCCAGGGGAGACAGGTAGAGGCCTGTCGACTGGTCCGCTATGCAGGCGAGGGGGTTGTTCTGGAGGTCGTCGAAGACCTTCGCCCCGGCGGTAACCACGAGGCCGATGACGAGGAGGCTGACGACGCTCTTGGCGAGGAATCGGTCCTCGTCGTCCATGCGAAGATAGGTCGGTGGTGCTAATAGCCACCAAGGTGTCCAAGAAATACTCCGTCAGTTCACAATTGCTTGACAGGTGGATGGAGTTCCAGTACATCAGGTTCATTAGTTCCTCAATCCGTTCGGGATGCCAGTGGGGAGCGTGCCGAGAACTTGGGCTTTCATCCCTTGAGATACGTTATTCTTGCCGTCGAGGCCGCCGTTCTTGTCTATTTCACCGTGGCTGTTGGCTGGGCCACCGTGTTCGGCATCTTGTTAGCCGTCATCCTGGGGGGAAGCGTCTATTTGGTCACAGTCTTGCGACGGCGTGACGAAGAAGAGTCGAGGCACCTCCAGTCGGTTGACAGGGAGGGACCCTAGGAACGCCTTCCTACAATGACCGCGGCGCATGTGTCTGCGATCGCTACGCACACCGATTCGAAGGCATCCCCAAGTTTGGGCGGTAGTCGTGTCCGAGCCGGTTTGGGCAAGGCGCCGTTACGGTAGCTTGAGTTCGAGAAAACGGATGCGCCGCTTCAAGGAGGCGGGCATATCGCGATAGGGTGAGATCTCGTAGAACCCGAGGGAGCGATAGAGCCCGAGCGCGCCGTCCATGAACGAAAGAGTGTCCAGTCGCACATAGGCGTAGCCGAGCTTCCGCGCTTCGTCAAGCGACGCCTCGGCGAGTTTCCTCCCTATCCCCTTGCCGCGACACGAGGGTCGCACGAAGAGGGTGCGCATCTCGCAGACGGTCTCTGTCAGCCTGCCCAGCGCGACGCAGCCGCACGCTTCAGCGTCGCTCGACGCGATGAGAAGGCAGCCGTCGGGAGGGACGTGTTCTCCGGGGAACTTCTTCCGGACGTCATCATACTCGTGTTCCGAGGTGAACTCACCGACGTCCAACTCCGGGTAACGCCGCCTGATCTCTGCGACCATCCAGGTCACGTATTCTTGGGACAGGGCGACGACGTCTTCCAGCTCCTTGGCGGTCTCGACAGGGACGACCTGGACCATGGATAGAATCCCAGGCTACTCAATAGAAACGTTTCGTCACGCAAAGGGCTCATTGCGCCTTCCTCGGGCGTGTATCTGGCCCGCACGGCGTACGTGACGGTTCCGGTCGCGCCTGGACCTCGGTGACGCCCATCCGCTGGATTTGATCACCAAAGTGGCCGGATAGCTCCGGGCTCGTGCTCAACTTTGTCTATATCCCGCGGGCGTATTGCTTTCTGATCTCCGTCAGGCACCAATCCGCTTGGGGATCTTCGCGCAGAGGTGGGGCCCAGCCACGAGGAACCCGGAGAGTGTCGTCAGGAAGTACCCCGCGTTCGCGATCGGGGCATCATGGACGACTCTACCTCATCGAGAGGTGCCGTTCTAGCCAACCATCGGGGTCCGCCCCGATGTGGGTGCCGACCCTGGTCGCGCTACCGAGCCCTGGCGCAATTCAGCCCCTGACGGGCTACGGAGAAAGGTCGTTCCCTTTTCCCCCTCCCTCGGCGAACGCGACCGCATCGCGCCAGGGGAATCTCCACGCCCCGCCCACCCGCCCGGCTCTCAGCAGGCCAGCGTCCCTCTTCGTCCTTCACGCTCTCGAAAGGACTCGGCGGCGAGCGACGGCCGGCCGGTCGGTCGGTCCGCCCGAGGCCCTCTCGATCTCCTGCCATGGCAGTCGTTAAATCGACGCCGCCTGGGACCGCTTACCATGCTCCACCGGGTCCTCCGGTACTGCTACGAGCTCTCCAGGAACCAGTGGCTCGCATCCGACGAGCTGAAGCGGCTTCAAGAGAAGAGGCTGAGGGACATCGTCGACCACGCCTACAACAACGTCCCCCTCTACAGGGAGAAGTTCGACGCCATGGGGATCAGGCCAGAACGGATCAGGACGTTGGAGGACCTTCCGGAGCTGCCGTTCACGACGAAGCGGGAGGTCCGCGACGGCGCCTCGGGCGGGGTCTTGGCGAGGGGGTTCGACCCCGGAGACTGCGTCCGGGCATCGACCTCGGGGACGAGCGGCGGATCGATGGCCGTATTCTACGACAGGAGGTTCATGGACTACTGCATGGCCGCCTGGCGATTCAGGAAGCGGCTGGCGATCGGGGTCAAGCCCTGGCAGAAGGTGATGGTGGTGGAGTATGGCGGGCCCGCGGCCCCGAAGAGCGACGAGTCCGGCGAGAAGGCGCCGGCGAGGCGCAGGTCGCAGGGAAGGGAGAGCCTGGGGCCGATAGTCCGGCTGCTCCACGGCAGGGAGAAGACCGTCACCGTCGCAAGCGATGCTGACGAGGTGCTGACCCAGGCGCTGGAGTTCCGCCCGAAGCTCATCCGGGGCACCCCTTCCTATCTCCGGCTGCTCGCCGAAGCGATGGCCGAGAGAGGGATAGAGGGCCTCGGCGATACGGTCGTGAGGACGGAGGGGAAGGTCACGGACGAAGAGACCAGGAGGTACCTCGAGTCCTCGTTCGGGTGCAAGGTCTTCGACGAGTACTCCTCCTGGGACTTCGGGAACGGAGCCTGGCAGTGCACGAGAAGAGAGGGCTATCACATCGATGCCGACCTGCTCGTGATGGAGGTGGTTAGAGGGGAAGAGCGGGTCTCGCCCGGCGAGACGGGGGAGATAGTCGTGACCAACCTCATGAACTACGCCATGCCTCTGATAAGGTATCGGGTCGGTGACATTGGCGTCCTCGACGACAGGCGCTGCTCCTGCGGGCGTGGTTTCCCCCTGCTGAGGTCCATCGAGGGGAGAAGGGCAGACTGCTTCACCCTGCCTGACGGTCGGCTGGTCACCCCGAGGACCATAATGGCAGCGATACAAGGCACCCCTGGTGTGTCGAGGTACCAAGCGGTGCAGGAGAGCGCGGATCGGGTCAGGATCGAGATCATGAGGGGAGGGAACGACCGTGAAGTCTCC
Source organism: Nitrososphaerales archaeon (assembly GCA_049515775.1). Classification (GTDB taxonomy): domain Archaea; phylum Thermoproteota; class Nitrososphaeria; order Nitrososphaerales; family Gagatemarchaeaceae; genus Gagatemarchaeum. The sequence continues at coordinate 490 of JBEKTS010000102.1, read as the reverse complement.
ACGGATGACCTCGAGGCCCGGTGTCATCGCGTCCTGGGCGAGGACATGAAGATCGACATCTCGATCACCGATAGGAAGAACCTCAGGGCAAAGTTCAGACCCGTCATATCGAGGCTCACGGTGGCAGAGGAGCCTCGTTGGACGATCCCAAGAGGATAGATCCCGCCTCACGTTCCGGGTCGGGGATGATGCCGAGCACGGCGCGAGGGATCAGCTGGTCTCGATAGCCGGCCGGCCTACTTCGTCCTCCCCTCGGGTCTGGCCCCCGACCGGCGGTGAGGGCTCATCGGTGCGCTGCGGGCTCCGCTTGCCCCTCAGGAGCGAGGCGACCGCCGCGGCGATGGAGAGCGCCGCTCCGAAGTAGAAGGCCAGGTCCAGGGAGGAGATGAACGCCGGCGCTATCGCGTTGGGGAAGAAGGTCTGCCCCTCCAGGAAGCTCACCGTCGACGGCGGTATCTGGCCGACGACCGCAGCGAGCTGCGGGAGGGCC
>JBEKTS010000101.1:0-8754 GCA_049515775.1 Nitrososphaerales archaeon | reverse complement strand
CGCCGTACATGATCCTGGTCTTCGTGGCGCCGTTGTTCGCCGCCTGCAGTATCATGGCTATTATCTCGGACCTGCTCCTGTACTTCATCGAGAGCCCCTAGACATATGTTATATTTAATACCGCATGAAGAAATGTTCTAGCGTTTGGTTACTGCGATGTCGCCGGCATCGCAGTCGATGATTCTTACCAACCGCTCTCCTGGCCGTGGTCCACGGAGGACTCGGCCGACTCACGTTCAAGCCGACCCGGCTCGTCCGTCAGAATAAGGACGACAGACGGACAGGGCGCGCCGACGACGTGCACCGGGACCCTTGGCGGGTCTCCGGAGGTTCCGCCGCGGCGATCCCACCCGCTGGCCGTCTGGTTCGGGTTCACGTTCCCGCCACGCTGAGCGCCGTCCTCGCGCCGGCTGTCGCGCTCGTGATCCTCCGGGTCCTGGTCTCAATCCCGGTCTGCGCGGCCGGGAAGCTGCTCACCGAGGGCAGGGCCGGGTTCGGTGACGCCATGGCGGCCACCCTGGGCGGCGCCGTGGTATACTTCCTCGTGCTCTAGGGAGGAGGTCACCTTCCTGGCTGGTCTCCTGCTTCATCCTCGCGCTGCTGGCCTGGCTCGCGGCGTACAGCGCCTCCTTCGACGCGGGCTTCCTCGGTACGATCGGGATCGTCGTGGTCGCTTGGCTCGTCTTCTTCGTCGTGGACGTGCTCCTGGTCACGAGGTTCGGGGTCGGCTTCCCCGAGTTCTACCCGTTCTAGGCAAGGGAGAGGGGTGGGCTCCTTGCTCGCTCGGTCGCTCGCTCCCTTACTTTCTCCCTCTCCTCTCCCTCCCCGTCCTGCACGCACGATCAGGACCGCCTCCGATCGACGTTCATCCCGGGCGAGGGTCCCCCGGTCAAGTATATCTCGAGAAGAAGATGCTCCCGGGTCGCTCCAGCACGGCGTTCACCTGCGTGAATGACAGGAGCATCGCAGTCGCAGCCGAGAGGAGGTACGCGTAGACGATGTTCTGGAACCCGGTGCCGGCGAAGAAGAATCCGGCGACGGCGAGGATGCAGACCGAGACCGCGGCGATCCCGACGAGCGACTTGGTCCTGTTCATGAACATGAGGAAGAGGCTGTTCCCGCTGAAGGTCGAGAGCAGGACGTTGCTCAGGGCCGCCACCTGAAGTATCCTCACGCTCAAAGCCGGGCCGCCCAGGCGCGCCATGATCTCGGGTGCGAGGAGGACGAGCACGCTCGCCGCCAGCGCCGAGGTCAGGATCGAGGCCAGCGCCAGGACGGTGTAGCGGTCCCTCAGGAACCGGTCGATGCTCTCGGTCTCGGTGACCTTGGTCGAGACGAGGAGGTTCGTCAGCTCCTCCGATATCGGCGTCATGACGACGTACTGGGCTATGGCCGCGGGGAAGATGACCAGGAGCGCCAGGTCCGCCCCCAGGTGGTAGGTGGTGTTGAAGACGAGCGGGAGGCGTACCCCGTCGACGACGTGGACGGGGTTGAACATCCAGGAGAGGACCCTGTCCCCGAAGATCATCATGAAGAAGAGGGTCCCGAACGCGTAGTAGGGGGCGTTCTCCCATGCCTGGACGCGGAACCTCGACCGTATCGTCCTCGAGTTGACGACGAGCGGATTCAGGGAGCGGCGCGCCTCGTCGGTGAGCGAGGCCGCGGACGGCGCGGAGAAGACCTTGTAGCCGTAGTAGATCGGCGCCACCGCGAGGACGATGAAGGCGACCCCCAGCGCGTCGAGGTAGCGCGTCAGGGTGACGGGGACGAAGCCGTCCGTCAGGAAGAAGACGCACAGGAGCGCCGCGATCGCCAGCGCGTAGGAGATGACCAGCTGCCCGAACTTCTTCAGCGCGTATATCGCGACGTAGCTGACGCGGTTCGTCAGCATGGTCACCGCGGCGACCGACGAGAGCAGGACCAGGGAGAGCGGGACTCCCGACAGTAGCCCCCCCAGGAGGATCAACCCCGTCACCGCCACGATCAGGACGGCTATCGCATAGTAGCTCCGCTTCAATACCCGCCTGACCTCCGGCAGGTTCCCCTGGTCGTGGTGGAAGACGAAGAGCCTCTGGAAGACCTGCATCGGCCCCTCGCTGGCGACGAGCCCGAGGAAGAGGCCGATTATCAGCGAGGTCGTGATCGAGAGCGGGAGGCCGTACACCAGCCAGAGCGAGACCCCGAAGGTGAAGAGCACGATCAGCGAGCTGAGCCACGGGAAGGCGAGGGAAAGCGCCTCGCCGACCCTGCGCGAGGCCGGCGAGACAGGGACCTGGAGGACCCCCCCTGCGGCCGCCTGGGCCGCGGACCCGTCGACGTAGTGGTCCAGGAACCCGTGCAGGTGGACCGCAAAGTCGTAGAGGTCGACGAAGCCGTTCTCGGCGACCTGCTTGTTGGTGTAGCCCAGGACCTCGAGGAAGACCACTATGTCCGTGATCGTGTGCAGGTCGGGCTGGATCTCGACCAGAGACCGGGCCGTCTTCTGGAGGAAGGTGGCGGCCCCCCGGGGGAGGTCTTCGGGCCCTTCTGTCATGGACGACAAGCGAGGAGCGCCACCGCCTCGGCCTAGCGAAGGTACGGGGTCACTCTGACCGGCCCTCCATCCCTGATGTACTCGATCACCTCGGCCAGGCCGTCCCGCAGCTCGACGGCCGCCTCGTAGCCGAGCGTCCGCCTGATCTTGGATATGGACGCGCTCCCCGACCTGACGTCGCCGGCCCTCGGAGGCTCGAACCTCGGCTGGACGTCCCGCGTCCCCGTGAGCGCCCTGAGGACCTCCAGCAGCTCGAGGATGGTGCTGGAGGTCCCCGATGCGACGTTGAAGACCTCCCCGGCGCTCGACCCCGACTCCATCGCCAGCATGTTCGCCTGGACGATGTCCCTCACGAAGACAAAGTCGCGGGTCTGGAGCCCGTCTCCGTATATCGTCGGGGCCGTCCCGGCGAGGAGGCTCTTGATGAAGGTCGTGATCACGCCGCTGTAGTCGTTGGGCCTCTGCCGGGGGCCGTAGACGTTGAAGTACCTCAGGCCGACCGTCTCGAGGCCGTAGGTCCTGTAGAAGGCGCTCAGGTAGGTCTCGACCGCGAGCTTCGACGCCCCGTAGGGCGAGACGGGCCTGCAGAGGAGGTCCTCGGATGCGGAGGGCCCGTCGAGGGTGCCGTAGACGGCCGCCGAGGAGGCGAAGATGAACCGCTTCACGCGTCGGCCCACGCAGGCGTTCATCAGCTCGACGGTCTCGTCCACGTTGACCCTGTGGACGAGCACCGGGTCCTCGACGGAGCGCGGGACGCTGGCTATCGCCGCCTCGTGGAAGACGACGTCGACGTCCCCGACCGCGCCGAGGACGCTATCGGCCTGCGCCGCCCTGCCGTGGATCACGCGCAGCCGTGGGTCGTCCAGGTTCTGCGCCAGGTTGTCCATGGTCCCGGAGCTCAGGTCGTCCAGGACGACCGTCTCGATCCCCCTGTGGAGCAGCTCGTCGACGATGTGGCTCCCCACGAAGCCCGCCCCTCCCGTCACCAGCGCCCGCCCGGGTCGCGCCGCCGTCATCGGGACACCACCGGGCGCGGGCCCACCGCGCGCTCTCGCCCCTCCCCGGGGCCCGACGTCACCTCCTCGTAGAGGTCCCGGTAGCGTCGCACTGATCTCTCCAGGCTGAACTCCCTCCGGGCGCGGGCGAGGCCCGCGGAGGCCAGGCTGGACCTCAGCCCTTCGTCCCGAAGCAACCTGATGATGGCGTCCGCGAGCTCGCGGGGCCTCCTGGACCTCACGAGCAGGCCACACCCCTCCAACGACTCCCTGACCCCTCCCACGTCGGTCGAGACGACCGCCCTCTGGCAGGCCATCGCCTCTATCACCGCGAACGGGAAGGCCTCCGTTATCGACCCGAACGCGACGACGTCCGCCATCGCGTAGGCCTTCTCGGGCTCCTTGGTCGGCCCCATCAGCCTGAAGCACTCGCTCAACTCGAGCCTCTTTATCGTCGCCTGGCACATCGCCGCGTACTCCGGCTCGGTCGACGACCCGAAGACCAGACAGAGGACGTTCGGGATGGCCCGCCTCACGTAGCCCGTCGCCTGGATCAGGGCGACGATGTCCTTGAAGACGCTGATCCTGGAGACGGAGACGACTGTCGGCCTGCCGCCGTCCCTGCCCGTCCTGGGCTGGGGGAGAGGTCTGAACCTCGCCGTGTCGACGCCGTTGTGGATCACCCTGATCTTCGAGGGGTCGGCTCCCAGCCTCGCCTCCCACTCCGCGTTCGCGTGGCAGACGGGGATGACGACGTCGGCCTCGGAGTAGATGACCCTGACGACGTTCCTGGTGAAGACCGTCCAGAAGACCTTCGAGACCTCGTTGTCGAGGAACAGGTTGTAGTAGAGCAGCAGCTCCCGGAACGCGACGCCGTGCTCCGTGACGATGAGCGAGCAGCCGTTCTTCATCTTCGCGGAGACGCCGGCCAGCGCCGGTAGCCATGCGAGGGAGGAGTGGATCAGGTCGACCTTCGGGATCTGGACCGAGAGCACCTGGAGGCTGCGCTGGACCACCTGGAAGTTCAGGAGCGCCTCCTTCAGCCTCATCCCGCCGTACAGCGGGTCGGCCTGGATCAGCCGGGAGAAGGCCAGCCAGGTCCGGGGGTCCTCGAAGCACTTCTTCGCGTCGTAGTCGGTCAGGAACCCATGGAGGTCCGCGACGGCGCGGGCGAGCCCCTTCGGCTCGGGTATGTCGGCGAGGAGCAGCCGGAGCAGCCCCTGGTACCTCGGGAGGAACTGCCGTTCGATGACCGAGTCGGTGGTCCTCCTGGCCCTCTGGACGAAGGGGCCGTTGGGCGTGTACTCCTCCATCCTGTAGGTCCCGAACATCGGGATCGGGATCACCCTCCTCACGTTCGGGGGGAGCGCGCCGGCCTCACCGGCGTTGGGGTTGGAGAGCTGGTTGAGCACGAGGAACTCCCAGTCGGGCATGTTGTCGACCAGGCTCTTGGCCCAGGTGTAGACCCCCCCGGAGGTTACGTGCGGGTAGTTATCCCAGTTGATTAATAATGCTCTTTTCATCTGCAAGGGACCTCCGGCCGTTCCTCGGCGCCTCGGCGCGCGGGGCCGTGGACCCGCGGCCACCCGGCCGCCCTCTCGCCGCCTTCTCCATCCCCCCTCCTTCCCTCGCGCCGAGGAAGGCCTCTACCTCGGCGACCAGCTTCGAGCCTCTGAGCGACTCGTCGTCCTCACGGCCCTGGAGCCTGGGCAGGTCCTCGACCTCGGGGAACGAGACGGGCGCCCCCGCGCTGAACGGGTCGACCCGACGGGACACGGTCCCTATCCTCCTTGCCACCTCCGCGCCGGCCTCGGAGTCATCGGCCGAGAGGAAGGACCTGTGAGACTCGCGCAGCGCCCACAGCATCTCGCGAATCGATGTGCGCGCCACGGAGTCGGCCCTGGCGAGATAGATGCGCCCCGACTCCCGATAGAGGAGCCTCGCATAGCTGGGGAGGCCGACCTCCGCGAGGCAGTCGGCCGCGCACGAGCAGCTGAGCGCCGCCCAGGCGAAGACCCCCCGCTCCAGGGAGGCCGACGCGTCCTTCAGGTAGAGGCTCGCCGCCTGGACGAACTCCCGCTGCTCCTCGCTCCTCACGGCGTTCAGCCAGAGGGTAGACTCGTCGGTGATGCGGTCTATCCAGGTCGTCGCAGCTTGCATCTTCCATATGGCTTTCGTGCCGCCTTTTAAGACAAGAGCAATCCTGTTGCATGAGAAAGTCCTCTAAGAAACTTCTTAGGAATCTCCTGAAGATGACCGCCGTAGGGCATATGACGCTCGGGCCGTAGCTCCGACCCGTGTGCTCGATAATCGGCTACTCGGGGATGAGCCTGGCGGCTCCTCCCCTCGTGAGGGGTCTGCGTCGCATGGAGTACAGGGGGTACGACAGCGCCGGGGTCGCCACCCTGGCCAGCGGTGGGATAGCGGTGAGGAAGGGCGTCGGGAGGGTCGACGAGGTGAACCGCAGGTACCACCTGGACGAGCTCCCGGGCAGCGTCGGGATAGGCCACACCAGGTGGGCGACCCACGGCGGGGTGACCGAGGCCAACGCCCATCCCCACCTCTCCAGCGCTGGCAGGATCGCGCTGGTCCACAACGGGATCGTCGAGAACTACGTGGAGCTGAGGGAGATGCTCACCGAGAGGGGCTTCCGCTTCAGGTCGGAGACGGACAGCGAGGCGATCGCGAACCTCCTGGAGTGGCACCACTCGCGCACCGGCGACGCGAGGGCCGCTCTCCGGGCGACGGTCTCGGAGCTGACGGGGAACTTCGCCTTCGCCGCCCTCTTCCCCGATGGGACGCTCGGGGCCGCGAGGTTCCACGAGCCGCTGATCGTCGGGATCGGGCCAGCGGGCTACTACGTCGCGAGCGACATCCTGGGGTTCGTCGACCGCACGGACAGGGTGCTCTACCTGGGCAACAGGGAGCTCGTCACCATAGGGCGCCGGGGGATCTTCGTCTGCGACTTCGACGGCAGGCCGGTCCGCCACGACGTCGTCAGGGTCGCCGAGGAGGTGGCCAACGCGGGCAAGGGGGACTACGTCCACCACACGCTGAAGGAGATATTCGAGCAACCCCTCACAATCCCGAGGGCCGGCCGAGGCCCGTCGGCCCTGGCCGAGGCGAGCGCGGCCCTTTCCCGCGCCCGCCGCGTCTACATAACGGGAAGCGGGAGCAGCTTCAACGCGGCGCTCGTCGGCAAGTACCTCCTCTCGAAGCACGCCGGGATAGCCGCTGAGACGCTGATATCGAGCGAGATGAAGTTCTCGCCGGTGAGGATGGACGGGGAGACGGTCGTGATGGCGATATCGCAGAGCGGGGAGAGCGCCGACATACTCGAGGCGGTCAACATCGCCAGGGAGAGGGGGGCGACCATAGTCTCGGTCGTCAACGTGATGGGGTCGTCGCTGGCCCAGCTGTCGTCGGTGGCGGTGGGGCTCGACTGCGGCCCGGAGATCGGCGTCGCGGCCACCAAGAGCTTCAGCGCCCAGCTGGCGGTCCTCTACGGCATCGCTGGCGCGCTCTCCGAGGGCTCGGCCGGGACGAGCCTCGCCGAGGCCCCCGAGCGCGTCTCGGAGGTTCTACGAGGGCACCTGAAGATCAAGGAGCTCGCCGACAAGCTCGCCGGGATCTCGGACGTCTACGTCCTGGGGAGGGGGATCCACTACGCCATCGCCGCAGAGGCGTCCCTGAAGCTGAAGGAGCTGGCTTACGTCCATGCCGAGGCCCTCCACGGAGGGGAGCTGAAGCACGGCCCGCTCGCGCTCCTCGACTCCGAGTCCCGGGTGATAATCCTGAACCCGTCCGACTCGACCTACAGGGACGTGCTCGCCAGCGCCCACGAGGTCAAGGCCCGCGGCGCCAAGGTCATCGGGATCTCGGACAGGCCGAGCGAGATATACGACGACTGGATCGAGATCCCCAGCACGCCGGAGGACCTCTTCCCCCTCGTCGAGCTGATCCCGACCCAGCTCCTGGCGTACTACCTCGCCGTCCGCAGGAACGAGAACCCGGACTACCCGAGGAACCTGGCCAAGTCGGTGACCGTCAAGTAGCGTCGGCGGGCGGCATCGAGAATTGTTATGGTAGTATCATCGGATACGGTAAACTACGCCCGGCCGTTGGAACGGGTGGACTACATTGGAGACAGAGGCGATGGAGCCGGTCGGGTCGGGCGAGCTTAGCTTTCTCGTGCAGGTGTGCCAGGGTTGCGGGACGAGGATCTCGCTGGACGAGGGCGACGTCATCTTCGGGGGAGAGTGGTTCCACCGCGCCTGCTGGGGTCGAAGCGATGCCCCGGACGCCTCCGCCCGCGAGGCACCCCGGAACGGGACCGACGGTGGTTACGCCACGCGAAGCGCCGGCCCCTGAGCCCCACGGGCGCCGGCCCGGGAGGCGCCTCCAGGGGGCTCAGCGCCGGAGAGGGTGCGCGTCATTTTGATATATCGCTCCGAGGGGGGAGAGGACACCGTATGGGGGTAGACTCGAAAGGCGGCCGGGCCAAGGGCGACCTCGACGTGATCCCCGAGGAGCTCCAGGAGTTCCTGAAGGCGGCGCCGAACTCCCTGCTCGTCAAGGGAGCGACGGGGACCGGCAAGACCACCCTCGCGCTCGCTATCCTGCACCACCTCGACGCTCGGGAGGGGTTCCTCTACCTCTCGACCAGGGAGTCCCTCACGGAGCTGCTGCGATGCCACCGGTGGCTCGGGGAGTGGATGAGGCCCGTCCGCGGCCGGAGGAGGGCGCGGTCGAGGCAGGCCGCCGCGGGCGCCGCCGCCGTTCTCACCGACTCGTTCGTCGACAGCAGGCTCGACGAGCCGACCCAGCTCTTCGAGAGGATCACCAACCAGCTGATGGAGGCCATATCCCCGACGATCGTGATAGACACCTGGGACTCCCTCGGCGATTTCAAGGAGGAGGACTCCCTCCAATCGAACCTGAGGGTGCTCCTCGCCTGGTGCGAGAGGGCCGGGGCCAGGCTGATCCTGCTCGACGAGGACCCGGAGATCGACAAGTTCGACGCGCTGGTCGACGGCGTCGTGGTCCTCGAGCGCAGGGAGATAGACGGCGGGAGGAGCAGGGAGATCGTCTTCTCCAAGCTGAGAGGGACGGACATACGGAACCCCAGCTACTTCTTCACGCTCAAGGACGCGAGGTTCCGCAGCTTCAGGCGAACGGGTCCCGACTACCTGACAGTGGAGCCCGGCGCCTCCGCTCCCAGCCCCG
>JBEKTS010000100.1:0-10570 GCA_049515775.1 Nitrososphaerales archaeon | reverse complement strand
GCCGACCGCCTCTCAGAGTTTAATAACGAGCGACCCCTCCTCCTCCGACCGTGCAGCAATCGCCCGTCTCCAGCTACGATGTTATCGACGTCAGCGGGTCGGCCTACGACCGGGGCTTCGCCTACGGCGAGCACCACGGCGAGAGGCTGAAGCGGCTCCTCCAGTCGCACTACCACTACTACTCCGCCTACCTCAACGTCCCCAAGGAGGAGGCGCTCAGGGAGGCGATGAGGTACCACGAGCCCCTCCGCGCCTACTCGGAGGAGGTGGCCGAGGAGCTGAGGGGGACGGCCCAGGGCGCGGGCGTCGGTATCGACGAGGTCATGCTGATCACGGCCTTCAACGAGGTCTTCTACCCCAAGCTGGGCAAGAACTGCACCTCCTTCGCCGTCAGGGGGACGGCGACGTCGGACGGCCTCACCTACGTCGGGCAGAACAACGACGAGGGGGTCGACCCGTGGCTGGACGGGGACTGCACCACTCTCACGCGCCACCACCAGAGGACCGGGCCCGACGCGCTCATCTACACCTACGTCGGCGCCCCCGCCATGATGGGGATCAACTCGGCGGGGCTCTCCGTCTGCGTCAACGCCCTGGTCTACCCGGGCCCCCAGCTGGGGGTCCCGATGCTCGCCGTCGTCCGCTCGATCCTCGACCAGAAGGACATCGAGGGGGCGACAAGGGAGGTCGAGCGGGCAAAGAGGGCCTACTCCATCAACATCGTCCTGGGGTCGCCAAAGGGCATAGTCGACCTGGAGACCTACCCAGACCGCATCTTCACGATCAGCTCGGACCGGACGATCTGGCACGCCAACCACTGCGTCTACTCGAAGGACGTGCGCTACGAGAACGGGGAGTACAGGGCCAACAGCCAGGGCAGGTGCGACCGGATGCAGCAGCTCGTCGAGGCGAGCGCGGGCGGCCTGGACCTGAAGAAGCTAGAGTCCTTCCTCTCCGACCATGACTCGAAGCCCAACTCCATCTGCTGGCACGTCGACGGGTCGAAGCCCGTCCAGAAGCAGACCAGGACGCTCGACAGCATGGTATACATCCCGGAGAAGCGGGAGGCTTGGATCGCCAAGGGCAACCCCTGCTCGACGCCGTTCGTCAGGTACGCGGCCTAGGCCCGCTCCTCCTTCTCCCTCTCTCTCTCTCCCTCCCTCCTTCGGTCGTCGGCCTCACACGGAGTCCAGGAAGGCCCGGAGCACCCCGATGAACCTCTCCCGCTCCTCCCAGAACGGCAGGTGGGAGCTCTTCGGGAAGATGACCAGCTTCGAGCCCCTGATGCGCGCGTGGATGTCCCGCGCCACCTTCGGCACGACCTCGTCGTACCTCCCGGAGGTCACCAGGGTCGGGATCCTGATCTCGCCGAGCCGGGCCGACGCGTCCCAGTACCTGATGTTGCCGATTATCGTGAACTCGTTGGGCCCGTTCATGGTGTGGTAGACGTCTTCGCTCGTGTGGGCCATGGTGTACTTGAGCTCCTCGGGCCACTCGGGCAGCCTGCAGAGGTGCCTGCGATAGAACGAGTCGACGGCGCGGAGGTACTCGGGGTCGGTGTACTCCCCCGCCGCCTCGTGCTTTTCCATCACGCTCAGGACCTCCGGGGGGAGCGCCCTCCTCAGCGCCTCCATCCCCCTGATGGTCATGGGGACGTTGTGCAGCCCTCCGACCGTCACGAGGGACCGCATCCGGGCCTGGTGTCCGAGCGCGTAGGCGATGCCCAGCTGGCCGCCGCAGCTGGACCCGACGACGTGGACCCTCCCCAGGTCCATCTTCCTGCGCAGCGCCTCGACCTCCCCTGTATCCGTAACGGACGAGGTCCGCGATGGGCATCATGTAGTCGTGCGTCGCCCCCGGCCCTCCGTGGAGGCAGAGGACCGTCCCCTTGCTCCTGCCCCCCTCGCCCAGAGACCTGACGAAGAGCTTGTGCCCCATGACCTCGACGAACCCCTGCGAGTCTCCCACGTTCTTCACGGGGCGGCCACGTCTTATCAAGGTTGCCCGCCGGTCCCGGCCCTCCGGAGCGCTCCCGCTCCGTTCAGGAAGGGTTTTAAGAGGAACCGACCAAACTCGCCCGGTTGCGTAGAGCGGGAGCCGCTGACTGCCTGGGGCACGGGTCGAGGACGAGGAGGTCGAGCGAGGGCGCACGCGAGCGACCGCGAGGAACGGGAGGGAGGCGGCCGTGAGCGGGACCGGCGACGGGGCCCCCCTCGTCAAGAGGAGGCGCCTGCTCCCGTTCGACCCCAAGGAGACCGCGATAACACTCAGGATCCTCCGGTCCAGCGTCGTCACGACCGCGGGGCTCGTCATCGTCGTCGGGTTCGTCGTCCTCGCGGTCGTGCTGTGGCTCACCAACGACTCCATCCTGCCCTACAGCCCGTACACGATCACCTCCGCGCTGCTGCTCCCCCCGTCGCTCGCCCATCCGTTCGGGACGGACAACCTGGGGCGCGACGTCCTGGTCAGGGTGCTCGCGGGGTCGCCCTACGACGCCGAGGTCCCGCTGGCCGTCCTGGCGATCGCCGTGACCCTGGGGCTGCTGAGCGGGACGGTGGCGGGCTACGTCGGCGGGAAGGTCGAGGAGCTGATCATGAGGATCACCGACGTCTTCCTGGCCTTCCCCGGCCTCGTCCTAGCGCTGGCCATCGCGGACTCGCTGGGCGCCGGGGTCAACACCTCCATCCTCGCGCTCGCGCCCGTCTGGTGGCCGACCTACACGAGGCTCGCCAGGGGCGAGACGCTCTCGATAAAGTCCCAGCAGTACATGGAGGCCTCGCGCGCCTCGGGCCAGAGGACCAGGTACATCATCTTCCACCACGTCGTGCCCAACATCATCCCGGTCCTCCTGGTCTACGCCACGATCGACTTTGGGAACATCATCCTCACCTTCTCCGTCCTCAGCTTCCTCGGGGTCGGCGCGCAGGTCCCGCTCCCCGAGTGGGGCCTCTCCACGGTCCAGCAGGAGCAGTACCTCACGAGCGCGCCCTGGGCGCCGATCTTTCCCGGCCTGGCGATCCTGGTCGTCGCGCTGGGCTTCGCGCTCCTCGGCGACGGGCTCAGGGACGCCCTGGACCCCAAGACGAGGAGCCTCTTCGGCTAGGTGAGCTGGATGGGCGACGAACGACCGCTCCTCGAGGTTAAGGACCTGACCGTCACGTACCGCTCGGCCGTCAAGTCGATCAAGGCCCTCGACGGCGTGAGCCTCTCGGTCGACCGCTCGGAGATCATCGCGATCGTCGGCGAGTCGGGGTCGGGCAAGTCGACCCTCGGCCTCTCGATAATCAACCTGCTGCAGAAGCCGCCCGCGGTCGTCGACGGGGGCGAGATACTCTTCCAGGGCAGGGACGTGACGAAGCTCCCCGAGCGCGAGATGGCCTCCGTCCGAGGGACGGGCGTCTCGATGATCTTCCAGGACCCGCTCAGCTCGCTCGACCCGGTCTACACCGTCGGGGAGCAGATCTCCGAGGCGATCGAGATGAGGGAGCGGAGGACCAGCGCCTGGAACCCCGGCCCCTTCGCGCGGCAGGACCCGGACCTCAGGCCGTCCGGTGGCGGCGTGGGCCGCGTCGTGGGCGTGCGCATCCCTCGGACCGACCGCAAGAGGAGGGGGCCGAGGGCCCACACCGAGGAGGTCATCGAGGCGCTCAGGCGGGTCCAGATCGCCGACCCGGAGCGCGTCATCGACCGCTACCCCCACGAGCTCAGCGGGGGGATGGCCCAGCGCGTCATGATCACGAACGCCATGGTCCAGCGTCCCGCCCTCCTGATAGCCGACGAGCCGACCTCCGCCCTCGACGTGACGACCCAGGCCCAGGTCCTCAGGCTGATGCGCGAGATGAGGAGGGACATCGGGTCCTCGATCCTGCTGGTGACCCACGACCTCGCCGTCGCTGCCCAGGTCGCCGACAGGGTCGTGGTGATGTACGCCGGCGAGATGGTAGAGGTCTCCGAGGTCGGTCGCCTCTTCGAGGCGCCGCTCCACCCCTACACGGAGGGTCTGCTCAACTCGATCCCGAGGAAGTACCGCGAGGAGGGGAGGCTGGACGCCATACCCGGGGACGTCCCCGACCTGAGGTCGCCTCCGTCCGGGTGCAGGTTCCACCCCCGGTGCCCGCACGCGTTCGAGAGGTGCACCAAGGAGCGCCCCGTCCTGGTCGAGCCGGAGCCGGGGAGGCTGGCCGCATGCTTCCTGAGGTATCCCCGATGACCGAGGACGACGGCGGCATACTGGTCGTCGACCGGTTGGTCAAGCTCTTCCCCGTGCACGGCTCGTTCGGAGACCGGCTGAGGGGCAGGCCCGCCCTGCACGTCCACGCCGTCGACGGAGTCTCGCTCGCGATCGCCCAGAACGAGACGCTGGGGGTCGTCGGCGAGTCGGGGTCGGGCAAGACGACCCTGGGGCGCACCGTGCTGATGCTCGAGAAGCCGACGTCTGGGACGATGACCTTCGCCGGTCGGCAGATCTCCAGCCTCTCGGGCGACCAGCTGAGGCAGCTCAGGAAGAGGATGCAGATCGTCTTCCAGAACCCCTACTCCTCCCTGGACCCCCGCGCCAGGGTGAAGGACATCGTCGCGGAGCCGCTGAGGGCCTTCGGCTCGCCCAGGAACGTCATCGACGGGGAGGTCGAGCGGGTCCTGGAGGCGGTCAATCTCCCGGAGGACAGCGTCTTCAGGTTCCCGCACGAGTTCTCCGGCGGGCAGAGGCAGAGGATAGCCATAGCTCGGGCGCTCGTGGTCAGCCCCGAGTTCGTCGTCCTCGACGAGCCGACGAGCGCCCTCGACTCGTCGGTCCAGGCCCAGATCCTGAACCTGCTCCGCAAGATCCAGGACGACATGGGGCTCTCGTTCATGCTGATCACCCACAACGTCGACGTCGTCAAGTTCATGGCGCACCGGATCGCGGTCATGTACTGCGGGAAGTTCGTCGAGGTCGGCGCGACCCGCGCGGTCCTCGAGTCGCCCCTCCATCCCTACACCGCGCTGCTGGTCGCGTCCGTCCCCCGGCCCGACCCCACCAAGAAGGTCGGGGAGACGGCGATGTCGGGCGAGGTCCCGAGCGCGGTCAACCCCCCGGCCGGCTGCCGGTTCAACCCCCGCTGCCCCTACGCCCAGGACGTCTGCCGGAGAGAGGAGCCGCCGCTCAGGGAGGTCGCCCCGGGGCGGTGGTCGGCGTGCCACTTCGCCGAGGACCTGAGGGACGGCTTGAAGGCCTCGACCTCGGCGGCCGGTTCCTAGAAGAGCTTCCAGGACTTCACGGTCGAGGACGCCAGGAACCCGGCGTCGACCTCGACGCCTAGGCCCGGTCCGCGGTTGGGGCGTATCCTCCCCTCGCTCATCGTGAACGGGTTGGTGACGACGTCGCGGGCGAAGTACTTGTCGTTGGGGGAGGTGTCCCCCGGATAGTCGATGAGCTTCAGCGAAGCGAACGAGACGTTGAACGCCCTGCCTATCCCCGTCTCGAGCATCCCTCCCACCCACACGTGGCCGCCCTGCTCCCTCGTGAGCTTCGCGACCTCGAGCGAGGGGGTGAACCCGCCGAGCCTCCCCGGCTTGATGTTTATCACCCGGCACGCCCCGATCTCGAAGGCCTGCCTGGCCCGGTCCACCGTGGAGATCGACTCGTCGAGGCAGATGGGGGTCGAGAGCTCCTTCGCCAGCTTGGCGTGGTCGACCAGGTCGTCGTGCTCCAGCGGCTGCTCCAGATAGACCAGCCCGAACCTGTCCAGCCTCTTCAGGGCGGGCAGGTCCTTGAGCGTATAGCAGGAGTTGGCGTCCGCGGAGAGCGGGACCTCGGGGAACGCGTCCCTGACGGTCTTGACGATCTGGTACTCCTTCCCCTTCTCTATCTTGACCTTCACCCTCCTGTAGCCGCGCTCGACCGCCTTGGCGACCCGGTCGATCGTCACCGACGGCTTGTCCATCCCGATCGATATCCCCACGTCGGCGTACCCCTTCGAGGGGCCGACGGCCCTGTAGAGGGGACGGCCGTCGAGCTTGGAGTGGAAGTCCCAGAGCATCATCTCGACCGCAGCCTTTGCCATGTTGTGTCCCCTGATGCGGGCCGACCTCCGGACGAACTCCTTCGGCGTGGGGTGGTCGCGGGCCATCTCGGCGAGGTGGTCCCTGATCGTGTGGAGGGCAGTCTCGTTGTCCTCGTAGCTGTAGTAGGGGCCGGTCGACGTCACGCACTCGCCGTAGGCCGTGACGCCCTCGGCGTCTAGCTGGAGTATCAGCGCGTCCCGCTCGGACTCCGTCCCGAAGCTGGTCGTGAACGGGGAGAGGAACGGGAGCTTCACGCGGTTGACTGTGAGGGCCACGAGCGCCTGCGCCGCGCCGGTTCATTTAACGGTTTTCGCGCCGTCCCGAAAGAGAGAAGAGCTCGAGGGCCCGTCCGGAGGGCGTTGTCGCTGGACCGGCCGGACGATTGGGACTCGAGCGCCCGCCAGTACGACTCGTTCGAGAAGAGGTGGTCGTTCTACGGGACGGTGGCCGAGGCGCTGCTCGGCCAGATCGCGATCGCGCCCGGCTCGCGGGTCCTGGAGCTGGCCTGCGGGACGGGCGCCTGCACCCTCCGGCTGGCGCGGGCGTCCGCCCCCGGCGGGACGGTCGTGGCGCTCGACTTCTCCGAGGAGATGCTGGCCGTCGCCGGGGAGAACGTCGCCGCCGCTTCGGCGGGGGCGGGTGGCTGCGTCTCCTTCGTGAAGGGCGACGCGGGCGAGGTCGCAGGGCTCCTGGCGGGCAGGACCTTCGACTACGCGGTCTGCAACTCGGCCTTCTGGCACTTCCCCGACCCCGGGAGGGTCCTCGCGGGGCTGAGGTCGCTGCTGACCAAGGAGGGCGAGCTCGCGCTCTCGGTCCCCGTCTGGGTCGGAGGCTCGGGGGGACGGAGGGCGGCCTACTCGGCCGAGATGAGGGAGCTCCTCCTCCGTCACGGCGCGGCGGCGGAGGCGGCCGACGCGGCCCTCCTCAGGCTGGCGCCGGGGCCCGAGCTCCCCGACGTGCTCTCGGCCTCCGGTTTCGAGGTGCTGCGGGCCGTCCCGTTCGAGTTCGAGGTCAGCCCGGAGTCGCGGGACGCCTGGGGCCGCATCTCGGCGTTCTCGGGCGGCGCGCGGGCCACGAGGCAGAGGGATAGGGAGTCGCGGGCGCTCCGCCTCGCGGGCGTCGACCCGCTCGTCGCCGACGCGGTGGTCGAGGAGCTGGACGCCCGGAGGGCGCAGGGGGCCGGCGGGCTCCGACCTCGATCTACCCGGCCGTCGAGATGGCTCATATACGTGGCACGCGCGAGCGCCGAGGTCATAGCATGAAGCTAGTCGTGAGGGAGCTCGAGACGCCGAAGGAGTTCGAGGGCGCAGAGGAGGTCCAGATGTCCGCCTGGGGGATGGGACCCCGCGGCGCGGCGCCCAAGGAGGTCATGATAGCAATCAACGACAACGGAGGGCTGGTGCTCGGCGCCTTCCTGGGGAAGGAGATAGTGGGCTTCGCCCTGACGTTGGTCGGGTACAGGGCCGGCACGACCTACATGTACTCCCACATGACGGGGGTGGTGAAGGAGCATCAGTCCGAGGGGATCGGCTATCTCCTCAAGCGTAAGCAGCGCGAGGTCTGCCTCGAGCGGGGCTTCTCCTGCATCGCCTGGACCTTCGACCCGATAATCGCGCGGAACGCCTTCTTCAACTTCAAGAAGCTCGGGGTGGTCGCCAGGAACTACCTCCCCGACTACTACGGGCCGATGAACGACTCGATAAACGTCGGGTGGCCCACCGACCGGTTCCTCTGCGAGTGGCTCATAGAGCAGCGCGAGCTCGACCGGGTGAGGGCCTACGCCCGCACCCCCACGAAGGGGGCCCACGTCGTGATAGCGCTGCGGGGGTCCGAGCCCGACGCCTTCTGCGGGGACTGGAAGGTCGACACCGGCGCCGAGAGGGCGCTCGTCGACATCCCATCGGACGTCGTCGCCCTCAAGGCCAGGCACCCCGAGGAGGGGAAGAGGTGGAGGGAGGTGACCCGGGAGGTCTTCCAGACCTACTTCGCGGCCGGCTACTCCGCGGTCGCCCTCCTGAAGAAGAGGAACGGCGGCCTCCAGTACCTGCTGACCAGGGCGGACCTGCCGCCGAACGTCTTCGAGGGCCACTGACCTCCCGGGACCGTAGTCCCGCCCGGCCGACCCGGGCTCGCACGTCCCCCTCACCTTCGGGGGGCGCGCGACTTAATATAGAAAACCGCCCGCTCAGCGGCCGTGGTTCTAACTTCCGGTCTAGGGGGTCAGGGGGTGCTGGTCACCGCGGCCAGCAGCGGCATCGGCTACGGCGCCGCCGAGGCGTTCCTCAGGGAGGGTTCCCGCGTCGTGATCAACTCGTCGAACCGGGAGAAGCTCGACAGGGCCGTCGCGACGCTCTCGCCTCTGGGGGACGTCCGCGGGGTCGTCGGGGACCTGGCGGCGAAGGCCGACCTGGAGAGGGTCGTCCGCGCCGCGGCCGAGGAGCTGGGCTCGATCGAGACGCTGGTCTACGTGACGGGCTCGCCGAAGCCCGGCCGGTTCCTCGAGTTCTCCTACGAGGACTGGAGGGCGGCCGCCGACCTGCTCGTCGTGAGCCCCTCGTACCTCGCGAGGCTGGTCGCGGACCACATGATCGAGAGGAAGGTCAGGGGCCGGATGGTCTTCCTCTCCTCCTACGTCATCAGGGAGCCCAGCCTCACGATAGCCCTCTCGTCGGTCTGCCGCGCCTCGGTCCTCTCGCTCGTGAGGACCCTGGCCAGGGAGCTCGGGCCCAGGGGCATCAGGGTGAACGGGATTCTGCCCGGGTTCATCCGGACCGGCAGGATCGAGCAGCTCTCCCAGGACGCCGCGAAGAGGAGGGGGATCACCCCCGAGGCCTGGGTCAAGGAGGTCGAGGCCGAGATCCCGCTGGGGAGGATCGGGACGACCGAGGAGCTGGCCAGGGCGATCCTCTTCCTGGGCTCCGAGATGTCCTCCTACCTCTCGGGCGCGTCGATCCCGGTCGACGGGGCGATCCTGAGGTCGATCTGACCCGGGGGGAGCCTCGCCCCGCTCCGCCAGCGCATCATTAATATGCGATGGCTCGATGAGCCGCCGGGTGTCTGTTTGGGGGCGTCCTCCTGGTCAGGCAGAGACGTGCTCAGCGTCCTGGACTACTCGCGGGAGGACCTGGAGGGGCTCTTCGCGGTCGCGGACCGCTTCGTCCGGTCGCCGGCGGAGGTACCGAAGACGCTCGAGGACCTCGTCGTGGCCACCGCCTTCTTCGAGCCGAGCACCAGGACCAGGCTCAGCTTCACCACCGCCGCTCTCAAGCTCGGGGCGAAGGTGATCGACCTCTCCCCCGACGTCTCCTCGGTCCTCAAGGGCGAGAGCCTCCCCGACACCGTCAGGATGCTAGAGTCCTACGCCGACCTCATAGTCATGCGCCACCCCTCGGAGGGGGCCGCCCTGCTCGCCTCCGAGGTCAGCCGAGTCCCCATAGTGAACGGGGGAGACGGGTCCCAGCACCATCCGTCCCAGGCGATGCTCGACCTCTACACGGTCCGGTCCCTCAAGGGGAGGATCGACGGGCTCAGGTACGCGGTCGTGGGAGACACCCGCTACTCCAGGGCGGCGGCCTCCTTCCTCTACGGGCTCTCCCGGTACCGGCCGGGGCCGGTCTACCTGGTCTCGCCGGAGACCCTCAGGATGAGGCCCGAGGTCAGGGGGGCGATGACGGCCCTGGGTCTGAAGACCGAGGAGCTCTCCGACCTGGAGCAGGTCCTCGACAGGGTCGACGTGATCTACATGAACAGGATACAGAAGGAGCGGTTCCCGGACCCCAACGACTACGAGAAGGTCAAGGGGTCCTACCGGCTGAACAGGGCCCTCCTCGCCAAGGGGAACCCGGACGCCATGGTCATGCACCCCCTGCCGAGGATAGACGAGCTCGCCTACGACGTCGACGACCTGCCCAACGCCGCGTACATGCAGGAGGCGAGGCTGGGCGTCCCGGTCAGGATGGCGCTCCTCCACCTCGTGATGGAGGGCGGGACGGTGGAGAGCAACGGCGGCGGGGAAGGTGCGGAGGGTCGAGCCCGTTGAGCCATCACGACGACGAGGACAAGATGCTGGTGCAGAAGATCCCCGACGGGACCGTCATCGACCACGTCTCGGCCGGCAAGGCGCTCTCCGTCCTCCGTCTCCTGGGGAACCCCCAGGACAGGGGAGTGACCGTCGCCCTGGTCATGAACGTGACCAGCTCGAAGATGTCCAAGAAGGACATACTGAAGGTCGAGGGGGTCGAGCTCACCGACGAGCAGGTCCAGAAGCTGGCGCTCATCGCGCCCCTGGCGAGCGTGAACATCATACGCTCGTACAGGGTCGCGGAGAAGAAGAGCGCGGTCCTCCCCGGGACGATCAGGGGCATCCTGAGGTGCACCGCCCCTACGTGCGTCTCGGTCCGAGAGAAGGACTCGGTCGCCTCGGTCTTCACGCTGGTCGGCTCCTCGCCCATCGTCTACCGGTGCAAGTACTGCGGCCGGAACCTCACCGAGCACGAGATCTCCAGCCAGCTCGGGTAGGTGCACC
>JBEKTS010000099.1:0-9019 GCA_049515775.1 Nitrososphaerales archaeon | reverse complement strand
GTCGCAGAAGCGCCGATCGGCGAGGTGCACTGGGAGAGCGGAGCGCCAGCCAGGGTCGAGGGCGTGGATGCCCCGCCGGGATCTGAGGCGCGCGGGGTCGACGGAGGGGTCAGCTGCGAGCAGGACCAAGAGGGCGCGGAGTGCGCGGTCCCCGGCCAGACCGAGGGAGGCTCCATGCAGCCCGTCAAGAGGGGGAGGGGAAGGCCCAAGGGCTCCAAGTCTCAGAAGAAAGTTCCAGAACAAAATCCGCAGCCAAACCCGCAACAGAATCCGCCGTGATTATCCATAGGGGATAACCCAAAAAGATTACGCTTATTCTAAAGGATTAATTCAGAAGATGGACCGCGTTACTGGTATAGAATATTTTTCTATTAGAATATTTCCTCATGGAAATTCTAAATAAATAAAATACAATGATGACCGTACAACATTCCGATTAACTTATAGATGGCTACGCGATACGCAATATCATGCAAGCAATTGTGTATTTTCTGACGAGTTGCTTATATAGCTCCTCTATAAGGCCCGCGATTAAGTGAAACTTCGAAAATGAAGTTCATCGTAAAGCAAAACAAAAGAAAAGCAGTCTCTCCAGTCATCGCAACCCTCCTCCTGATCGCCATCGCAGTGGCGGCGGCAATCATCGTCTACGCGTTCGTGACGGGCCTCATCGGTGGCCTCTCTCACGGCGCCTCCTCGACCTTGATCACCGTCACTCCATCCCTTGCGGTCCCGACCTCGGGTGCAGGAACGGTAGCCCTTACCATCCAGAACAACGCCAACAACCCAATCACTGGGATTGTCGTACAGTTCCCATCGGGCATCTCTGACGGCAACAACAACCTATGCATGGGTCAGACAGCCGCCGGTGATTACTGTGGCACCGCCGTCGCAGTACCCGCTGCCTGCCCGGCACTCAGCGCCAAGCCAGTCGTCTTCTGTAACGGAACACCCGATACTATCAGCACCGCCACTCCACTCGCAGTCGGCCAAGAGGTCAGTGCCTCGGTAGGCCTAATCCCGGCAGCGGTGGGCCCCGTCCCCCTTGAATCAGGAACAACCTACGTCTTCACCGTCACTGTCACCTTCTCTGACGGCAGCACCTCCGTCGACCCAGTCAGCGTAACAGCCCAGCTATAATCCCCAGACCAAGCGAGGACGCAAGTCCTCGCATTCTCCTCTTTTTCTCCACCCCAGAATGTATTCTGCAACGTCAACGCCAGGCTGAATTCATTTTCGTATCAACCACTGTCTTCTACTCACGGCAGATTCGGGAAGAATGACTGAGTACGGGGAGACTCAGAACAGAAACCTCACCATGCCTTTTCGCTGTCTGTCGCCACGATGGCCGCTGCGCAGCCGCTTCACAGCTGAGTGCTATCTGGTCGTTCCTAGACCGGGGGCGACTGCCATCCTGCTCGGGGCGTACTCACCCTTTTCCGAGCTTGAACCTCTCGGTGATCGACCGGGCGATGTCCATGATGTCCCGCATCTTCATCTTCCCCGCGACCGTCTCGATCTTCTGCAGGATGACAGCGTCCTCGGTGGCCACCACGATGAGTTTGGTCCCCGGCGAGAAGTGCAGACTGTCGCGAATCTCTTTCGGGATGACGACCTGTCCCTTGTCCGACACCTTGGTCACGTCGATGATTGGTCCCTCGGGCATCGAAGACGCCTGCTAACGCCTCATCTTATAAAGTCATGACCTTCCGCCCCGCCTGAACAGCGGTGATGACCAGAAGAAACGCTCAGGCGGGGCGGACCCTCTCCCTTCTGTTCATCTTTGTGGTCACGATTGTCGCGATCGTGGTGATCTTCGCCTACTTCACCGGGGTGTTCCAATTCATCTCGAGCCCGAAGGACTCGGTCCAGGTCTCGGGAGTGTTCGCGCTGAGCAACGGAGGGCAATCATCAGGGCAACTCGCGCTAGAGGTCAAGAACACCGGCCATAACGACCTCGTCGGCGTGGCCATCATTTGCCCGTCCTCGCAGTTCATGGGCTCGTCCTGCTCTGGGATGCAGTTTCTCTACGATGGACTCGCACTGTCGTCCAATAATCCCGTCCCGATAGGTCAGTCGGTGGGGGGGACCGGACAACTGAACTGCGCTCAGGGGGTAGATTTCGTTCCGGGGATGATCTACCTGTTGACGGTCAAGTCCACCTTCTCGGACGGCACCAATTCATCCCAGACGTTCAGCCTGGCGGCGCAGGCTTAAGCTTCGTTCCCCCAACCAGGAGTGGACGCACCGTGTACTCTTAAAGCGGTCCCTTCGGCGGCCCATGGGGGAGGCTGGCGAGGTTGAGAATGGCTGTTGGAAGGAGGCGCGCCGTTTCTGAGGTGATTGCGACGCTCTTGCTGATCGCTCTGACCGTCACCGCCGCAGTGCTCCTCTTCGGATTCGCGACCGGCTTGTTCTCGAACCTGACCAAGGGCGGCCCCTCCTACCTCGTGACGGGTTCCGGAGGGATGGTGGTTCCGGGTTCGACCAACAGCGTGGCCGTCCTCACCATCACGCTGCACAACGACGGCGGTCAGCCGATCGTCTCGGTTTCGGCGAGCTGTGGGGTTCCTCCTTTCGTTGCCAACAACTGCGGGGGACTTTTGCTGTCCACACCCGTCCCTGTCGGCTCGTCCGTGACGAATTCGACCACCGTTCGGTCGTTTGCCGGGTTGCCGTTCATCGCAGGAACGTCATACACCGTGACCCTCATGGTAACTTTCGATGGCGGATCGACCCAGGTCATCCTCATAAGCGTCCGCTCCATCACTTGACGCAAACGAGGGCACCCAACTGCGCACCGGTCGGTGGCCATGCTCCGTGCCCCAGCCATTGCGTCGCTTGCGAAACTACCAGATGAATCGATCGAGCTCGTTGGATTAGTCTTGGGGGCTCGGTCGGGAGCACGAAACGATCTGCAGCCTGTTGGTCGCCATGACAATCGAGAAAGTGTCTGGCATCGACCCTGCCTCGTGGGCCGCGGCGATCGAGGCGCAATCGCGACTTCTGTCAAAGGCGAAGCTAACTTCGACACTCGTCCCGACCAAGTCGCCTACCGAAGGGCGCCACATCCGATTGTTCTAGAAGTTTGAGGGCGAGTGCTATTTCAGGGTTTCTTCAAGGATGTCGTCCAACCGTGTCAAAATGAGGGAAGAATTACACTTATTCAGGTAGAACCAACAGTTGTTTCGCATTTAGAAAATCCACGAAAGCGATATATGGTCGAGTCCGAGGGGGCTGGTTCTATCATGGGCCGCGCGACGGGCTCCTCTGCAGTCGTGATTTTGCTCACAATCTTGATTCTGGGCTCTTTACCCCTCGCGGCAGGCGCAACGACGGAGGTGAAGACTCCTCCTTCCGCGCCCACCGGCATCGCTCTCTCGGCGATTCCGACGAGGCTGCCTGCGGATGGGAACACCTATCCTGCGCTCCTCGTGACCCTGACGGATCAGGCAGGCAACCCTTCGCTGGCCCTAAACACCACCGTGGTGTTCCTCACTTCGTCGCAGGAGAACGTCGCCACCGTCCCATCTTCGGTGACCATCCCGGGCGGACAGGGTTACTTCGTCGCGAACATCACGACGACCGAGACTCCCGGGACCTCGACGATAACGGCCTCTGCCGCAGGAAAGACCTACTCACAGGTGGTCGTCGCGACGGCCATCCCGAGCGGCTATGCTACCCATCTCAGGATCTCTCCACAACCGGCCGACGTATTTGCTCGCCCCGGTGGCTTTGGTTCCCTGGTGATCCAGCTGCAGGACCAGACCGGTCTTCCGGCGAAGGCTGCATTCAACGTCAACGTATCGCTATCCTCCTCCAACACCGGGATTGCACAGCTGGGCAGCAAGTCGGTGATAGTGCCGACGGGAGAGGACTTGGCCGTCGTCAACTATACCTCGGGTTACGCCATCGGTCAGGCCTTCGTGACGGCGACAGCCTCAGGCTTCAGCGCGGGGACGACCTCGGTCGGGGTCATAGGGTCGCCACCATACTCCCTCAGGATCAGTGCGGAACCCGACGAGGCAGTGGTCTCCGGAAACGGGAAGGTGGTCGTCTGGCTCACGGACCCCTCGGGTAATCCGGCCCGCGCTCCATCTCCGGTGACGGTCACGCTGACCTCGTCGAATCTCACCGTCGCGTCCGTCAGCCCGACGACGGTCACCATCGCGACGGGACAGATCAGCGCGGTCGCGGATTTCACCGACACCTCCCACAACGGCACGGTCATGTTCAGCGCCTCCGCCCAAGGCCTCCTTTCGGGATTCAGCAAGATAACGACGTACGGGGCGAAGCACAACCCAGCGGCGCTTGAGGTATTCGCCGCTCCGAACCCGGTCCTGGCCGACAACGGGGAGTATACCGCCATCCTGGTGGCCGTGGTGGACGCCACTTCGGCCCGCCCCGATGTGGTATCAGCAAACACCGCCGTGACGATCACTTCGTCCGACACAGCCGTCGGGTCCGTGCTGGCGAGCGTCACGATCCCAGCCGGTCAGGAATACGCGGTCGCGAACATTACATCGACGTATCTCGTCGGCAGCACGGTCATCACCGCTTCTGCCCAAGGCCTGCAATCCGGTCAGGCGCAAGAGTCCGCTTTCGGCCCAATCCCCGTGTCGGTGGTCGTGACCCCCGTCGCTGACACGATCTCGGCGGACGGCGGGACATATCGAGCCCTGACCGTCAGCCTTCAGGATGCGTTCGGAAACCCCGCTGTCGCCCCGAGCGACATTATCGTTCAGCTCGCTTCTTCGCGTTCGGACATCGCGACCGTGACGTCTCCCGTCATCATCCAGACGGGACAGACCTACGCCTTCGCCACCGTGAAGACGGGCCTTTCGCCGGGAGCGACGAACATCACCGCGTCTGCCTCGGGATACGGCGCCACGTCTGCGCTGCTCACGACCGCGGTGCCGGCGCCAGACCGTCTCGCGCTGTACGTCGGTCCCAACGCGACAGTGAGTTCGTCGCGGACTCCGGATGCGGTGCTGACCGTCCAGCTGCAAGACATCGACGGCCTACCCGCACGGGCGCAGGAAGCCACGACGGTCACCGTCACGGCATCCAACGCGACATTCCTCTCGACCCCCATAGTGCTTAGGATTCCCGCGGGCGCGGACTTTGCGACCACACGCATCACGATGAACAACACTGGGCTCGTGGGCATAACGGCCTCGGCTCCCGGCCTCGGAGCTTCTTCGCTCACGCTCAACGTGGTCAACAGCCCGGTCACCGAGACCATCAGCGCGCAGAGCACCTTCATCGCCGTCGGCGGAACGACCACGGTGCTGGTCACACTCAAGGCCCTGGGTCAGGGTATCCAGGGAGCGCAGGTACAGTGGTCCACGAATCTGGGGCAGCTCAGCGCTCCCAACTCTACCACCAATGCGAACGGCGTCGCGTTCGTAGGGCTCCAGAGCTCGACACCCGGGATAGCCTACGTCAGGGCGCTAATCACGAGCCCGTTCACCGCTCCGAAGAACTTCTCGACGAGCATCGTGGTGAATCCCATACCTCCGCCGGTGAAAAAGTCCTTCGAGCAGGAGATCCAGCCGTATCTCATCTACATCGTCATCCTCATCGTCGTCGTGGTCGCGGTGCTCGTTTTCTTCTTCTTCCGCAGGTGGAGGCGAACCAAGGTGAAGGCCGCGTCTGAGGCAGAGGAGACACAACCATATGATGAACTCGAAGAGATTCCAGGTGGTGACCAGCCGGTCGAAGAGGGCGGGCCGGATGGAGGGCCCGGAGGGACGGAGGGATCTCCGTCGACCGAAGCGCTGGGCCGGAGCTATCTCGTCGGTCATCTAGTGAGCATCTGTTCATCATTGCATATGGACAAAGTCCTTTAAGTTAGAAATGGGAGGAATGTCGAAGACTTGCGATTCAAGAAGAGGCGCGCAGTAAGCCCGGTAATCGCAGAGCTTCTACTGATAGTGATAACCGTGGCGATCGGGACGCTAGTCTACAGCTTCGCTTCGACCGCCTTCGGCGGGTTCGGCGCGGGTTTCTCGAACCTCGTGCAGAACGCGGGCAGCCAGCTGACAGAGAACGTCGTGGTCGACCAGGTGGCTTTTCTTCACAACGATTCGGGCATCGCCAATGGGTGCGGTGCCCCTCTGGAGTGCGCTGGAGACATCTTCGTCGGCAACGCTGGGTCGAACACCGCCACCATCAATGAGATCTACGCCACGAATGTCACTTCCGGAACGCCGCTGGGCAGCTCCGACATCCAGTTCTCGGTCTACTGTCCCGGGCACAAGTACGTGAGCCCATGCCCGTCTGCACCCGGCCCCATCTCCATCGCTCCGGGCCAGACCATCATGGTGAGGTTCGAGACCACCACCCCGGTCGCCTCCGGGTCCACGTATGCCTTCACCCTCATAACCGCCAGGGGTAACCAGATTGTTGCTTACGAGAAAGCATAGGCGCTCCGGAGTAAGCAGCATCATTGGCGCAATCTTCTTCGTGCTCGTGGTCTTCCTGGTCTTCTCGGCCACCGTGCTGGTATTCGAGTCGTTCACGAATTACTCCCTGCTGTTCAAGCAGGTAGACCAGCAGGACGCGCAGAATCGCGTTACCGACGCCGAGATATCCAATCTTGCGTTCGGCGAGCAGATGTCCTCTTCGCAGACCGAGACTCTGGTGTCCGACGCGAACCTGGGAGGAACGCACTCGCTGCTGCCGATCTCCAACATGAACTTCAGCAACAGCATGAGCGGCTGGGTATTCTCCCGTGACTACAAGATAGTGAGGGACAACGGCACCGTGAAGAATACGTTCGAGAACATACTGCCAGGAGGTACCGTCTTCACCATGTCCGTGACCAACAACGACAACGGCGGGTCGTGTGTCCTTACGTCAACGTCTCCGTCCTGCATCACCAAGGTCACTCTGTTGCTCGACGCCGCGTTTACCCCCCTCATGCTTCCGCTTCCGCCACCTCCTAGCGCATCGTGGTCTGTCACCAACACGACGAACTCCATCACCTGGACTGCAGTGGGACTGAACAGCGGGATTCCTGCAGGGGCTGCGCCGGTGCTTTTCAACTGGACCGCGATAGCTCCAAGCGTGCCTCGTTCCTATTACCAGACGGCGACCGTGACTTGGACAACGACGACCTCCACGGGCATCCCAATCAATGATGAAGGTTCGGCGAGCTTCGTGACGAACGTTGTAACCGGAGGCCCTGGCGAGACGACCCAGCCCCAGAAGTGTTCACCTCCGAATGTCTGGAACATATGCGCCGAGCCATTGAGTGTCATACCTGGAGGCGTGGCTGGAGGATTCGATCCGGTCTCGAACGCGGTCGGCTCGGAGAGTGGCCCCGGCAGCGTGTACCTCGATTTCGAGCCGACGTACAACGGCCAGACGCTGACCAACGGGCAGCAGTTGACGGCGGTCATGAACTTCACCTCGGCGTTCACGGTCGATGCCGGTCAGGCGGCTGCGCTCCAGGCGGGTGCCGCCGATGCGGTGAACTTCGGCTACTCCCTGGACCAGGTGATTTCGCCTCCGAACCCGCTCATCCTGATCGACGTCTATCTGGTTCAACTCAACCCTGCCACCGGAGCGGTCGAAGATGCGATACAGGTCCCGAACACCAGCCCCGTCGTACCGACAGCGGTCAACGATTTCAACTCCTCGGGGTGGATCACCTGCGGGCCTAACTCCGTGGCATGTCCCGAGCCATACTTCAACCCCGTCACCCTCGCAGCTCAGCAGGACAAACCCGTATGGAGCTGGGCGTCATCGACCCTCTATGAATTGGAGGTTTCCGTCACGGCGAGCATGCCCGGCGCGACCCCGCCGAGCTCAAACTATCCATCGTCGCTGCTGATGCACTTTGACGATATCGGGCTCACGCTCCATGACAATGCGGCTGCGTTCTACGTGGACGATGCGTCGGCGAGCCAGTCGTGCGTCAACCCGAGTCCCCCGCCTGCGACCGTCTCGTGCGGCGTGCAGCAGCTCGACTTTCCCCTGCCGATCGACCCGTCCCAGGTCCAGTCCATCCAGCTGACCACCAACCTCGACACGAGCGCGTCCTCCAACGAGAGCGTTACCGGGTACGTCTTTCTAGGGGATGTCTCCAGAGGGACCACCACCCCTGTCTGGGTGGAGGTCGGTCAGCTCGAGTTCTCTTCTTCGGCGACCCTCACCTTCAATATTCCCGCGGCCACGGCGTCAAACTTCATCGACCAATCGGGAAACATCTGTGGGAACCCGGGTTCGTCTGGGCTCTGCGTGAGGGTCTACGCTATATCGGACGGTAGTCCTCAAACGGCTTTCCAGTTGACCGCCACCGCTTCGGCGGCTGTCCAGACGTATCAGCAGAACGTGGTCACTATGAACGCGCTGAACAACAGCACCTTCCCGGTCGCATTCACCACCGTCTATGTCTCCGGGCCGGACGGGGTCTCGAACTACTACCTCACGTCGGCATGCTCGGCCGTGCCGGGGTTGGCCCCGTCCCCGCCCCCTTCGCCGTGTTATGTCAACCAGGGACAGACGCTCAGTCTGCAACTGCCGTTCGCATGGCGCATCGACCAGACGTACATGGCTACCATAGTGACCAACAAGGGACTGTCGTTCTCGGAGTCGTTCGTCTCGCCGTAGCTTCCTCCGGTGCTACCTTCGAGCCTACCAGAAAACGGCCACATTCGACGACATTGCCTATCCTGGCGCGGACGCCTGTCATGAATGGTCGCAGGTTCGCCCAGCGGAAGCGGGCTGCACGTCGCTCAGCCTACCCAAGCCCATCGAGGGTGCGGATATCCAAGTCTGCGGTCAAGCGTAACTTATGCACATCGAAGGTCTGGCCTTGGCCGTCGGGGGCGAGGTCCTGCAACGACAGCCCAGAAGGTTGAAGACGCTCCACGGACCGCCGGCCGACATACTGGGAAAGCCAATCCGGGCCGTAGGGCTATCTCCGGACTGGGAATAGCTCAGACCACGAGCACGAAGACAGCCACGGTCGCGACGGCCATGATTAGGACGTGCTTGAACCCGGCCGTGA
>JBEKTS010000098.1:0-9048 GCA_049515775.1 Nitrososphaerales archaeon | reverse complement strand
GGCCGGTTCTCGCTCGTGGTCGGGACGGACATCCTGGGCCTCGGGCAGGCGAGGCGAGCCATGGGCCGGGCCGATGTCGTCCTGGCGGACAGGGCCACATGTTTCAGGGACCGGGAGTTCGACGTGGTCGCCTTCAACCCCCCTTACCTCCCCTCCGAGGAGATCCGCGACAGGACGGTCGACGGCGGGCGGGGCGGGATCGAGGTGCCAGAGAGGTTCCTCGAGGACGCCCTGAGGGTCGTGAAGGCCTCCGGTAGGATCTACGTCCTCCTCTCGGACCGGGGCGACCTGGCGGCCTTCCTGGCCCGGTGCCTCGACCTGGGGACGGCCGTCCGCGAGACGGCCCGCGCGCGGCTCTTCTACGAGACGCTCGTCGTCTACGAGGTCCGGAGACCATCCTGACGACTCCCCCTGATGAGGGGCGCCCGGGGTCGACGCGCTTCAAAGACGCCCCGAAGGACGCAGAGGCGCTCTCGCTCCCGCCTCGGTGGACGAGGGGGAGAGGGCCGGCTACATCGCCTTTCCGCATTGAGGGCAGAACTTCGGCGAGCCGGTGACTACGGCGCCGCAGCTGGGGCACGTCTTGGTCTGGGCGGGCGCTGCGACCGCCGGCTGCGCGACCGCCGCGCCGCAGTTGGGGCAGAACTTGGCGCCCGCCTGGAGCGGCGAGCCGCACTGCGCGCAGGTCTGCGCCTTGGCCTGGGCCGGGGGCTGCTGGAGCGAGGCTCCGCAGTTCGGGCAGAAAGTGCTCGAGGCTGCGATGAGCGAGCCGCAGTTCGGGCAGGACCTGCTGGGCTGCATACCTCCCGCCATGCCCTGCATCATCTGTCCGCCGAACGCGTACCCCATGCCCGCGCCGGCCCCGATGCCGACGCCGAGCCCCGCGCCCACTCCCGCGGTCCCACTGGGGTTCTTGGCGGCGTCGACCATCGCCTGGCCGGCCTGGTACTGCATGTAGTTGACCCCGAGGACCTGGATCTGCGACCTCGTGTCGATGGCCTTCTGGACCTCGTCAGGGAGGCTTATGGTCAGGCCGGATATCTTGTTGATCTCGACGCCGTACTGTCCGAAGTTGTCCGGGGAGAGCGCCAGCACGGCCTGCTCGATGGTGGTGAGGTTGGCCGCGAGGTCGGTGACCTTCAGCCCCTGGGCCTTCATCTTGCCCATGGCGTTGTAGACGAGGATGACCATCTGCTCCTTGAGCCGGGACTCGACGTCGTCCGAGGTCTCGACCGAGAAAGTCCCCACGAACTGGTTGATGAAGTTCTCAGGGGAAGAGACCCTCCAGCGGTACTCTCCGAAGACCCGGAGGTTGACTATGCCGAAGGTGGGGTCGGTGAACTGATAGGGCTGGGTGCTCCCGAACTTCCCGTCGAGGAACCTCTTCTGCAGGTAGTAGACCTCGGCCTGCTGCTGCACCCCCGTGAAGAACTTCAGCAGGTTCCCCACTATGGGGGCGTTGAAGTCGGTGAGGGCGTACCTGTTCGGCTGGTCGAAGTAGGTGAGGACCTTGCCGTCCCTGTAGAAGACCGCGATCTCGTCCTCTCGCACGACGATGTTGTCGTTGAGCCTGATGTTCCTCGGGACCTTCCACATCACGTTGTTCTGCTTGAACTGGTCCTCCCAGTTGATCGTCGTCGAGCCGATGACCGACCCGCCGGTCGCCGGGATGCTACCGGAGGAGGCGGCGTTCGACCCCTTGTTGAAGAGACCACACATGCTGTTTCTTCACCCTCACTTGACCAATATATTCTCTATGGCTTCGATCCGCACGGCCCACTTCTGCTTGAAGTCCGACTCGGCCGCGGCGACGGCGGATAGCTTGGTCTGGACGGAGCCCGGCGCTGTGGGGTCGTAGGCGAGGCTCTTCTGAGACGTGGCGTCGAGGAGCGCGTCGGCCGAGCTCACAAAGTCGTAGTCGTACTCGTAGAGCTTGTTGAGCCGGTCCGGGTTGATGCTGATGGTCGCGACGAAGCCCGAGTAGCCCTGCTGCGCGTGCCGGACCTGTCCGCCCAGACCCTGGATCTGGAAGATGAGCGACCCGGCCGTCGAGAGGTTCGTGAAGTCCCCGGCGGTCACCAGCGCCCTGCGAAGGTCCTCGAGGTTGGACCTCGCCTGGTCGAGCTTGTCTGCCACCTGGTTTCGGAGGAGGTCGTCCGAGACCCTGAGGTCCTCCTGGGTCCTGTATCCTCGCAGGCCGGGGATGAGGAGCTCCAGCTTCTTCTGGAACCCTCGGCTGTCGTCGACCTGCTGCCGTATATCCGGGTTGTCTTGGGACACCACTATCAGCTTCCTGGGCTCTGGCGATTCGGACGGCCACCCGTATTTAAGCCGTCTACCGCCGCTCCTCCTCGCTACCTCTTCGAGGCTATCCAGGCCGCCGCCCCTCGCTTGGCGGCCTCGTCGGACATGGGCTTGGGGGGGTGCTTCATCAGCCAGGCGCTCGGCGCGAGGAGTGGGCCGCCCACCTTCCTGTCGATGGCGATCTTGCAGTAGCGGATGGCGTCGACCACGACGCCGGCGGAGTTGGCCTTGTCGTCCACCTCCAGGCGGACCTCCATGTTGAAGGGGACCCCCGGGAACATCTTCCCCTCGACCCTGATGAACGCGAGCTTGGTGTTGCCCAGGAACGGGATGAAGTCGCTCGGCCCGACGTAGATCCGGTCGTCGGAGAGCCGGTCGGCCAGGACGTCCTGGACGGCCTCGGTCTTGGAGATCTTCTTGGACTCGAGCCTCGTCGCCTCCTTCATGTTGAGGAAGTCGGTGTTCCCCCCCACGTTTATCTGGTAGGTCTTGGTTATCTCGACCCCTCTGTCCGTGCAGAGCTGGGCGAGCGTCCGGTGGACGATGGTCGCGCCGACGACCCCCTTGACGTCGTCGCCCACGATCGGGAGGTTCCTCTCGGCGAACCGGTCCGCCCACTCCCTGCGCGACGCGATGAAGACGGGCATGCAGTTGACCATGCCGACCCCCGCGTCCAGGGCGACCTGGGCCCAGAACTCGGTGGCCTTCTGGCTCCCCACGGGGAGGTAGTTCACCAGAACCTGGGTCCTCGTCCTCTTCAGCTGGTCCAGTATCGCGCTCCTGAGCTCGGGGACGGGGGACTTGCCGTCCCTGAGCGGCTTGACCTTGTTGTCGACGAAGATCCCCACCCCGTCGAGGACGGGCGACTCGGTCACGACCGCCCCGCCGTCGGGGACCGAGGCGACCCAGCTGACGACGTTCGGCGGCTGGTAGATGGCCTCGGAGAGCGGCCTTCCGATCTTGTTGGCCCCGACGTCGAAGGCGCTGACGAACTCGATGTCCTCGATCCGATAGTCGCCTATCCTCTCGTTCCCGTGCTTGCCCGCCTCGCCGGCGCCCGACTTCCGCAGGTGGACCCCCTGGATGATCCCTGAGGCGCAGTTGCCGACGCCTATGACCCCGACCCTTATACCGGACATATTTTATAGCGGTAAAATACAAGAGGGATAAAGGTTTCCTATTTGGCACCGTTCGACGGCGCGCCGGAGTGAGGAGGTGGGCGGAGAGATGGGATTCGTGGAGAGGCTGAAGGACAAGGTCCAGAGGGAGAACCTCTGGTTCTTCATCCTGCTTCTGCTCTCGACCGAGGCGCGCTACGGCTACGAGCTCCGGGGGCTCGTGAAGGAGGAGTTCGGGTTCTGGTCCGGGAACGTGACCGCCTACCGCGTCCTCTACAGCCTCGAGGCCGCCGGCATGGTGAAGAGCCAGAAGGTCGCCAGGAGGAGGTACTACGTGATCACAGAGAGCGGCAGGAAGGAGGTCGAGGACGCCAAGCGGTTCCTCCAGGGCCTGCTGAGATAGAAGACGGAGTCAGCCGGTCCTCAGCAGGTCGGCGACGTCCAACGTCTCCGCGCCTCCGGGACCCACCAGCTCGGTGACCGAGGGGGTCCTCCGGACTATCGTCCTCCCGCCCCGCACCACGTAGAGCGGCGGCGAGAGCCGCGCGAGCGCCTGCACCTCCGACCTCGCCTCGAGCACCACCAGGTTGGCCGGCCTCCCCACCTCGATGCCGTACCGCCGGCCCATCCTGAGCGCCCTGGCGGGGTTCGTCGTGATCAGGTCGAGGGATCCCACCAGCTCCTTGCGGCCGGTCAGCTGGCCCACGTGGACCGCCATGAAGAGGGCCTGGACCATGTCCCCCTTCCCCAGGGGATACCAGGGGTCCATCGCGCAGTCGTGGCCGAGGGCGACGTTCACGCCCCGCTCGACGAGCTCCTTGAGGCGCGCCATCCCCCGCCTCTTCGGGTAGGAGTCGGAACGGCCCTGGATCGTGATGTTGATCAGCGGGTTGATCACGACCGTGACCCCCGCCCTCCGCAGCAGCCGGTACAGCTTCTCGGCGTAGGCGTCGTTGTAGGACCCCATGGCGGTGGCGTGCCCCGCGGTCACCCTTCCCTCGTAGTGCCTCCTTATCGACTGGGCCGCGACCACCTCCAGGAACCTCGACTGGTCGTCGTCGGTCTCGTCGACGTGGCCGTCGACGTCCCTGTCGTACTTCTGCGCGAGGTCGAAGGCGAACTCGATCGACCGGACGCCGTCCTCCCTGGTGAACTCGTGGTGCGGGATCATCCCGACGTTGTCGGCGCCGAGCTCCACGGACCTCTCCAGGAGCTCGCCGTTCTGCGGATCGGTCATGATGCCGTCCTGCGGGAAGGCGGTCACCTGGATGTCCATGAGCTCCCTGAACTCGTCCCTGAGGCCCAGGAGGGCCCTGAGCGGCGCCTGCCTGGGCTCGGTCACGTCGGCGTTGGTCCTCAGGACCTGCGTCCCGCTCACGAGCATCAGCTTGAGCATCCTGGAGCCCCTCTCGTGGATCTCCTCCTGGCTGATCTTCCTCTTCTTCTCGCCCCATATCTCGATCCCCTCCAGCAAGGTGCCCGACTCGTTGAACCTCGGGTCCCCGTAGGCGAGCGCCGAGTCGAGGTGGAAGTGCATGTCGACGAACGGAGGCACGACCAGGTTGCCCGCCGCGTCGATCTCCTCCTCGCCCCTCTCCCCGACGCTCCTCGATATCCGCCTTACCGCGCCGCCGTCGACGGCGAGGTCGTAGGTCCCGCTCCTCCCCCTGAGCCTCGCGTTGCGAACCACCAGCTGCATGGGACCGACGACGGACGCGGGACCGTATTTAACAACGCTCGGCGGCCTCCCGCTCTAGCGACGCAGGCGGCGGCCCGCCGACGACGACGACCGCTAGGTCTTGATGTTCGACCAGACCTGCTCGGCGGCCCGCTGGGCTTCGTCGACGACGCGTTCCTCGTCGACGGTCTTCACCTCTCCGTCCTCGACCACTACACGACCATCGACGATCACCGTCCTTACGTCGCCTCCGTTGGCATAGTAGACCGCGTTCTGGAGGGGGTTGCGGAGGGGCGCCATGTGGGCGCCGCGGCGGTCGACGATCGTGACGTCCGCCTTCTTCCCGGGCGTGAGCGAGCCGATCGACCGGTCCATCCTGAGCGCCCTGGCGCTCCCCATGGTGGCCAGGTGGAAGACCGTGGCGGCGTCCATGGTCCTCTCGCCGCGGGCCAGGATGCGGTTGATCGCGATGGCCTGGCGCATGTTCTCCCAGATGTCCATCGAGAGCCAGTCGACTCCGAGGCCCACCGGGATGCCCTTGGAGAGCATAAGCCGGAGGTCTGGGTATGCGCCGACCTTCCCGTAGATCACGGGGCAGTGGCCGACGGCCGTGCCGCGCCTTCGGATGATCTCGAGGTCGTCGTCGTCGGCGAGTATGAGGTGCGCGGCGAGGACGTCCTCGTCGAAGAAGCCCAGCCCGTCGAGGAACCCCACGGAGGTCTTCCCGTAGGCCCTCTTGACGTAGGCCGCCTCCCTGTCGGACTGGGCGACGTGGATGTGCACGCCTACCCCCCTCTTCAGCGCCTCGGCCTTGGCCGTCCTCAGGAGCTCGGGGCTGCACGTGTCGGTCGCGTGGGTCCCGATCCTGCAGGTTATCCTCCCGTCGGCCTTCCCGTGCCAGTCGTCGATGAGCTTGAGGTTGGTACGGAGCTTCTCTTCCCCCTGGCCCGCGTCCCGGGTGTAGTCGTCGCGCTCGAGGTTCCTCAGGTTGACGTCGAAGACCTTGTGGGCGATTACCCCCCTGAGGCCGGCCTCCGAGACGGCCCGGGCCATCGCGTCCGAGTAGTGGTAGATGTCGTTGATGCACGTGATGCCGTACTTCAGGCACTCCACGGCACCCAGCGCGTCGATGCGGTAGGAGATTTCGTCGGTCAGGTAGTCCTCGAGGGGCAGCGCGAACCCGTAGAAGTGGTTCTCGATGTCCTCGGTGAGCCCCCTGAGGAAGTCCCCGGTTATGTGGGTGTGCGCGCTGATCAGCCCGGGCATGACGATCGAGCGGGAGCCGTCGATCACCACGTCGTTCTGTGGGTACCGCCCCAGGACCTCGTCGGTCGGTCCGACGGCGGCGATTGCGCCCTCGGCCAGGACCACAGCCCCGTCAGGGATGAAGTAGTCGGGCCGGGGGTCCGACGGCATCACTATGGCGTGCTTGATGAGGATCGTCGGCGCGCCCAAGGCCCGCACCTACTCCGGAGGGAGCTCCTTGAAGGCCATGGAGATGTCGACCCCCCGCTTCAGGTGATACCACCTGGAGACGAAGAAGATACCGATGCCCACGACGACCGCCCCGACGTTGTATCCGTAGGCGAGGCTGTTGCCGCCCCAGACCCCGGGGTACGCCAGGAACAGGTAGTCGAACATCAGGAAGACGACGGTCGTCAGCGCGCCCGCGACGGCCATGATGACCATCGACGACCCCTTCTCGTGCTTCCGTGCGTAGAAGATCGCGGCCAGCCCGACCGTCGCGAAGTAGAGCATCGTGAGGGCGGCCGTGCCGTAGAGGGCCACCAGGGAGCCGTAGTAGGCGATGACCGCGGCGACCAGCCCGACGCCAATCCCGAGCTCGATCATGTACGCGGTGACCGGCGATCCCCACCGGGTGCTCAGCGAGGCTATCCGGGTGGGCAGGTAGCGGTCGAAGGCCTGGGCGAAGAGGTACCGGGACATGACGATGACGAGGTAGGCCAGGATCTGGACGTTCCAGAGGATCCAGCCCAGACCCAGGAGGAACCTCACGGCCATGTTCCCCGAGACGCCCATGGCGAGCGTCCAGAAGTTGAACGAGTAGTCGTAGACCAGCGTGGAGTTGCTCAGGGCCGAGTTGATGAAGGCTATGCCTCCCGCATAGTACATGGCGGCGAAGGCGCTCGTGACGAGCAGGAAGACCACTACCGCTCCGATCGGGACGTTCCACCTCTTCGTCCGGCCGCCTCCCTTGAGCTCGGAGGAGACGGCGGGCCCGGCGCTCAGGTACGGGTAGATGAAGAGGGCGAAGAACGGGAGGACCAGGAAGGTGTTCCCGAAGTTGAAGTTCCCCCCGGTGTACCCGCTGGCCACCGACGAGTAGGTCAGGTTGGCGCCCGAGGCGTTGAGGGAGTTCATGTAGGTCACGACCCCGGCCTGCCCTCCGGCCACGAGCGAGAGGATCCCGGCGACGACCGAGAGGACCCCGATGACCGTCAGCACGGAGACCAGCTTGAAGCCCGCGTTCGGCTTGAAGACGTTGATCAGGATCAGGGCCAGTATCATCCCCGTGGCTATGACGAACTGGAGCACGGGCGCCGAGCCCGCGCTCGTCGACGGGAGGGAGAGCTGCAGGAAGTTGCTGTCGCCCAGGATGACCCCGACCGAGCCCAGGGCGAAGACGGCCGAGAGCGCCGTGAGCGAGAAGTACGGCATGTTCCCCATCGTCCAGCCGGCGAAGGTCATCACGCTCCCGACCGCTCCGTTGACGTTCCTCGAGACCCAGACGTAGTCCCCGCCAGTCCGGGCGAGGCGGGTCGAGAGCATCGTGTAGACGACGATCTGCGGGATGGAGAGGGCGAACGCGATCATCGACGCGTAGACCATGTTGACCCCGCTGACCGATGGCAGGAGGATGAGCGTGAATCCGACGGTGCCCAGCGCGACGCCCGCGGACATGTTGCTGATGTTCAGCGCGATCGCGTCCAGGAGGCTGGCGTTCTTTACGAGCCCGGTGCTCTCCCTCACGTAGACGGGTACCTTAGACCCCAAACCGGGAGCTGAAGCATTTTCTGAACTTATTTAAATCTTGTTTGCGATTTTGCGACAATCGCGTCGCGATCTTCCGCGTCCTCCCCTCCTCGAGCAGAGAAGCGCGGCGACTCGGAGGCGCATTGTCGGGCGCCATGCCTCGGGGTGAGGCCCGCGGGACGGGGGTGGCGAGCGACGACGCGATTCGATTTTATAGCCCCGCCGCAGGCCGCCGCCGAAGTTGACGAGGATCTTCTTCATCACGGACGTCCACGGGTCGGACAGGTGCTTCCGGAAGTTCCTCAACGCAGCGAAGGCGTACAAGGCCGACACCCTCGTCCTCGGGGGCGACATCACCGGGAAGGTGCTCGTCCCCATCGTCGAGCAGAGCGACGGCCGGTTCGCCCTGACGCTCTTCGGGGAGTCGGTGACGGTCGGCGGGTCCAAGCTCGAGGAGACCCAGAAGGCGCTGCGGGACGCCGGGGAGTACTACTACATGACGAACCCCCGGGAGATCGAGGAGATGGACGCTTCACAGGAGAAGAGAGACGCGGTCTTCACGGAGTGCATCAGAGCGGCCCTGAGGTCGTGGCTCGCCCTGGCGGAGGAGCGTCTCCGTGGCACGGGCGTCAAGTGCTACATCTCACCGGGCAACGACGACAAGCTGGAGATAGACGACCTCTTGGTCGACTCGGGCCAGATCGTGAACCCGGAGGGCAAGGTCGTGGTCCTCGAAGGGGGGTACGAGATGATCACCCTGGGATACGCCAACCAGACGCCCTGGAAGTCCCCTCGCGAGGCGACGGAGGAGGAGCTCGGCCGCATGATCGAGCACCTCGCCTCGGGGCTCTCCCATCCCGAGGCCTCGATC
This sequence comes from Nitrososphaerales archaeon, assembly GCA_049515775.1. Taxonomy (GTDB): domain Archaea; phylum Thermoproteota; class Nitrososphaeria; order Nitrososphaerales; family Gagatemarchaeaceae; genus Gagatemarchaeum. Next base: position 83 of record JBEKTS010000098.1, on the reverse strand, counting down.
TTCAACCTCCACGTGCCGCCCTACGGGACGGAGCTGGACAAGGCGCCGGCGGTCGACTCCGACTTTCGGTACGTCAAGGACGG
>JBEKTS010000097.1:0-9124 GCA_049515775.1 Nitrososphaerales archaeon | reverse complement strand
GAGCGCACGCCACAGGAACAAAAAGAGAGCCGATGACAACGATGCCCAAGGAAGCTAAGCGGGTCGGCAGCGCGGGGAGACACTTCGCCCGAAGGGTCGCGGGGACTGCAGCCGCCCTCCCGAGGCGGACGCAGCGGCGGCGGAGCGGACAAGGAGCGGAGGCCGATTGACGATGGAGAGACGGATAGCGTACATCGTCGGTCTGACCGTGCTGCTCCTGTTCGTCACGGTCACGACCTACGGCGTCTGGACCCAGGGCAGCTTCTCGCACGGAGACCCCAGCCTCGACCAGGGGTGCTACTGCCACAACAACGGCATAGCGATCTACGTCAACGCTACGGGCGACGGTAATGGAGGGGTCTTCTTCGGACCCTTCAAGGCCGGAAGCTCCTTCCACCTCTACGTAAGCACGAACGACGCCCAGGCGACGGGCGTGGTCCCCGGGCTCCAGCAGTGGGAGTCCAACCAGACGGACAACGCCAAGTTCACCTTCTCGCCGACCCAGGTGACCGACGGCTCGGCCCAGGACAGGTCGCCGACGGCCGGCAACATCACGGCGCTCTACAAGATAACGGCGCCGTCGACGGCGGGCATGTACACCCTCACCCTCTACGCGCAGGGCACTGAGATGCAGCCCATCCTCGTGCAGGTGACCGGAGGCACGACCTCTACGACCAGCGCCACCGCATCGTCCGCCAGCACATCCACCACGTCCTCGCAGTCGACATCCAGTTCAACATCGACCACCACGTCCTCGCACTCGTCGACCACGACCACCAGCACGACGACAACGCTATCCACTACCTCGACGACATCGACCACCACGTCCTCGCACTCGACGAGCACGACCGGCAGTACGACATCGACCACCACCACGACGATATCGACCTACCAGTACACCCTCTCCGTCGGCCTCAACTCGAGCGGTTACTCGGGGACCCAGCGCGGTCTCATATCGGGGGCGATAATCGGGAGTCCGACCGCGTCCGGTTCCGTCGAAGTGACGATCACCAACCCCTCAGGCGTACTGGCGCTCGCAGAGCTCGTCGCCCTTCAGAGCGGCGGCTCGTTCAGCGCGCACTTCCAGGCCGGCTCGAACGCCAATCTCTGGACGAGCGGCAACTACACGGTGACCGCGAGCTGGGCGACGTTCTCGGCAAGCTCCTACTTCGCCTACAAGGCAAGCCCCGGTTCGACGTCTACCTCCTCGTCGGCTTCCGTCACCTCTTCATCATCGACCGCATCCGCGACGGCAGCGACGGTCACCCAGACCGTCACCGCTCCTCCCACGACCGTGACCAACACCGTGACGTCTACGGCACCGGCTTCCACGGTGGTCAGCACCGCTACGGCGACGGCGCCTGCCTCCACCGTGACGAGCACCGCTCCTCCTGCGACCGTGACTAGCATCGTGACGTCTACGGCTCCGGCATCGACCCTGACCGTCACCTCGACTGGGACCGCGACCAGCACAGCGACGAATTCGAGCTCCGCGATACCCGACTGGGCCTACGGGCTCATGGCCGTCCTCTTGCTGATCGGGCTGGCGATAGGTTACGTTGTCAGGAGACCGGCGCCCGGGAAGGTCTGAAGCAAGAATCGCACTCGGAGAGCTCGAGGAGTTCTCCGAGAGGCTCTCGGTCCCTCCTGAAGTGAAGTGCGAGGCGGTCCGGATATGCCAGAAGGGTCTGGAAAGAAGCCGACTCCGGAGACGGTCTCCCGCCCTAATCTCGGCTTCGTCACTCTACGCCGCGTGCAGGGCGAGGGAGGTCTCCGCCACGCTCGACGATGTGGCGTCGGCGAGCGGAGTCAGCAGGATAGACCTGGCCAGGTGCTACAGGCTTCTCGTCACCGAGCTCGACCTTAGGATCCCGGTCGCCGACCCGGCGGAGTGCCTGGCGAGGGTGGCATCGAGGGCGAAGGTGAGCTCCAGGGTGGAAGCCGACGCGCTCGAGATCCTGTCCGAAGCCGGGAAGGCGGGCGTCACGGCCGGTCTGTACCCGACCGGACTCGCGGCATCCGCCCTCTACGTCGCATCGATACTCGACGGCGAGCGAATCAGCCAGAGCAGGGCGGCCGAGGCAGCCGGAGTGAGAGACGCGACGGTCCGCAAGCAGTACAAGCGAATCAGGAGCGTCCTCGGGTTGTCCGCTTCAGGGAACGATCCTGATCGCCAACTGAGCACGGAGTAGGCGGCGCCCTCTCAGGTCGTCGACGTCGACCGGAGTGCGAGTCACGACGCGCACGACGACGGCGGGACGAACTCGAGGTTCACCCTGCGCGCTCGGGCGGTCTTCATCAGGCCAGACGTCCTATAATCGCGATATGGCGAGCCCGGGAAACGTGCCCATCGACGAGGAGACTCGGGCGGGGATGAAGAAGCTCCACGAGCTCCTTGCCGACCCAGAGGAGTTCGAGAGATGGGCGAACGAGACTCTCGACACGTCCGGAATGCGGAGAAGATGAGCGATCAGATAGATGGCGGTCTCTGCGCGCTCGTCAACAACCTGATCCCGATCTCCAGGAGGCGGGTGCTTCAGGCCCTCGAACGCTCGAGGGAAGCCGTCGAAATCGAGCTCGCCACGCTGTCAAACCTGTTGACGATCAAGGAAAGGATGGGGTGCTCCGACTAGAGTTGCGCTGTGATCTCCGTCTGTGTCGGACCCTCGAATCGGGCACAGCGGTCGTGCGAGGGCCGGCTCGAGCCCTGATGCGCTCATACCCAAAAACTGGGTGTGATTGCACGGCTTTGCAGGTGCCGCCACTCCCCGTCGTAATCGCCCGAGAGAACGACCTTCTTCCTTCTTGCATGATCTTCTGCTTCGTCCGTAGAGCGTAGTAGGAATACCGTCGCACTTGCGGCAGAACTCGGTCGTGCAGACGCTGGCGTTCAGCCATTCGAGGACGATGCAGGCTCGCCCGCCCGAGCTCCGCCTGGACCCGTCGGTCATCGCTCAGGCTCACCTCCACGGGTCCGAGTACCCTAGCTTGGGTCGTGTCTGAGGAACCTGGTCCGCATCAGAAGAGTGCGATTTGCGCAGAGGAGAACGGCGAATCCATCCTGCCGAAGTTGGAACCGACCGCGGCCTCTGCGAACAAGACTAGACCGCGGACGTGGCCTTCCCCGGGGGAAGGCACCTAGGCCAACCCCGGAGCAGCCCGACCCGCCTCTCACATCATCTTCATTTCCTTCATCTGGCCGCCGCAGCCGTCACACTTCATCATCGATGTCTTCATGGACATCGGGCCCATCTTCATCTCGTGACAGCTCGGACACATCATCACCGCCTGGTCCATCGATTTCTGGCTCATGCTCATTTTTTCACTTCACCCCCGCACTATTTCGTATGTCATTCTTTGCCCGACCGGCTATATAATCCGTCTTGAGGGTGTGGCCAGAAAAATTATTCCGTTATTATTATGATTATGAATGGCATCCTCGGCGCGTTTTCAATATCTGGGAGGAATCAGCGCCGGAGGCCGATTTGACGGACTCCATTCGCCGATGCATGCGTGATAGTTCGACGCCAATCATCCGTCTCGGCGAGCAGCCCGTGAGAGGGTTCACCGGTCGTGATGGGGGTTTGGGATGGAGATGACTACCTACGGGGCGACGAGCTCCACCTTCGAGATCTCCATCATGGGACCGTCCGCCTCACGCGCCCGGTAGATCTCGACCCATTGATAGTCATGCGTCTCATCCAAGAACTCTTTGAGATTTCGGGCCTCTATCATCGATCCTACCGTGAACCGATTGATGAAGGATTCTGTCACCCCGAGGACGAGGAGAGACGGCATTGAGACGCAGGGGCATATTCCTATTATATATAGAATTGTGAGATAATTATTCCTACGGCGGTCGTCTTTCGCTCGGACAAGGTTCGTTCGGTGGACCGCGGTGATTCGCGGCTCAGTCCTCAACCCTTTCTCCCTATCCGCTCATGGAGCTCAACGCGCAGTCGTCATCGCCGCGATGAGCCGTCGGTCTGCAACGTGACCCGTCCTGGGAGGAGCCAAATCGGTCGAGCTCGGAGGCGGATGGCCGTCGCTGCCTCAAGTCTCGCGAGGCGGCAAACTCGATGACCTCGCTACAGCCGAAGGGCAGCGGCACGACGAATGTCGGTGAGCGTGATCGAGTCGTCGATCGCCCCTTCCACCCGGTGCTACTTCCTGAAGTAGGGGAGCACCTTCGTCCGGAAGAGCTCGACCGCCTCGTCGTCGTCGAACGTGTTGAGCTGGACGTAGACGTGGTCGAACCCGCAATCGAAGTACTGCTCTATCCTCCTGATGATCTCGTTCTCGTCGGTGGCGATCACGAAGACGTCCGAGAGCTGCTCGTCCGTCACCTTGCTCTCCCTGCTCTCTATCTCCCTGGGGTCGGAGATGTCCGTCATGAATATCTCGTCCAGGAGAGACGGGGCCCACTTCCGCACCGCCTTTATCGCCCGGCCGTAGTCCTCGTCGTAGCCTATGTCGACCTCGACCACCTTGGTTATGTCGTCGTAGGGCCTGTCCGCCTCCTCCGCTCCGGAGCGGAGGTTCGGGAATATGGTCCCCTTGGCGTAGTCCGCCGTCCTCGAGACGGTGATGACCCCGTCCCCGTACATGCCCGCCAGCCTCGACATCTTCGGCCCCATGGCAGACATGAAGACCGGCACGTCCGCCTTCGTGTAGAGGTTGGCGGCCTTCAACCGGTAGTACTTCCCCTCAAAATCGACGAACCCGCCCCTCCAGAGCTTCTTCATGACCTGGACCGCCTCGATGAGCCTGTCCCGCCTCTCCGAATACTTCGGCCACTGGAACCCAAGAGGGACCTCGTTCATGGCCTCCCCCGTGCCCACCCCGAGCACGACCCGGTGTCCGAACAGCGTCTCCATCGTCGCGAAGGCCTGGGCGGCTATGGCCGGATGATAGCGGAGGATCGGCGCGGTCACGGATGTGCCAAAGGGGATCTTGATCTCCTGCATCGCCGCGGCCATCCACACCCAGGTGCTGTACTCGGAGGCGTTTGTGTGGAACCAGGGATGGAAGTGGTCGCTGACCCAGATCGCCTCGAACCCGGCGTTCTCCACGGAGTGGGAGAGCTGAAGGAGTCTCCTGGCCTCGGTCATGTCCGGACACGCGCCGTAGCCGATGGAACCCTTCCTGAGAATCGGGGATGCCATTCCGGCCCCTCCCCTCCTGCGCCCGGGTATATGTGCCAAGAACCCAGATCGATCGCAGAGGCCCACGAAAGCTTCGAGACTTCGGTTACGACCTTCGTGACGCTACTGCAGGCCTTCCTCCGATCCGCACGCCGCTCTCAGTCCGCTCGACGTCGGGAAGTGGCTGGACCAGGCCAACGACCCCTCCGCCGCCGCGATTCCGGCGAGGACCCATCGCGAAGCTGAGCTCCGCGCGGGCCGTCGCCCCCAGAACCGCGTTCCTGCGGCCCGAGCGGCGCACGCGCTGGTCCTTCGCCCGAGGAGGGGGGCTCGGTCGTCCGTCCGAGCGCGTGAGACGTCGCGGCACGAACAAGCGGACGCCCCAGGTTCGCGCATGCTAGGTTCCAATGCCCCCGAGGATACGCTTAACTGCCGGGTGCCGGCCGATCTTCCTGGCACAATAGAATTGGTCGAGATAGAGTACCTCCCGTACCAGAAGATAATCGTCCACGAAGCAACCAAGGTGGAGATTGGCGAACTGCTGACCATCGTAGCCGCCCAGGTGGAGGCGCAGAAGCAGGGCGGGAGCCCCGAGATCCGATGGGTCGACGGGCTCGCCCTCCTGATCGGGGAGTTCATCGTGACGCCGGAGATAATAGCGGAACAGCTGCAGGGCAGGATCCATTACAGCGCCATCTGGTTCGCCGAAACGAGCTACCAGGCGGAGAAGAGGGTCACCGTGAACAACAGGGAGTATTCCATAAGGCTGATCAAGGCAGACAAGAACCCGAACCTCGTCGCCCTCGTGAAGTTCTTGAAGGGCCTGCATCCTGCCCAGGAAGCTTCGACGGAGACCACGGCCTAGGTCGTTCCAGGAGACAGACGCTGGCGAGTGCGCGGCTTCGCCCGTCGGTCGCCCGTCGGCGGGCGTTCGCTGTTTTGCCCTGTAGCGTCGCCAGGACAGCCTGCTCTGCTGGGTCACTGACCGTAGGACGTCCTCCTTCTCGACCCGGTGGCCGCCTCGCTGCGGGGGCAACCACGGACCACTGCGCCCAGGACTATGCCTGTGCGGCTCAGGCGATTCCCGTGCTCATCCCCGGTTCGGGGCCGGGGACTCACGTTCGCGCAGTCGGGTGCTCGAATAGTCTGGCGGGGCATCCGCCGAACGAATGACCCGCTGTGCGGTCATCGATCCGCGCTCAGGCAGTTCTACCTGACGAGCCAGCCGAGGACCACGAGGACGACGATCACGATGACGATTGTGGCGAGCAATCCCTCGCCGGCCCTCTTCTTCTCTACTTTGAATGTCATACCGTATGATGTCGATGGTGACCAAAGTGGATTCGCACAGCTTCAACCATAACTCCGGTACGTCACCCCGTCCCAGAATCATCCTCCTCTAGGTCGTGATCGAGCGGGCCGCCCCTGGGTGACGGGACGGTGGCTTCGGCGAGCCATCGACGGCCCCGGTCATCCGTGCGCGAGGCCGCCTTGCCCGTGACCGGTGATACAGAACACCCATCTTCGGCGCCTAGGTGCCACGAAGTGTACATCCTTCCTATATCTCGACCCGTTCTTTCCCATGGTCGATGCTCGACCTGACCAACGTCGCCATCGCGTACGCGTTCGGAGTCCTTGGCATCGTCGGGATAGTCTGCGTCGACACCATCATCAAGATGTTCAAGGGCGACGTCATGGAGCAGCTCTTCAAGTTCATGGTCGTGGGGTTTGCCCTCATCACCCTGGTCGGCTTCGGCGACGCCGTCCTGCTCACCGTCGGCCAGCAGGTCCCGTCCGGCATCCTCAGCGCGGCGCTCATGGTCTTCTTCGCCCTACTCCTGATCGGGCTCGTCCGCCTCATCCAGTGGAACGAGGGGTCGAAGGCCTCGACCGTCGTCGCATGATCCGGGGTCGACCTGCCGCCGGATTGCAACCTTTCGTCAAAAGAAACATATACGGCACGTTTTCCCGTGGAAAAGCTAAAGGGTTTGGAAGCATCTTCCTCGGAGCCCAGGCGGGAGCAGAAAAGGACCAAGACCGTCCTCAGGACCATCAGGCTCCCGGAAGACCTGGAGGCGAAGCTCGAGGACCTGGCGGCGAACAAGGGTATAGCGCTGAACGCCCTCGTCTCATCGGTTCTGAACAAGTACGTCCTCTGGGACAGCGTGACCGAGCGATTCGGCTTCGTGACCATCCCCAAGGCGCAGTTTCAGGACATGGTCAACGCCGTCGACGCCGAGAGGCTCCAGGATCTGGCCGGGGTGCACTCGCACCAGCTGATGAAGGACATGCTGATGTTCTGGTTCCAGGACGTCAGGGTGGACGACTTCCTCGAATACCTCAAGATGAGGAGTCGGTACGGGCTCGACATCAAGGTAGAGCTCAAGCGGGAAGGATCCAATGTCACGCTCATAGTGACCCACGATTTTGGTCAACACTACACGGCCTACTTGAAGACCGCCCTGGACACCGACTTCCGCACGCTCTTCAAGGTCATCCCGACCATCGATGCGACCGAATCGTCGGTGATGGTCAAGATCACGCTGTGAGAGGCGTCCTCCCGGACCGCACGGACCCTCTTCGTTCCCATCGACCCCCGGACGGCCACGGCGCGCTCGGCGGCTGCCCCGGTCTCCGACCAGAGGGGGCTCCCGCTCATGGGAGAGCGACCCGCACCATCATGCCCCTGAACTGGGGAGGCACGAACCTGCCGAAAGTGAATTCGTCCGAATAGATTATGGCCTCGCATCGGGAGCACTCGAAGGCCCTCGCCGGAAGGAGGACCCGCTCCATCTCCGTCGTCCTCAGGTGCAGGGCGTCTTCTTGCGGGAGCTCTTGCACCGGTTCGTTGCACCCCGCGCAGATGATGGTCTCCGGATATCGTCCCGTCCCTTCAGGGAGGTCTTTTCCCGTTTCCACCTTCAATCCTCGGTCCTGACCGGCGCAAGACTGTAGATAACGAGGATGTTCACATAGGGGCGACAAGGTCGATTATCGCCCAGTTAGTGATACATAGTACACAACCCCCGGGGGCCTCCACATCTCGCCCTGAAGGACCGGGCGCCCGTCAGATATCTTGGATAGACGCCCCATTCTATGCAAGCCTTGCAGGATTCTGTAACCATTCAGCCCCGGGGGATGGTCCTGTGCTACACAGAAAGGATGCTCGAGGCGGACAGGCTCGCCTCGGACCTGCGCGAGCTCGGGTGTAGGAGCGCCCGATACAGCCCAACGACAGGACCTCGGACCGCCCCTCGGCTGCAATGCGAGCCTCCGCGAGCACGCCGCTCTCCTCGCCCCGATGCCTGAGTCTCCAGCCCAAACGGCTACGACCGCCGTCGGGAGCCCGAAAGCGCCCCCGATGTCGCTGGAGGCCGTTCCCGAAGGGGGCTCGGCCTGGGCCAACGGGTCGAGTTGCCCGAGCGGTACTCGAGACCTGCCTGCCTGCCTGCCTAGCTGGCTGGCTTCACCATGGCGAGGGCGTACTCGCCCGAGCGGACGGGCAGCCAGTTGACCGTTATCTCGACGATGCCGTCGAACGGCGCCTCGATCCTCTGGAGGACGGTGCCGTCCCAGCTGCGGACGTCCGCGAGGTGCTGCCCCTTCGTCACGCGGTCCCCCGCCTTGGTCCTGCAGTACAGGAGGCCGTCGTGGTACACCCCGAGCAGGGTGAGGTCGCTGACGGGCTCGGCGGCTCTGCCCTCCTTCGGCGCGCCCTCCACCATGCCCAGGCTCCTGCAGACGTTCATCAGGCCGTCGTGGAGCCGGTCCGCGCCCTCGTCGCTCGACCTTCCGGCGCCGCCCGCCTCCCCTATCATGGCGGGGACGCCCTCCTTCGCCGCGACGTTGATGAGAGGCCCTCGGCCAGCCCAGCGTCCTTCTGGTCCATCCAGATGCGCGAGGCGTCCAGCAGATAATCGGGCAGGAACGCCCTCGCGAGCGACCTGGAGGCCTCGTCCGTCTTTCCCTGCCCCGTCGTC
>JBEKTS010000096.1:0-10381 GCA_049515775.1 Nitrososphaerales archaeon | reverse complement strand
TGAGGTAGAGCCCTATGCTGCTGATGAGCAACCCGAAGCTCATCATCGTGAGCCCGGTCACGACCACGGCCAAGAGCAGGCCCGGGAGGTCGGCGTGGGCGAAGCTAACCCCGAAGAGCGTCGCGGCGTAGCCCAGCGCGACCAGGGCCATCAGCGACGCGAGGCCGGCCTGGAAGAAGGCCCGCCCGACGAAGAGCGCCATCCGGTTGGCGGGGGTCACCATCAGCGTCGGGAGCGTCCCCTGCCACTTGTCGGAGGAGGTGATGTTGGCGACGGAGAAGACCGCGGCGTAGGACATCGTCTGGAGAGCGTTCCCGACGACGATGTACTGCACCCCCGACGCCGTGTACCCGATGTATCCGGCAAGGATCGCGAAGAACGAGATCTGGACCAGCGGAAGGATGACTATCTGCATCGCGATCATGTCAGGGGAGTCCCAGATCACGGTCCCCTTGCGGCCGAACCTGATCGACGACGTGAAGACCTGGGCCGCCTGGGCCGCCCTCTGCCTGAGCCCCGCTCTGTCCAAGGGTCAGTACTCCTCCAGCGTCCCGTTCCTCTTGGCGAGCCGCTCGACCCTGACGTAGAGGTAGAATGCGAGCGCGAAGTAGCAGGCCGTCGCGGCGAGCATCACCACCAGGTCGAACCAGTATCCCGTCCCGATGCCGGTGTAGCCGGGGAGGGCGGCCACCCTTATGGCGTCTATGCCCCAGGTCGGCCCGATCGCGAAGGAGATCGGCTGGACGACCAGCGGCAGGAGGATGACGGGGAACATCGTCCCCGTCGCGATGTAGACCGGGATCTCGATGGAGTTGGAGATGAACCCCCCCTTCCTCGAGAGGACGTAGACCGTCGAGAGCATGAGCCCGAAGGACGAGAGGGAGAGGAAAGTCAGGACCGTCGCCAGCGCGAAGAGGGGCGGGTCGGCCACCGAGAACCCCGTCCGGAACCAGAGGACCCCAATGACCAGGATCGCCGCGCCGTTCACGAGGCCGATCAGCGTGTTCCAGATGACCCTCCCGACCACTATCCAGACGAGCGGTATCGGCGCGGCGAGGGTCGCCTCCATCGTCCCGTTCCACCTGTCCGTGGTGACCGAGGATCCGGACCCGTAGACGGTCGTCCCCCACATCCCCATGAGGCCGGCGCCGAGGACCGCGTAGAGGAGGATCGGGCCGCTCACGTTCCGATAGAGGAAGAGCGCGACGAGCGTGAAGATGAACGGTCATCCGCCGCTACTCCTCCACCAGCTTCAGGTAGGCGTCCTCGAGGGTGGGCTCCCTTACGGCCTTGTCGATGATCCTGACCCCGCCGGCCACGCCCTCTATGAGGGGGAGGACCTCCGCCGGGGCCGCGGTCTGGACCTTGATTACCTGCCGCTCCGAACCGAGGTCGGGCACGACCCTCGTCACGCCGGGGAGCCCCCCGAGCCTCTCGACGAACTCCGAGGTGGCGTCGTAGGTCTGGAGCTCCACCACCGAGATGTCCCTGACGAGCCTCTTCAGCCCCGCCGGCGTGTCGAGGGCGACTATCCTCCCCCTCGAGATGACCGCTATCCTGTCGCAGAGCTCGTCGGCCTCGAACATGTTGTGGGTCGTCAGGAAGATCGTCTTGCCGTCCTTCTTCATCTGCCGGACCATCTCCCTCACGTCCCTGGCCCCTCCCGGGTCGAGGCCGATCGTCGGCTCGTCGAGGAAGACCAGCTCGGGGTCGTGGACCAGCGCCTTGGCTATGTGGAGCCTCTGCTTCATCCCCCTCGAGTACTTCTCCACCCTGTCGTTCTCCCTCCCCTCCAGCCCCACGAGCTCCACCAGCCTGGTCACCCTCCCGTGGATCTCCGAGGGCGAGACGCCGTAGAGGTTGGCGAAGTACCTCAGGTTCTCGACCGCGGTGACCCGGTTGTAGAGCCCCCTCTCCCCTCCGAAGACTATGCCTATCCTGCTGCGGATGGCGTGATAGTCACGGGCGATGTCGAGCCCCAGTATCCTCGCGCGCCCGCTCGTCGGCGAGAGGAGCGTCGTGAGGATCTTTATCGTCGTCGTCTTGCCCGCCCCGTTGGGGCCGATCAGCCCGAAGAGCTCTCCCCTGGAGACGGAGAGCGATATCCCCTCGAGCGCCACGGTGACCCTCGCCGTGCGCGCCAGGAGCGAGCGCGTCGCGTACTCCCTCCTGAGGTCCGCCACCTCGATCGCGCCGGCCCCCATCGCTGTCTCTCCCAAGGCTGGGCCGCGGCCCGAAGGTCGGGCATATGGCCTTTTGGGACGGTCCGGGCCCTGGCGAGAGGGCCGTCGGTGAAACTGACCGCAGCGCGGAACCGGCGGCGCGGTCTTCAACGAGGCCGCCGCCGAGACGCCGGCCGTCAGTCGCCTTGGCCGCCCTGGTTCCCGTCCTGACCGGCATGATCATCGGGCTCTCCGTCGCGGCGCCGGTGGGCCCGATCGGCGTCCTCTGCATCCACCGGACCCTGGCGAGGGGCCGGGGGTCGGGGCTCGTCTCGGGCTCGGCGCCGCCAGCGCGGACGCGACCTACGGCGCCGTCGCCGCCTTCGGCCTCACGGCGGTCTCGGCCCCGCTCGTCTCGGAGAAGGTCTGGATCCAGCTGCTCGGGGGCTCGTTCCTGGTTCTCCTCGGGCTCCGGACCGCCCTATCGAGGAGGGCCGCGCGCGGCCAGGTGGCGACGGCACCCGTCATCTCGGCCCCGGGCGCGCGGACGAGCGACTACGCCTCGACGCTGGCGCTGACCCTCGCGAACCCCATGACCATCGTCTTCTTCACGGCCGTCTTCACGGCGCTCGGCATCGCCGGGACCGACGGAGGAGGAGGAGGGGGGGCTGGCCTCGTCGGCGGCGCTCGTCCTCTTCCTCGGCTCGTCGCTCTGGTGGGTCGTGCTCTGCAGCGCCGCGGGCGCGTTCCGCGCTCGCCTCGACCGAGACCGGCTGCTCTGGCTCGACAGGCTCTCCGGGGTCGTGATCCTCTCCTTCGGGGCATTCGCCCTCGCCTCGGCGACGGAGCCGCTCCTTCATTAGGGGCCGGATAGCGCAGGCGGCCTCATTGGATTTTTGGCCGTCGGGAATGGTAAGACTTAGAAGTAAGAATGTTCTCGCGCCCATGGTGGAACTCCGCTGCGAGCTCTGTCATCGCCCGGTCTCCCTAGTTGACCAGGCGTGGGCGGACAGGCTCTCTGCGCTCGAGCGGAAGCCGCAGGGACGCAGGGCATACGAGTGCCACCTCTGCGAGGCGATGATCTTCGAGGACGAGTTGGAGGACGGTCGCTTCTCGCCACAGCAGCCCAGGAGATTCTGGACCTAGGGCTCCGAGGTCCGCGCTCCTGGCCGACGAGTCCCCGGCTCGTACCGCGTCGCCCCGACGCGGCGCTGGTCGAAACGGATTAGTAGGCGTTTGGGGACCCAGGCTCCAATGAGAGGGAAGTGTCCCAAGTGCGGCGCGGTCTTCGCCATAAAGCCCATGCCGAGCCTGATACACGTCGGCCCGTGGAGGTACACCAAGTGCCCGGCCTGTGGGAAGAGCAGCATGATGAACAACTTCGTCAGCGACCCCATAACGTGGCCCCCCGAGGAGAAGGAAGGCGAGGGGTCGAAGGCCCCGCTCTCGGAGGATGCCCTCAAGCGGAAGCGGATCGAGGACTCGAAGTACGAGGACGCCGACCCGTCCTCCCACCGGTAGGCGGGACGCCCGGAGGCCGCGGCCCCTCCGATGGAGGGAGGGAGGGAGGGCGGTTCTCCTCCGCCGCTGCCGTCAGCCCGGGCGGGCGGAGACCGTCCGCATTAAATAGCGTCGCTCGATGGCTCGCCGCATGGACCTCCTGCTGGTCGCCGTGGATGGCTCGCCGCACTCGGCCAAGGTCGTCGAGTATGCCTCGCAGCTCGCCAGGTCGATCCCCTCCACCATCCTGCTCCTGAACGTCGTCCAGAACAAGCAGGTGCCGAGCGGATACACGGAGTACGCGAGGATAGAGGGGCTGACCGTCCAGGAGCACTACGAGCAGATGTCCCAGGGGATCCTCGATGACCTCGGCGCCTCGCTCAAGAAGGCGGGCGTGAAGCACGAGGCCATCTCAGCCGTCGGGAACCCGGCCGTCCTCATCATCGAGATCGCGAAGCGGAGGAAGGCGAGCATGATCGTAGTCGGGGTCTTCGGCCTGCACCGCTTCGGACGGATCCGGTCGCTGGGCTCGGTATCCCGACGGGTCGTGGAGAACGCGACGGTGCCCGTGGTCCTCGTCCCCTGAGTTCGGTCCGGTCCTCGATGCCGCCTCGGAGGCGCGGTCCGGCTCCGTCTCCTCTTCGGTCGGGCGGCCCGCGGAGCCGGACGCAATAGCTTAATTGGGACCCCATAAGGCGGGTTTTCGGACTCCGACGATCGATTTTGGGAATCAGTGACGTATTTCGCACAGACCTGACGCTGCTGCACGCCCCCTCGGTCTACGACTTCCGGAAGAAGACCATCATGCAGGGGCCCGTCGCCGAGGCCGTCCCGTCGACCCAGGAGTTCGAGATGTACCCGGTCGGGCTCACCTCGATAGCGTCCTACCTGGGCAAGAACCAGTACAACGTGAGGGTCGTCAACCTGGCCTACCGCATGCTCCGCGACCCCGGCTACGACGTCGAGGCCAGGCTCCGCAGGATGAGGTCGACGGTCTTCGGGATCGACCTCCACTGGCTGCCGCACGCCAACGGCGCGCTCGCCGTCGCCGAGATCGTGAAGCGCGTGCACCCGGAGAGCTTCGTCCTCATGGGAGGGCTCTCGTCCAGCTACTACCACGAGGAGCTGATCAAGTACCCCTTCGTGGACTTTGTGCTCCGGGGCGACTCGACCGAGGAACCCTGCCGGCAGCTGCTCCACGCGATCCGCACGGGGGGGACGGGCGACGCGGGCGAGAACCTCTCCTGGAAGCGGCCGGGCGGCGAGGTGGTCGAGAACCCGCTCACCTTCATCCCCGACAACCTCGACTACATCGACATCCCCGACTACCTCTACGCCATACGGCTGATGCTCAAGTACCGGTCGATGGAGGACCTCTCTCCCTACCTCCGGTGGCTCGAGCACCCCACGACGATGCTCCTCAACTCCCGGGGGTGCACCCTCGACTGCTCCACCTGCGGGGGCTCGCGCTCGGCCTACCAGAAGATCTGCGAACGGTCCTGGCCCGCGTTCAGGTCGCCGGAGAAGCTCGTCTCGGACGTAAAGTCGATCGCGAAGTTCTCGAGGTCTCCCATAGTCATGATCCACGACCCCAGGCTCGGGGGGCTGGCCCGAGCCCAGAGGTTCTTCTCGCTGCTGAAGAAGGAGGAGATCCCGAACGAGTTCGTCTTCGAGCTCTTCTATCCCGCGGGGGACGACTACTTTCAGATGGTCGAGGACAGCGTGAAGAAGTGGTCGATCGAGGTTACGATCGAGACGGCCGACGAGAGGCTCAGGAAGCTGGACTGCCTCAAGTTCCCGGTCCCGAACTCGCGGGTCGAGGCGACCATCGCCAGCGCCCTCTCGCACGGGTGCCGGAAGCTCGACCTCTTCTTCATGGTGGGCATCCCGCACCAGACCTACCAGGACGCCATGGGGACCGTCTCCTACTGCGAGGGACTGATCCAGCGGTTCAACTCGGACCGCCGCCTGCAGTTCTACATCTCCCCCATGGGCCCCTTCCTCGACCCGGGCTGCGGCGCGTTCGAGGACCCGAAGTACGGCTACAAGCACTTCTACCTGACACTCGAGGACCACAGGCAGGCGCTCCTCCAGCCCACCTGGAAGTCCATCCTCTCGTACGAGACCGACGCCATGACCCGGCCCGAGATCATAGCCGCCAGCTACGACGCCGGTGCGGGGCTCAACGAGATCAAGTTCAAGTACGGCCTCATCGACGAGAGGACCTACCGCTGGGTGAAGGAGCACCAGACGGCCGCGCAGAAGGCGATGGAGGGGGTCGACTTCGCCCTGCAGCTGCCCGAAGACCAGCGGGGCGCCGCGCTCGAGGCGATCGAGGCGAAGGTCCGGGCAGCGAACGACGACACGCTCTTCAGCAAGGAAGAGCTGGAGTGGGAGCACGAGGGCGGAGTCAGGGTCACGCTCCCCCTCGTCGAGACCATGGTCGTCGGCTTCGCGCAGGAGGCCAACCACGGCCTTCACAGGCTCCTCGGCAGCTACGACACCGCGGTCTACACGGGCAAGCGGATCCCCCTGCAGGCGATGACGATGGAGGCGTTCAAGGAACTCAACGAGTCCGGATCGGGCACGGTCGTCATCGCCCCTGGCTCCCCGCCTCCGGGGGACCGACCGGCGTGAGAGCGGCGTTCCGGAGGTGGGGAGGGGAGGCGAGGGCCGTGCCCGGACTCATTCCCAAGGCTGAGAATGCTCTACAAGGTTATTAACGCCGCCGGGTGCGGAAGCCTTCGAGATGTGCGTCACCAGGGTCGGTCAGGTCCTCTCCATCGAGGGCGGGGTGGCCAAGGTCCGCTTCATGGACACCGGCTCGGTCGGTGACGTCGACGTCTCGATGGTCGACGCCAGGAAGAACTCGTACGTGGAGATCTTCGTCGACCAGGCGATCGGCCGCATCACCAAGAAGGAGGCCGAGTTCAAGAGGGACCTGCGACTCGAGCTCGAGAAGATGAGGGTCGCCTCCCGTTGAAGGCGAAGCCCGAGGTCGAGGGCGAGCTCCTCCACGCCAAGCACGCGCTCCAGCCGAACAGCCTGGGCTACTGCGGCCCCGACGAGAACGCTACCATTCTGGACCACCTGCACTCCTCCTCCGTCAGCGAGGACCTCACCACGATGCTCACCAAGTTCGAGGCGGCCTACCCGTTCGTGCGGATGATCGCAAAGTCGACCGGCCGGTCGCCCTTCGACAAGGAGGTGACCGAGGCCTACTGGATCGGCAACTCGCTACTGGACCGGGTCGAGCCATCGGACTTCTACCAGTTCACCCACCAGGGGCTCGGCAAGCGCATGAAGAAGCCCGAGGCGAAGAAGATCTTCCGCGAGGTGGGCGGCCTCGCCAAGCCTCACCACACGTTCTACGTGCTGGGCATGTACAGCAGGTCGAACATCAAGACCGCCAACCAGTCCAAGCTCCTGGAGCTGATGGACTCGTGCAGGGTCTCGTGGGGGCGGGTCCTGGACATCAAGCGGGACACGCTCGTCGTCGCCAGGTCGCCCCTCTCGCTCGTCGAGGACCGGCTCGCGCTCACCAGAGCGGAGAAGAAGGAGGTCCGCTTCGACCCTCAGATACCTCCCTTCTCCTCCATCCGGAAGGGCGACTACGTCAGCCTCCACTGGAACTTCGCCAGCGAGAGGCTCTCGGCCGTACAGCTCAGGAACCTGAGGTCCTACACCGCCAAGGACATCGAGGCGACCAACCGGATCGTCGCCTCTTCCTCTTCTTCTTCCCCTTCCAACCGCTCCCCCTAGGCTTCGGGGCCGGTACTGGGAACGTCTATATACACATCAATGTATATACGTTGCCATGAGCAGCGCCTTCCAGGTCCTGGCCGACCCGACGCGCCGCCGCATCGTCGAAGCGCTCAAGCGCGGCGAATGCTCCGTCGGGGACATCGTGAGCACCGTGGGGATAAGCCAGTCCGGGGTCTCCCGCCACCTGCGGATCCTCCAGGAGGCGGGCTTCGTGGTCGCCCGCGCCGACGCGCAGGAGCGCATCTACTCCCTCAGGGCCGAGCCGTTCCTGGAGCTCGACGCCTGGTTGGTGGGATAT
Source organism: Nitrososphaerales archaeon (assembly GCA_049515775.1). Classification (GTDB taxonomy): domain Archaea; phylum Thermoproteota; class Nitrososphaeria; order Nitrososphaerales; family Gagatemarchaeaceae; genus Gagatemarchaeum. The sequence goes on along the minus strand of JBEKTS010000096.1, from coordinate 2,656 downwards.
CGGACCGCCAGGCCCAGCGAGGTCGAGGGCGAGCTCCTCCACGCCAAGCACGCGCTCCAGCCGAACAGCCTGGGCTACTGCGGCCCCGACGAGAACGCGACCATACTCGAGCACCTCTACGAGTCCTCGACGAGCGAGCGGCTCACCTCGGCGCTCACCAGGTTCGAGTCCGCCTACCCGTTCGTCCGATTGATCGCCGAGGCCACGGGGAGGCGACCCTTCGACAGGGAGGTCACGGAGGCCTACTGGATCGGCAACTCGCTGTTGGAGCGCGTCGCCGTCTCAGACTTCTACCAGTTCACCCACGAGGACCTCCCCTCATCGAGGAGGTCGGCCGGAAGGAACGGCAGGATGGACGGAATCGGGAGGGATGACGCCCGCTCGCTCTTTCGAGAGCTCGGGCCGATGGCGCGGCCCCACCACACATTCTACGTGCTCGGGATGTACGCCAGGTCTAGCGTGAAGTCCGGCAGCGAGTCCAGGCTGCTTGGGCTCATGGACTCGTGCAGGATCTCGTGGGGGAGAGTCTCCGAGGTCAAGAAGGACCTCCTCTCGGTCGAACGACCGGCCCTGGCGATGGGCCCGGACGACCGCCTCTCGCTGGCGCCGCCACGAAGGCAGGAGATCCGCTACGACCCGAGGATCCCCTCCTTCTCCGACGTCCGCCAGGGCGACTGGGTCTCGGTCCACTGGGGCTTCGCCAGCGAGAGGCTGACACCCCATCAGCTGCGGAATCTCAAGAAGTACACGGCGCTCGACGTCGAGGCCACGAACCGGCTCGTCTCCACCCGGAGGGGTGCCAACTAGATGTCCTCCTCCCCTGTCGAGCCGACGCCTTCGAAGAAGGGGCTGAGCCGGAGGCGCTTCCTCGCCTACGCGGGGGCCGCCGCGGTCGCCGGCGGCGCGGGCCTCGTGGGGTGGGACCTCCTCTACAACAGAGGCCCTCCCGGGCCCAAGACGCTGACGGTCTACGACCAGGGCGCGACCTTCGCGGGCTCGGTCCAGAACCAGCTGATAACCCAGTTCGAGGCGAAGCACGGCGTGACCGTCGTGGTCTCGACCGGGACGGCCGACCAGCTGGTGACCGAGTTCGTCACCCAGACCCAGAACGGCCTCCCGACCGCGGACGTCGTGACGGTCTGGGACCCGGTCGGGGCCTCCCAGCTCCTGACGCAGGACCTCGCCGTGAACGTCGTCCCCTCGTCCCTCGCGTCGAAGATCCTCCCCCAGGACCAGTCGCCCTTCCTGATCCAGCACTGGGGGATACTGACGCTGGCCTACAACCCGCTGAAGCTCGCCCAGGCCGGCATCAAGGCGCCCGCGGCCTTCGAGGACCTGGGCGACCCGGTCTACGCCTCGAGGCTCTCCCTCGTCGACCCGACCGTCGACGCCTCGGCGCTGAGCCTCCTCTCCTACTGGACCCACACGCTAGACCTGGGCTGGGGGTTCGTCCAGGACCTGAAGACGAACCAGGCCTCGATCACCCCGTCCTGGGGGCCGCCGAACGGGCCGCCGGACTACATGGTAGCGAGCAGCTCGCCGCTGGCCGTCGGTGACGCTGGGTTCGGCAGGGTCTATCCATTGCAGACCTCGGGCCAGCCGATCACGGCGGTGATCCCGAGCGAGGGCGTCCTCGGCTCCCCGCAGGTCGTCGTCGTCTCGAAGGCGACGGAGCAGCAGGCGCTGGCCGAGGCCTACATCGAGGAGGTCATCTTCAACCAGCAGCTCCTCGACTGGTGGGTCACCCAGCACGACCTCCCCGTGAGCACCACCGACACGTCCCTGCCTCCGGGCATCCCGTCGAGGGAGGCGATTCAGGACGTCGACTACGCCTGGACCTTCCAGAACGAGCTGAGCCTGCAGCTGCAGTGGGAACAGATCTTCGGCTGAGGCGGGCCGGGGGCCGAGACGGATGAGGGTCGAGAGGCAGCTGATCCTCTACTCGATACCGTTCCTCGTCTTCCTGGCGGCGGCCGGCCTGACACCCGTCCTCTACATCCTGGCGAAGTCGGTCTCGGGCGGCCTCGCGCTCTGGGGGTCGGTCTTTGCGGGCCGCCCGTCCCAGGCCCTCCCGGGGTGGGACTGGGGGCTGTCGATGACCCTGCTGTGGGAGCCTCTGGCCCGCTCGGTCTACGTCGGGGTCGGAGCGACCCTCCTCTCTGTCGGGCTCGGCGCGGCCTTCGCGGTCCTGGTCGCAACCTCGGACCTCAGGTACAAGAGGGCCTTCGTCTACTCGGAGGTGCTCCAGTTCGTCATACCACCGCTGACGATCGCGCAGTTCTGGGTCGTCGCATCGAGCCTCTTCCGGCTCCCGCCGTTCCTCGTCTCCGGGCCGCTCCCCATGGTGCTGGTGCTGGGGGTCCACTTCCAGTCGCTGGTCTTCCTGATCGTGAACGCGTCGCTACGCAGGCTCGACCAGACCGTCGTCGACGCGGCTCTCGTGAGCGGGGCTCGCTACCGCCAGGTGGTGCGCAGGGTGATCCTGCCGCTGGCCGTCCCCTCGATCATGACCGCCTCGGCCCTCTCGCTCTTCTTCAACCTCTCGGCCTTCACGCCGCTCTTCATCCTCGGGACCGGGTCGAGCCCGTACTACACCCTCTCGATGCAGGTCTACGCCGTCTACCTGGGCTCGATCCTGGACCCGGTCTCGACCCAG
>JBEKTS010000095.1:0-16015 GCA_049515775.1 Nitrososphaerales archaeon | reverse complement strand
GCCGTCGGTCTCGTTGTTCCCTCCCACGCAGTAGACGTAGCCCGATGCGCCCACGCAGGACTGGCTGTCGATGGGGACCGGGAACGCCGTGGTCGAGTTCCACGCTCCCACGGACCCGTCCTCGCCCGTCAGGGGAGCGTAGTAGCTCGAGGCGGTGTCGTCCCCGTTCGGGTCGTCGGTCCCGCCGACGCAGTAGACGAACCCGGCATCGACGACGCACGACTGGCCGTTTATGTCCTGGGGATACTGCGTCCCTGACGTCCAGCCGGTGACGTTCGCCGACGCCGCGGAGATCGGGGATGAAGAGTAGACCTCGGAGCGGGGGCCGGCGTTGTAGTCCTGACCGCCCACGCAGGTGACGTACGACCCGTTGGCGAAGCACTGCTGGCCGGCGATCGCGTAGGTCCCGCCCAGCTGGACCGGGTAGTCCGCGCCGGTGGCCCAGACCGAGCTGGGGGCCTTCGACTGGGTGAGGGCCGCTATGGCGTAGAGGGCAACCAGCGCGACGATGACTATGACCACGATCACGACGATGATCCTCGAGAGCTTCATCTTTGCTTCCTTCCTCCCGACGCGGCCGTGGGGCTACATTAACGTGATGAACGCCGGAGCCTGACGACCGATCCAGGTACCGTGGACGGGCGAGGGGACCCCGGGACCGACGAGCGGTCCCGCGGCGGCCCTAGAGCCCCATGCTGTTGATGACCCGCCCGGAGTTGGCGTCGATCACGAGGATGATCTTCTTGCCTTTGTGGTCGTACCGCGAGAACCAGATGGGCGCGTGGAGCAGCTCTACGTCCCCGACGTCGGACTGCGTGTTGAGCTGCTGGATCATGTGATACTTGGCGTGCGCCTTCTGCGATTGGAGCTGGTCGACCAGCGTCTTCGCCTGTGCCTTGGCGACGTCCTCGCTGATGTCCCCGTTCAGGACCTTGATGCTCTTGGGGATCTTGCTGATGTCGAAGAGCGCCCTCTCCGAGAGGTCGAACTGGTACTCCTTCGGCTGGTACTCGGTCAGGGCCTTCAGCGCTACGACGGGGAAATTGTAGTTGGCGTCCATCTGGTCGGTCTTCCGCATCCCGCCCCCGCCGCCCATGCCTCCCATCCCGAAGGCCGAGATCCTGCTGAGCGAGATCCCTCCCAGGAGCGGCCACGTGGCGCCCATCGCATCGAGACCGAGCGCGCGCCTCCGGCCTCCTCCGTGCCCGCCCCCGCCGCCCCCGAAACCGCCACCGACTCCGCCGAAGATCACCCCCATCAGGGCCGCGGTCGTCGCGGTCTGCCCGATCTGGGCTGCCTCGTTCGTGGCTACGACGGTCGTCCGGGCCGAGACGCTCACGATCCAGTAGGGGACGTAGGAGAGGCTCATCTCCTCCTGCGTCGAGGCCTCCTGGAGGTGCCTGTGGAGCAGCCCCTTGTCCATCAGCGGCTTGATTATCGCGTCCACCCCTGCGGCGTCGGCGATCTTGACGGAGAGCATCGTCTGCTTCTGCACGTTGCTCCATCCCTGCGTGCCGAGCGTGATGCCGCTCCCGCAGTACTCGCAGGTGATCACCATCTCCCCGAACTTGGGAGATATCGGGGCCCCGCAGTTCGGGCACTTTATCGAGGTCACCCCCGAAGGGGCTATGATCTGCGGCGGGGGCTGAGAAGCGGACTGGGCGGCGGGTGCCCCGCCTGCGGCCTGGGGACCTCCCGCCCCCTGGGGTCCGCCCGCCGTCGGCCTCATCTGCGCCCCGCACTTGTAGCAGAACGCCGCGTCGTCAGGCAATTGAGCGCCACACGATGGACAGTACATGCCGGCGTTCCCCAACCTGAGGCCTAAAAACGTGTTTCCCGGCCTCTGCCTCGACGGTCCGCTAGCCGACCCGCCTGCTCCCCACGAATATCCTGTCCCTGAAGACGTCCCCGGGCGTGCGCCTCGCGAGCGTCCAGTCTGTGTAGGTCCCGACCCTCACGAAACCGACATCGCGCATCGTCCGCAGTATCTCCTCAGGGTCGAAGAGGCCGAGACGGTGGACGTCGTTACGAAGGACGGTCACCTTCCTGCCGTCCTTTATGAGGTAGGTGAAGCGGAGCTCCCCCACGTCGCCCCTCCTCTTCGAGATGGAGAGCCGGGCGCCGATGACCTCGCCGTCGTCGAAGACGTCCTCGCCCCGGTATCCGTCCAGGAAACCGCTCTTCGTGAAGTGCGTGTCGAACGCCACGACGCCTCCGGGCGCCAGGCGCCCGTGGAACCCGCTCAGGGTCTTCCTCAGGTCGCGCAGCGTCCTGTTGTACGAGACCGTGCTGAAGAGGCAGACGACCGCGTCGTACTCGCCCTCGACGGCCCGGTCCAGGTCCCTCATGTCGGCCCTGGCGAAGACCGCCCCGTGCCTCACCTTCTCCTCTGCGATCCTCAGGATGTCGCCGCTCAGGTCGACGCCCGTCACCCGGTAGCCCCTCGCGACCAGGAGCCTGGTGTGGTTGCCCGTGCCGCAACCGACCTCGAGGACCCGTCTCCCGGTCACGCCGCGCCGCCGGAGGAGCTCCACGAGGAAGTCGACCTCGCGGCCGTAGTCCTTGCTCCAATAGATCCTGTCGTAGTAGCGCGCCATCCTGGAGTAGAGGGCCCTGTCGTGCACGAGGCACCGCGCGGCCATTCCGGGGATAAAACGGTGTGGAGACCGTCCCGGGACCCCCGGCTCCTCCCATCCCGCCGGCACCTCCAGGGCCCCGGGCTAGCTAGCTCTCCTTCTCGAGCAGGAACCTGGAGACGCAAGCCCCGTACCTGGCCCTCAGCCCGGGGCTCAGATACCGGTAGCTCCGGACGAGCTTCCTGCACTCTGGCGCTCCGCAGGCGCACCTCATCGCGAAGCCGTCCCATCCCACGTTCGTGGAGTAGTCGAAGGTGACCTCCTCGCCGGGCTCGATCGTCCTGAGCGCCACCACCCTCGTCCTCCCCATTATGACGCAGTTCGGCTCGCAGGAGTGGTTCATGTACCACCCCACCGACCCCTCCTCCGGAACGACGTATCGGTCGTAGTCCACCTGGAACGCGAACTCCCAGAGGCTCTCGGGTATCTCGGAGATCCACTGCTCCTTGCCCCCGTAGTCCCAGACGAGCCCTCCCGGGTCGATCCTCGCCGCGGCGAAGACTCCCTTTCCCTTGGCGCCCGCGTCCCCTATCCTGAGTCTCTCCGTCATGCGGCCCTCCGTGGTCTCACGGGCGTATGTAACGCTTAAAGACCTGCCTGGATTATCCAGCCTACCTTGACATCCAGCGGCGCCCTGCGCTTGATCGTCGTCGTCCTCGTCGCGGGAATCCTGGCCTCCTCGACCGTGGCTGCTTTCTACGCCTTCCAGTACGGCCAGGCCCAGAACAGCGCCAGCGTCTACCTCAAGGAGCTGCAGCAGTCCTCCGGTGGCAAGGACGGCGTCCTCACAACCGACATCCTCCTCGACTTTGGCAACGGGACCCAGCGCTGGTACAACGGAACGGAGGTCCAGCCCGGATGGAACGTCTACCTGGCCACGCTCGTCGTGACCGACGGGAATCTCAACGCCACATGGTACCCCCAATTTGGAGAGCACCTGATAGAGGGGCTCGACGGGGTCCAGAACACCCAGAGCGATTCCTGGTTCCTCTGGACCTACAACAGCACGTCCCTCTGGCAGGTGACCCAGGAAGGCGCCGACGAGCTCCCTGCGTCGAGCGGCTCTGTCTACGCCTGGAGCTACTGTGGGGTGACAGCGTCGTTCGCGCCGGCCTGCACCGGCCCCTAGGGACCGCCCGCTCCGAAAGGAGAGATAAATAACTCCTCGCCGGGCGCCAATCAGATGGTCCTCGAGACTCTCCGGGCCGTTCTCGAATCCGACTACAGGGGACCACGCGCCGTCTTCACCCAGGTGCACGTCCTCAAGGCGCTCGTCGCCATAGGCGACGCCGGGTCGCTGGGCCGGGGCCGGCTCGGCGAGCTGACCGGGCTCGGCCAGGGGGAGGTGCGGACGCTGATCAAGAGGCTCAAGGACAACGACCTCATAGTCATAGAGGCGAACGGGTGCGCGCTCAGCAGGAAGGGCCAGAGGGAGTACGAGAAGCTCTCCGCCCTGATCCGGTGGTCCGCCCGGGTGGACGTCGAGGCGCTCCACATCGGCCATCGGGGCTGGGCGGTCGTCATCGCCGGCGGCGCCAAGGCGGTCCGCTACGGCATCGAGCAGAGGGACGCCGCGATCAGGGCAGGCGCCGACGGCGCCTTCACCGCCGTGTTCCGGTCGGGCCGGTTCACCGTCCCGGGGGAGGGGACGGACTGCGAGAAGGACGGACCCGGCGAGCCCTGGACGACCATCCGCGGGTCCGGCGTGGGTGAAGGAGACGCGGTCGTCGTGACCGGCTCGCCGCAGGAGAGGTCCTCCGAGGGGGGCGCGCTCGCCGCGGTCCTGACGCTCATCTGAGCCCACCATCGTTTAGGTTATATCAACCGACGGTTCGAACCCGGGCGTGTACACGAGCACGGTCGTCGACGACGAGGAGCACTGCCTCGCGGTGATGAAGCAGATGGAGGAAGAGTACGAGAAGCAGAACGAGCGGTTCTTCATCGACGTCCTCACCAGCGAACCGAGCCTGGTCCTCAGGGTCCACGCCGTGACCATCCTGGCCGAGCTCGGCGGGGAGGCCTCGATCCCGGTCCTCTCGGACGTGGTCCTCCACGACCCCGACCCACTGGTCAAGCACGAGGCGGCGTTCACCCTGGGGCAGATGGGGCTGGCGTCGGGCGTCCCGGCGCTCGAGGCGGCGGTCCTCCACGACCGAGAGCCCATAGTCCGTCACGAGTCCGCGGCCGCCCTGGGCTCGATCGGGAACCAGTCGGCGAGGCAGACGCTGGAGACGGCCCTGCGAGACAGCGACGAGCTCGTCAGGAACTCGGCGGCCGCGTCGCTCTTCAACCTCAAGTTCCTGAAGGAGTACTCGGTCGGCGGGACGGCCAGGGACAGGATGCCGAGGCCCTAGTCCGGGCCCGTGGCCAGGCCCTCGATGGGCCTTTGAGGTCCGCGCCGGTCGGTCGACGACCGCGGCCGCGGGACCACGCCGCGATCCATGCCGCACCGGCGGTCCGGCTGACCCACGGAGGTCGCCCGCGTCCCGCTCCTCTTTCCGGACGTGGCATCGCGCTTCGTGGTGCGCCAGGCCCCTACTCATGCGGAGGGGGTCGCCGTGGATCGACACCGCCCTCCCTCCCTCCCTCCCTCGCCCCCGTCAGCCCTCGGCGGCGCGATAGAGACCACCGTTCTGGTCGACCTTCCTCAGCGCGTCGCCGACGTCGTCCTCGGGCTTGACGAGCCCCTTCTTGATGACCGTCTCCCACAGCCGGATGTATATCTCGAGAGCCTCGACTACCTGCTCCGGCTTGTCCTTCTTCGCCCTCCTCAGCTCGCTGAGGTATCCCCCCAGGACCCGCGCCTTCTCGGTCAATCGCACCGGAGTGATCACCGTGCCGGCCGCTATAAGCACCGACCCTAGGGCTTCGCTCTGCCCCGCTTCAGCCTGGCCTCCCTCCCCACGGACGAAGAGATGGTGCGGTAACCGATCTTCGCCATCGCCCGTCTGACCTTGGGCTCGTCCTCCTCGGTGGTGTTGATGAAGACCGAGGGGCCCGTCTGCATCGAGAAGTACGCCTGGACGCTGTTCGACCGGAGCTCCCTGATCTTGGTTATGACCTCGATGGTGTCGGAGCTCATGACCATCATCCTATTCGTCCCGGTCATCGTCACGCTGTGCAGCTCCATCGTGTCCTGCTCGACCAGCTCGCCCAGGGTCGCGAGGTCGCCTCCTCTGATCGCCTTCTCGACCAGCTCGCACCTCTTGGTCGCCGACTCTATCCTCGCCCTGAAGAACGGAGAGGTCTCGACCTCCTCGTGGGCCATCTCGGTCCTCACCGTCGAGGGGAGCGGCACGATGACCGTCCGAAGGGGGAGGTCCCTCTCGTCCGCTATCTTCTCCGAGTAGGAGTCCTCGTCCCCGCGGCCGGCGTGGAGCCGCGAGAAGCCCCCGACCATCGTGCGCGAGGCAGACGAGGCGAACAGCCTCGAGACCCTCGAGAGCTCCCGAAGGTCGGGTCGGGACGACCCGTTGACCGCGTGGTCGATCGCGAACGTGAGCGCCGCCCCGGCCGACGACGAGAAGCCGAGACCCTTGCCCTTGACGCCGGGCGTGTTCCTGGAGTCTATCCCGAGGCCGAGCTCTGCGAAGGGCTTCCCGGTCAACCGACGCGAGACCCTCTCGACCCTCCTCTGCGCGTCCGGGTCCTCCCTGCCCTCGACGAGGAGCCTCCCCTCCGCTCCCGTGGTGACCCTGACCTCGGAGTAGAGCGAGGTGGTGTTCACCGATATGCTGTCGTGATAGGGTATCCTGAGATCCCAGTCCTTGAGGCCGTGGTACTTCACGAGCGCCTGCATCGTGTTGGCGATGACCGTGAACGGCATCAGACCCGCACCTCGATCCTGAGGACGCCTCGGCAGTCCGGGCTCTTTAGGCTCTCCACCATCGACCTCGGCACGTCCTTCGCGGCCGCATCGGCCCTGATCGCGAGCGTCCGGGGCGAGATGAAGTCGCTCTTCCTGAGGACGAGCTCGTGCCTGTCCTCCAGCGAGAGCATACTGCTCCCGGCGGCCCTGACCTCGAAGGCCTCCTGGCGGACCTCGATGGTCACGACCAGCTCGCTCCCGTCGGTCATGATGCCCTCTCTCACGTCCTTCGAGAGGTCCGTGAGACCCTTGTCAGCGCGGACGCCGACTATGCAGTCACCCCTGATGGTCAGGTCTGGGTCGCGGGTCACCTCAATGGTGTTCCTGTGCCTCGATCTTACCAGCGGATGCCCGTAGAACTCGACCTCGTCTCTGTACGCGTTCACTGGCAGACAACGCCCGCGTGGCGGTTAATAATCTTGGATGGTGCCATCGGCGATCGCCCCTGGCGCCGGTGTGAGGGAGATGCGGGGCCTCCCGTCCAGAGGCGGGGTCCCGGGGGTGCCGGAGGACCCGCGGCCCCAGGCCGGAAGGACCGGGAGGAGACCCTCCACCCGGGCGACCTTCGTCGGGTCGGGGCCGACCGATCCCATGGGTTCGCCGCCCTCGGGCCGGTGCCGGGTGCCCGCGGGCTGGAAGCCGGGACCGGCCGAGGCCCCTCGGGATCCCTGACCCGGTTCGGCGTGCGGAGGCTCCGTCACCCTTTAAACGTCGTTCCTCGAGCAGAGCGGACGTACAGAATTGCAACGTCCTCTCTCCAGGGCGCTCCTAGCGGAGGCGTACGGAACCTTCCTGCTCACCTTCATCGGCCCGATGGCGGTCACCGTGGTCGCCGACCCCACGCTCTTCCCTGGCGGGGCCGGTCTTGGGCTGGGGTTCATAGGGCTGGCCTTCGGAATCGCCATCCTGATCGGCATCGCCTCGGTCGCCCAGATCTCCGGAGCTCACTTCAACCCCGCCGTCACGGTCGGCCTCTGGGCGGTGGGGAAGTTCCCCAGGCGGAATGTAGCTCCCTACGTCTGCGCGCAGCTCGTCGGCGCCGTGATCGCCGCCCTCGTTCAGCTCTCCATCGTCGGCCTGGACGCCGCCAAGGCCGCTGACCTCGGGAGCACGCTCCCGAACATGGCCCTGCCGATCCCGGCGCTCGCTGCGCTCGTGGCGGAGGTGGTCGGCACCGCGATCCTCGTCATGACCGTGCTTGGCTCCACCGACTCCTCCAACACCCTCCCGTGGAGCGCCTCCTCGATAGGTCTCTCCATCGCTGCGGTGATCTGGGCGATCGGGGCGGTCTCGGGAGGCTCGCTCAACCCGGCCCGGAGCTTCGGGCCCGCCCTGGTCTCGCTCGCCTTCACCACGACCCCGATCTCCTGGTACCCGCTCTACGTCGTCGGGCCGCTGCTCGGTGCGCTGCTCGCCGCTACACTTTACAAGTCGATGTTCAAGGGCTCCCAGGCATGAAGAACGAGCGCCACCTGGACAGGGCGAAGGCAAAGGAGCTCCTCGTCGAGGTCGAGGCAGCGGCGGCCTCCGCCAGCGGCTCGGAGGCGAGACAGAAGGTGGTGAAGTTGCTCAACGGGGTGCCCACCTACAACTGGGTCGGGATCTACCTCGTCAAGGGCAACGACCTTCGCCTGGCCGCCTGGTCAGGGCCCGCCGCCACGGTACACACCTCCATCCCCATCGGCAAAGGGGTGTGCGGCTGGGCCGCCAAGTCTGGGAGAACCGAGATAGTCTCCGACGTAAGCAAGGACCCCCGCTATCTGGAGTGCTTCGCCAACACAAAGTCCGAGATCGTGGTGCCGATCCACCTGGACGGCCGGGTCGTCGGGGAGATAGACGTGGACAGCGACGAGCTCAACGCGCACTCGTCCACGGACAGGGAGTTCCTCGAGGCCGTCGCCGCCAAGATCGCCAAGCACTGCGTGGCCTAGGCCCGGTCCAGGCGCCCCGGGACCCGCTCACGGGGGGTGGAACATGGCCCGGTCACGGCGATTCTCGAGGGTGCTCTCTTCCCTAGAGCAATATTCCGGTGGCTCATCTCGCTCTTATAACTCGTGTTATAAAGCTTAATAATGATAGAGCGGGCGTCGGGTCGGAACGTCCGATGTCGAAGCTTGAGATACGGGACCTGTACGTCTCGATCGAGGGGCGGGAGATACTGAAGGGCGTGAACCTGACGGTCGACCAGGGGGAGGTCCACGCGCTGATGGGCCCCAACGGGTCCGGCAAGAGCACGCTGGCCTACACCCTGCTGGGCCATTCTAAGTACAAGGTGACCAAGGGCGACATCCTGATCGACGGCCAGAGCATCCTGGGCTACACGCCCGACAAGAGGGCGAAGAGCGGGCTCTTCCTGGCGTTCCAGTATCCGGTCACCGTCCCGGGGGTCACCATGTTCTCGTTCCTGCGCGCCGCCTATAACTCGGTCCACACCGACGAGAAGAACCAGGCCCCGACGCTCTTCGAGTTCAGGGAGGCGATGAACGAGAAGATGAAGCTCCTCGGGGTCGACGAGTCCTTCATGAACAGGTACCTCAACGAGGGCTTCTCCGGCGGGGAGAAGAAGAGGGCCGAGATCCTGCAGATGGCGCTGATGAAGCCGAAGTTCGCGATCCTGGACGAGACCGATTCCGGCCTCGACATCGACGCCCTGCGCGTCGTCGCCGAGGGGGTGAGCAAGCTCGCGGGGAGCGAGCTGGGGGTCCTCATAATCACCCACTACCAGCGGATCCTGAAGTACATCAAGCCGAACTTCGTTCCTCTACGAAGGCAAGATAACCGCTTCCGGAGGAGAGGAGCTCTCGCTCAAGCTCGAAGAGAAGGGATACAGCTGGCTCAAGGAACAAGCCGGCGTCGTGGCCTAGGCGGCCCGAGAGAAGTGTTATATACTTATAACAATAGTAATAATGTGAGCTATCCATGACATCTGCTTCCGAGATTGTCTCTGACGATTATCAGACAAAGTATGGATTCGCCGATTCGACGGGCTACCTGGACCACAGCCACAAGGGGATAAACGAGGAGGTCGTCAAGGAGATCTCCCGCATCCGCGACGAGCCGATATGGATGGAGGAGTTCAGGCTCAGGGCCCTGAAGAACTTCCTGGCCCGCCCCGTGCCGACGTGGGGGGTCGACCTCTCTCCGATACACTTCCAGGACTACTACTACTACGCGCAGCCGTCCAAGGAGACCGCCAAGAGCTGGGACGACGTCCCGCCAGAGATCCGGAACACGTTCGAGAAGCTGGGGATCCCCGAGGCCGAGAGGAAGTTCCTCGCCGGCGTGGGTGCCATCTACGAGAGCCAGGAGGTCTACAACAGCCTCCAGAAGGACCTCTCGGCGCAGGGCGTGATCTTCACGAGCGTGGGCAACGCGGTGAAGGAGTACCCCGACCTCATCAAGCGGTACATGGGCTCGATAGTGCCGGCCAGCGACAACAAGTTCGCGGCTCTGAACAGCGCGGTCTGGTCCGACGGCCCGTTCATCTACGTCCCCGAGGGGGTGAAGATAGCGATGCCCCTCCAGTCGTACTTCCGAATCAACGCGCAGGGGATGGGCCAGTTCGAGAGGACGCTCATCGTCGCAGAGCCGAACAGCGAGGTGCAGTACATCGAGGGCTGCACGGCGGCGATGTACCAAAAGTCGATGCTCCACGCCGCGGTGGTCGAGCTGATGGCCAAGAAGGGCGCCAAGATAAAGTACATCACGATTCAGAACTGGTCCAAGAACGTCTACAACCTCGTCACGAAGAGGGCGCACGCCTACGAGGACGCGAGCGTCACCTGGCTCAACGGCGAGGTCGGCTCGGGCCGGAACATGAAGTATCCCTCGATCTACCTGCTCGGGCGCAACGCAAAGGCCGAGATACTCTCGATGGCCTACGCCGGGGCGAACCAGATCCAGGACACGGGCGGCAAGGTCGTCCACCTGGCCTCCGACACCTCCTCGAAGATCATCTCCAAGTCCGTCTCCAAGGACGGAGGGGTTGCGATCTACAGAGGCCTTCTCCACATAGCGAGGGGGGCCCACAACGTAAAGTCCACGGTCAGATGCGACGCGCTGCTGCTCGACGAGCGGTCGAAGACGTCCACGTTCCCGTACATGGAGGTCATGGCGGACGACGCGACGGTCACCCACGAGGCGAGCGTGGGAAAGGTCGGGGAGGACCAGCTCTTCTACCTGATGGCCAGGGGGATCAGCGAGAGGGACGCCCTCAGCATGATAGTAAACGGCTTCGTCGAGCCCTTCACCAAGGAGCTCCCCATGATCTACGCCATCGAGCTCAACCGGCTCATGGCGCTCGAGATGACGGGCGCGGTAGGTTAAACAACTCTCCCGTCCGGGGTGCCTTCCCATGGCCCAGGAAACGATGGGCGCCTTCACCGAGGAGAAGGTCGCCGCGATCTCTCGGAGCCTGAGGGAGCCGGAGTGGCTCAGGTCGTTCCGGATCGACGCGCTCCACGAGTTCCTGAAGCTCCCGCTCGAGCTCTCGCCGCTCTACACCAAGTACACCGGGGTCTCGCAGTTCGACCCGGCCCAGTTCCCGGTCGCCCCTCCCGACGAGGTACCGGACCTCCGCTCCCACTTCGAGGGCCACCTGACCGGCAAGGAGACCAACATAGTCCTGCAGGGCAACTCGACGACCATCCACGTCGATCTCGACGAGCGGCTCTCCGGGAGCGGGCTCGAGGTGATGTCGATCCACGAGGCCATCGCCAAGAAGGAGGGCCTGATGCGGGGCCTCTTCGAGGACAAGCTCGCTAAGTCCAGCGGGGAGAAGTACGCGGCGTTCAACAACGCCTTCTTCAACGCGGGGACGTTCGTCCACGTGCCCAGGGGCGTCGATGTCCCATCGCCCCTCAGGAAGATGCTGATCGTCAGGAACCCGGGCACCAGCGTGGTCGACCAATCGATGATCTACGCCGAGGAGTCGTCGCGGCTGAACTTCCTCGAGGAGCTGTACACGGGCGCTAGCGCAGCCAACTACCTGGTCAGCTCGGTCCTCGAGGTCAGGGCCGGGAGCTCCTCCCACGTCGACGCCAGTTCGCTCCAGCTCCTGGACGAGACGGGCACCTACCTCACCAACAAGCGCGTCGACGCCTCGAACGATTCGCACGTGAACATCACCTCGATCCTCCTGGGGTCGAGCATCTCCCGCTCGCGCATGGACCTCGTGCTCTCGGGGCGAGGGTCGACCGTCGAGGGGTTCGAGGTCTTCTTCTGCAACGGGAAGCAGCGGTTCGACATGGAGTCGAACCTAGTCCACGACGCGCCGGACACCACGGCAGCGCTCCACGCGAGGGGCGTCCTGAAGGGGACCTCCCAGTCGATTTTCAAGGGGATGATCAAGATCAACCACGTCGCGAAGAACGCCAGCTCCTATCTCGCCCACCACGCCATGCTGCTCGACAAGGGCGCCCGGTCCGACGGCATCCCTGGGCTGGACATCGAGACCAACGAGGTCAAGGCGACCCACTCGGCCTCGGTCTCCCAGGTCGACGAGGACCAGGTCTTCTACCTCAGGGCCAGGGGGCTCCCGGAGGACGAGGCGAAGAAGATGATCGTGCTCGGCTTCTTCGAGCCGGTCGTCTCGCGGATCCCGGTCGAGATGGCCCGCGAGGGCGCGAAGTTCATCATCGAGGGCAAGTGGTACGGGGAGAGGAGGCGCCTCATCGACCGGGACGCGCTGATGGCGATAACCGGGGAGGCCCCGGTCGAGGTCAAGCAGTCCGGGGACGTCTTCGAGAGGCACTACAAGTACAGGGCGTGAGAGAGGCCACGGCCCACTACGTGCGCGCCCTGCCTCTCTCGGAGCTCCCCCCCGGTTCGATGAAGGGGCTCGAGCTCGAGGAGACGAAGGTCCTGCTCTCCAACCTGGACGGGGAGGTCCACGCCGTCTCGAGCGTCTGCACCCACGAGGACTTCGACCTCGCCCTCGGGATCGTCCTGGAGGGCGCCGTCACCTGTCCCCTCCACCTCTCCCAGTTCGACCTGAAGACCGGGCACGTCTACAACCCTCCGGCGCGCTTCCCCCTCGAGGTCTTTAACGTTAAAATACAGGACGATACGATTTTCGTCGAGGTCTGAGATGTACCCTGGTGCTGCCCGTTGCTGAGGTCCCAGTCGCTCGACGTCGAGCTGCTGCGTAAGGACTTCCCTATCCTCAAGAGGAAGATCCACGGAAAGCGGCTCGTGTACCTGGACAACGCGGCGACGACCCAGAAGCCCAGGGCGGTCACGAGGGCGATCCTCGACCTGTACAACAAGCATAACGCCAACCCCCACCGGGGCGTCCACCAGCTCAGCATCGAGGCGACGGAGGCGTTCGACGAGGGGAGGAAGAAGCTCGTCTCGTTCGTGAACGCCTCGGCCTTCGAGGAGATCGTGTTCACCAACGGCGCGACCGAGTCGCTCAACCTCGTGAGGTACGGCTGGGGACGCCGCCACGTCAAGAAGGGGGACCTCATCGTGCTCACCCTGATGGAGCACCACAGCAACATGGTACCCTGGCAGCTCCTCGCCGCGGAGGCAGGGGCGCGCATCGAGTACGTCGGGGTCGGTCCAGACGGCCTCCTGGACGATGCCCAGTTCGAGTCCCTGATGGGCCAGGCGCCGGCGCTCGTGGCCTTCACCCAGAGCTCGAACGTGCTGGGCACGATCAATGACGCCGCGAGGCTCTGCTCCTCCGCGCACCGGGCCGGGGCCGTCACGGTCGTCGACGGCGCTCAGTCGGTGCCGCACATGCCCGTCGACGTGCAGAAGATGGGGTGCGACTTCCTGGCCTTCTCCGGTCACAAGATGCTCGGGCCTACCGGCATCGGAGCGCTCTACGCGAGGAGGTCCGTCCTCGAGGAGATGGACCCGTTCCAGAGCGGCGGCGACATGATCAAGGCGGTCCACACATCGGGGGCCGTGTGGAACGACCTGCCCTACAAGTTCGAGGCCGGTACGCAGAACGTCGAGGGGGTGGTCGGGCTCGGCGCCGCGGTCGACTACCTGAACGCACTCGGCATGGACAGGGTGAGGCAGCACGAGCGCGAGCTAACGGCCTACGCCCTGGAGCAGATGAAGAGCGTGCCGGGGATAACGGTCTACGGTCCTGCGGACGCCTCGGCGCGGGGCGGCATTGTCTCGTTCAACCTGGGGGACATCCACCCCCACGACCTGGCCTCCATCCTCGACGAGGAGGGAGTCGCCATCCGGTCCGGGCTGCACTGCGCCCAGCCGCTGCACGAGAGCATGGGGCTCTCGGCGACGACGAGGGCGAGCTTCTACGTCTACAACTCCAACGACGACGTCGACGCTCTGATGATGGCGCTCTCAAAGGCCAGGAGGATCTTCTGCCTTTGAGCAGCAGCGACATCTACAGGGAGCTCATACTGGACTACTACCGGAACCCCCGCAACTTCGGGAAGCTGGACCCTCGCGACATCGACGCCACCGACTCGAACCCGCTCTGCGGCGACGAGGTGGAGATGCAGGTGAAGGTCTCCGCCGACAACAAGATAGAGGAGATCAAGTTCCTCGGCAAGGGGTGCGCGATAAGCCAGGCCTCCGCCTCGATGCTGACCGAGCTCGCCAAGGGGCGCCCCCTGGAGTGGGTGAAGACCCTCTCGAAGGAGGACATCCTGAAGATGCTCGGAACGTCGGACCTCGGGCCCGCGCGGATAAAGTGCGCCCTCCTCTCGATGAAGGTCCTCAAGACCGGGGTCTATGGATACCTCGGCGCGAAGATGGACGACCCGATCGACCACTAGGACCTTCGATTCGGCGGTATGAGCGACCGCGCTCGGCGCGTCCCGTGACGAAACTGCGCTGGGCGGGCCCATCGTCCCGGTCGACGCCAACGGTCCTTCGGGGACGAACGAGCGAAGGGACCACCGGCGCTCCCCACGTCCGCCCCCGGCACCCCCGCCATCGACTCCCGCACGGGCGTCTCCACCCCTAGAGAGCCTGATTCGCTGCTGCGCCTCCTTCCGGTGGTTCGTCGGTCTTCGCGAGCTCATCCTTTATAAAGAAGGAACGGGAAAAAGCCCCGACCGCACCGTCTGGCGCTCCGGGCCGTCTCCCCTGAGCGTGACTGTCCCGTTCGGAACTCGCAAAGTATTTATGCCCTTCAGAAATCGAGCGTGGTTTACGGAAGCCGGCAGTTGCCACAATTCGCGTACAGTTTCAAGGCATTTGACCCAGCGATTCATGTCAGGGCTAGCGGGAGAGAGGTTGACATCTCCCCTAAGGCAGCTCGCGAAATCTGCAACACTGTTCGAATGATGACGCTGACCAAAGCGATCGCGCTCCTAGAGAACGTTGAAGAAATGAAGACCCCCATCCCTTTCAGGCGACACAAGCTCAAGGTCGGCCACAGGAGCGAGCTGGTCGGCTTCCCAACTGGCTCGTATCCGGTGAAGCCGGCTAAGGCAATCCTCTCGATTTTGCGCAACCTGCAGGCGAACTGTGAGTTCAAGGGGTTAGACCCCGATAGGGTCCGTTTGATTCATTCATCCGCGTTAGCGGGGAGGGTCCTGAAAGATTTCGTTCCTAGGGCGCACGGCAGCAGCAGTCCCAACTTCCACATCCTGGTCCATGTCGAGTTCGTCGGGAGAGAACTCTGATGTCTGCCTCTGAGAAGAGCGCAGTGAAGAGTATCCTCGCGATGCACCGCACCTATGCGGAGATCGACGAGTATCTCGAGAAGGAACTCAGAGAGGCGGGCTATGCAGGCGTTGACATTCAGAAGAATCCGATCGGTTCAAGAATCACGGTCTACGTAACCCGTCCGGGCCTCGCCATAGGCAGGCGCGGCACCGGCATCAAGGACCTGACAGAGCGAGTCGCGGCGAAGTTCCCTCTCCCCAACCCTCAAATCGCGGTCTCCGAGGTCGAACAACCAGAGCTCAACCCCCGCATTATGGCTGCCCGGACTGCCCAGATCGTCGCCCGTGGCACTGCGTTCAGGCGCGCTGCCACTTGGACCATGAACTCGATAATGGCAGCGGGTGCGTCAGGGGTCGAGATCGGCGTCGCCGGTAAGCTGAGGAGCGACAGGTCGCACAGTGAGAAGTACAGGATGGGCGTGGTTCCGAAGAGCGGCGAGGCATCCAAGCGGGTGGTCCGCGAGGCCACAACCGACGTCCTGCTCAAGCTCGGACTTTATGGTATTCAGGTCAAGATAGCGCTGAAGGACCTCGTTCCTCCGATGGTGGAGTACATGGAGCAGACCGTCGAAGCGCCTCCTGCGCCCGAGGCGCCTGCAGCCCCCCAGACTCCACAGGCCACAGAGACACCGACGGTGGCCGAGCCTGCGGTCGTAGCCGCGGAGGCTCCTGCCGTGAAGACTGAAGCGCCCCAGGAAGAGGTGAAGCCTGCGATTCACACCAAGACCCGCCGAAGGCAGCCGAAGGCCGAACCGAAGCCGGAGCCGGTCGAGGACAAACCTGTAGAGGCGAAGGCCGAGGAAGCAGCGACGGTACAGAGGGAGGTGAAGGCTGAGGCAAAGGAAGAAGCGGCGGTC
>JBEKTS010000094.1:0-9276 GCA_049515775.1 Nitrososphaerales archaeon | reverse complement strand
CAACACGACGCCGACGGCGAGCAGCTTCAGCCTCTAACCCTCCCGACCAACAAAGAAGAAAAGACGAGCACGGCGCCGATTATTAGCAACAAAACGAACACCCCGTAGACCAGGTCCGCCAGCACCGGCGGCGCGGCCACCTGGAAGACCATCACCATGGCGATTGGCGCTCGCGTTTTGGCGTACGCTAGAAAAACCTTGCGAGGACCGACCACACCGCTCGACGATGCCCGATGGATCCTTCTCCCGGCCGTGCCGTTTCCCCTCTTGCGACCGATAAGCCCCCGTCTTCGGTGAGAGTCATCGGGTGCTCGACCGTCACCGGCGACGATGCAGTTCTGCTCGACCCGGGCCGTCACCCGCTATCTCAAGGCGGTGCCGTCATCGGCTCGGACAGGTTCGCGCTCGCCGACGGGCAAGAGAAGGCACGGTAATGGACGCCGAGAATAGTCAATAAATAGGAGGGCCTTACTCCAATTTCCATCTTGGAACTCGTCTGTCCGTCAGGGAAGTGCGACCCGGACGACTGCGTCGAGCTCACGAGCAGGGAGGCCTCGGTCTGCGGCATCATCTGCGACGCCTCCGGCCCGGTCTCGTTCACCCTGTTGAAGGCGACCGCTGGGCTGCACCAGGAAGTCGTCTCGCGGACCGTCCGCCGGCTGGCGATCCATGGGTTGGTCAGGAAGGTCGAGGGCGGATACCAGGGCAACTGCGGCTGCCACGGAGCGCCGCAGGCGATTCCCGTCGAACTCGCGGCTAGCCCCTAGGGCCCTTCTCGAGCGCCCGGACCAGCCCCTCTATCTCGTCCCTGGTGTGCCTGATCTCCTCGATCTGCCGCCCCTGGGGGTCCGAGACGTGCCACTCCAGGACCTTCTTCCTGATCCTCTTCCGGAGGTCGTTCGGGAGCGCTCTCTCCAGGGACGCGTCGGTCAGGACGACCACGTCCGCCCGGTCCACCATCGCGGCGCTCAGCTCCTTCGGCCTGCTCCCGGAGACGTCGATGCCGACCTCCTTCATCGCCTCCACGACGAGCTCGTTGACGTGCGTCGCCGGGAAGGTCCCCGCGCTCGTCGCCTCCAGCCCCATGCTCTTCGCGAACGCCTCAGCCATCACGCTCCGGCTTGAGTTCTCGATGCAGACAAAAAGGAACCTCTTCCTGGTCCCGTCCGTGTCTCCCAATGCTGTCGCCCGGTGCGCGTTCCGGCCGGCTATTATTGACCGACCCGCGGCGAGGCTCCACGCCCCCTCTCCCGGGCTCGAGGAGGGCGGTTGGTCAATAAATAGCGAGGAGCGGCAGGCGGGACGACCGACGACACCTTGGGATCCATCCAGCGCGCCGACCGGACGCGGCGGTGCCTCGCCGAGATGCTCGGCACCTACCTTCTCGTCTTCCTCGGCCCCGGCTCGATCGTGCTGGTCGCCTACCTCGGCTTCCCAGCCGCAGGCTCGCTCGTCTTCGTGGCGGGGGTCTTCGGAGGCACCGTGGCCGGCGTCATCCTGCTGCTGGGCCGGTTCTCGGGGGCCAACATCAACCCGGCCGTCACCATAGGGTCGACGGTCGCAGGGACCTCGAGGCGCGGCCTGCTACTCCCCTACCTCGCCTTCCAGGCCTCGGGAGCCATCCTCGCCGGGCTGACGCTCAGGGCAGTCTTCGGGAACCTCGCGTCCTCGGCCAGCCTCGGCTCGACGAAGCTCGCGGCCGGGATCTCGCCCACGGAGGGCGCCGCCCTCGAGGTGGTCGGGACGTTCCTCCTCGTCGCCTCTGCGCTCGTGGCGGGGTCGTTCCTCACGAGCCCCGGGAGGCAGGCCATCCTGGTGGGCGGCACGCTCTTCCTCCTCATCCTGCTCATCGGCCCGCTCACGGGAGGGTCGTTCAACCCCGCCAGGAGCCTCGGCCCGTCGCTCTTCTCGGGGTACTTCCGCGACCAGCTCGTCTACTACGTCGGGCCCGTGCTGGGCGGGTTCTGCGCCGGACTGGCTTTTCAAGCGGCGATGAAGCTCCACGGGAAGGGGGATGAAAGGACCGGTTGATCCTGTTCGTCTGCGTCGAGAACGCCGGGAGGAGCCAGATGGCCGAGGCCTTCGCGAGGAGCCGCGGCCTGGAGGCGATGAGCGCCGGGACCGTCCCCTCGGCCGGGGTGAACCCGGTCGTGGTCGAGGCGATGAGGGAGAAGGGGCTGGACCTGGCCTCCAGCGCGCCCAAGATGCTCACCAGCGAGATGGTCCGGGAGGCGAGCCTGGTCGTCACGATGGGCTGTTCCGTCGAGGAGGCCTGCCCGAGGCCGATGCTCGCCCAGATGCGGAAGAAGCTCGTGGACTGGAACCTGCCCGACCCGAAGGGCGAGCCGATCGAGGAGGTCCGGAGGATAAGGGACGAGATCGAGAGGAGGGTCAGCGAGCTCCCGAGGGAGCGGCCGTCGGCTTCCTCGCCCTGATGTGCGAGCTGTAGTACTTGAACGGCTGCTCGCCGATGTTCGAGTCCGAGATGTGCTCGATACCGACGTCGACGAACCCGGCCTCGGTCAGCTCGCGCACGTACCGTGGGTCCGTGAGCGCACCCGCCATGCAGGCAGACCACGAGTCCATGTCGCCCCTCGCGCTCTCGGGTATCTCGTCCGGGAGGGTGATGTCCGCGACGGCGAAGGTCCCCCCGCCCTTGAGCACGCGGAAGGCCTCCCTGAAGACGGCCGGCTTGTCGGGCGAGAGGTTGATCACGCAGTTCGAGATCACATAGTCGACCGAGCCGGTCTCGATCGGCAGGTGCTCGATCTCGCCGAGCCTGAACTCCACGTTCGCGTACCTGGGCCCGTACCTCCGCTTCGTCTCCCTGGCCCTCCAGACCATCTCGGGCGTGGCGTCGACGCCGGTCGCCGTACCCGTCTCGCCGACCGCCTCGGAGGCCCTGAAGACGTCGATCCCTCCGCCGCTCCCGAGGTCGAGTACCGACTCGCCCCTCTTCGGGGAGATGAGCGCGAGGGGCGAGCCGCACCCGGCGTTCACCGAGGAGGCCTCTGGAGGCACCGAGCCGCCGAGCGAGAGCTCGACCGCGTCGCCGCAGCCGTCGCCGCTATTGCTGCAGCAGTTCACCTCTGAGGTGGTCGCGATCTTCGCGTATCGTTCCTTGACGGCCTTCCTGATCTCCAGCTCCGACATGGAAGGGCTCAGGCCTCGGGGGCTATTTATTGACCAAGCGCCATCCGCTACGCGCGACGGACGGGCGAGGGAGCGGAGCGCCGGTCTCGACGGGGTACGGCCCCTAGAGGAGCCACTCTTTCGGCGGGGGCGTCAGGCCTGCGCAGTCGACGTTGCCCGAGACCCGCCTGATGAACGACGGACATGCGAAGCAGACGAGGAAGTTGACCTCCCCCTTGACCATGGGGCAGTCGACCGCCTCCTTCTTCATCCTGGATATCATCTTGGGGCTCGCGCCGCCCTTCAGCTCCGCGCTCACGACCTTCGGGACCTTGTGAGGCTTGGGGGAGTCGTAGATCTTCACGACGAACTTTGTCTCGATGGACAAGACGAACCGGAAAGGCGTTCCGGTGGCAGGGATAAAAGGTTGAGCATCGGCTCGGGCGAGGACGCCTCCGGTCTCTGCCGGAGACCGGCTCGGCCCGGCTCGGCCAGGCGATGGTCGAGCCCGGCGGCTGAGCAAGACGAAAGAGGATAGACGTCCCGAGCGAAGATACCGGCGAGCCTAGACGGACGGCATGAGGGCGAGAGGCGAGAACCTCTGGAACCCCACCATCGCGCGGGCGTCCACGAGCAGGCTCGTAGCCGGGCTTTGGAAGACGGTCGGCATAGACCGCTGCGTGAGGGCGAGCCGGTCGTTGCGCTGGTAGACCGAGAGACCAGCCCTGGGCGTCAAGACTGCGAGCTGCCTGGGGAGATCAGTGGCGACCATGATGTCTTTTCTAGCGTCGATTACGGCCAGCTTGGTGCTTTCCAACCGCTTTTTCCTCAAAGTGAAAGAGCCCTGCCTAGAATAAAGGCCTTTCGCACGTCGGGCTTTCGGAGGATGTTCTAGCGATGGACGGGCGGCGGTCGGATCGGGTCGAGGCGGACCGTCACACCGGAAGGGGGCACGGGGGGTGGAACTCCCCTACCCAACAATCTTCTGGAACCCTGCTCGCCAACGAATATCCGTCGGAGCCCTCCATCACGGCCGTATGGTCCGCGACCTCCGGGACGTGGTCAACAAGATAATCGTAGCTATAGGCGACGACGAGGCGACGACCGAGGAGGTAGCCGAGCTCTCGGCCCAGTTGGCCGCCTTCTTCGACGCCTCGGTGGTGCTCGTCTACATCACCAAGACCCCGTTGGCGGTGCCGCCCGGCGAGGGCGTCGTCAGCATGTCCAACGCCGCAGCCGTCGCCAACATCATCGAGGAGAACGCGCGCAAGACGCTCCAGAAGATGGCCGCGACGATGGAGTCCGAGGGCGTCCAGGTGAGCTCACGCATCATCATGCTCGACAGCCGCACCGAGATCAAGAGGATCATCGAGGAGGAGAAGGCCGACCTGCTGATACTGCCCCACTGGAAGACCGGCGCGACCCAGAGGCTGCTCCGGGTCCTGTCGCCCTCGCTGATCGAGGACGCCACGTGCTCGGTCCTCGTACTCAAGGGAAACCGGTGGCTGGCCGATTCGAAGGCGCCCCGGCCCGGTAAGAGGCGCCAGGCGTCGTCAGGCCGCGCCCGCGTCGGCCGGTCCGGGTCCGTCCGCTCCTCGAGGGCGCCCGAGGTCCTCTCCGACTGAGGGGGTCGGGCCGGGACCGCTCGGCTCCTCCCGCTCCCCGGACACCTCTACCTCGGCCGGCGGCTCGTCGTCGTCCTCCTGACCCCTCACTTCCTGGACGACCGAGAGCGCGACGATGGCGAGCGGGACCAGTATCAGCGCCTGCTGCACACCGTACTTCCTCCGGTAGACGTCCTGGTGAGCCAGCTCCCGGGCCGCTTCCCGCTTGGCGGAGCCCCGCACGGCTATCGAGACCGAGTAGGCCAGGAGCGGGGCGTAGTTCAGCCCGAGGAAGAACAGGTAGACGCCGAGGGCGGACGTCGCGGCCGTTGGGTGCTTGGCGAAGAGGAGGAAGGCCAGCCCGACCGCGCCCATGAAGAGGCAGCCGAAGCCGAACTCGAGCAGGACCCTGCGGGAGCCGCGGAACTCGATCTGGAGAGCGGCGAGCTTCCTGACCGTCATGAACCGGCTCTCTTGCACGGCCGTCGGCCGCGGCGCCGAGAGATTTTAACGGTAGCGCGGGACCGGGGCAACGCATTTCTCGCAGGCGGAGGAGAGACGAGCGCATGGGTCCCAGACGGCCCCTCCTCGTCCTCTTCTGCGGCATCCCGGGGAGCGGCAAGACCACGGTCGCCGCGGGCGTGGCTCTGGAGCTGCAGCGCTGCGTCCACGTCCAGACCGACCAGGTCCGGGCGATGGTCGCGCGCCCCGAGTACGACGGCGTAGAGTCGAGATTCGTCTACGGAGCGGCGGTCGCCGTCGGCGGCGCGGCCCTCCGGTCGGGATACGACGTCATCCTGGACGCGACCTTCGGGAGGCGCGAGTACAGGTCGGAGGCCCTCGACGGGCTGGAGCCCCTCTCCTCCCGGGTCATGGTCGTGCACGTCTTCTGCGACCTTGGGACCGCGCTGGCCAGGAACGCGTCCAGGCGCGACCCGGTGCCCGAGGAGACCCTGACGAGGATCCAGAGGAGCTTCGAGCCCCCCGGCGGTGCCTTCGAGATTGACACCTCGAGGCTGACGCCGGACGAGGCGGTCGCCCTGGTCGTGGGCGAGCTCCGGAGGCTCGAAGAGGGGAGCGGCTCCGCGGAGAGCTGAGAGGCAGGGAGATGAAGGGAGGGGCGCTCAGAGCTTCTGGGCCAGCTCCCTTATGCTGGTGCCCACGCCCTGCCGGCCGGCGAGGTCGCTGTAGTAGGCGAGCAGGTCGAGCTGCTTCTTCACCTCCTTCGAGACGTCGAGCTTCTTCTTCTCCAGCTCGGCCTTGCCCTTGTTGGAGATGACGTAGCGGCGCGTCGTCCCCTTCCCTCCGGGGAGCTCGACTATGAGCTCCTCGTCCCGCAGCCCGCGTATCATGAAGTAGATGGAGCCGGGTCCGGGCTTCCAGACGCCGGCGCTCGACCTGCCGATCTGGTCCTGGAGCTCCGCACCCGAGAGCGACGACTCTGAGAGGAGCTGCAGGGCGATGAGCTTGAGGAGCCCCCGGGGCGCGCTCGCCATGGGCCCGGCTCGGTAGCCGGCGGTTATATGCGAAGAGGTCCCGCGGAGGGCCCCAAGGAACTCAGGCTCGGGACCGCCATGGCTGGAGGGGCCGGGGCGGCTCCCCTCGACGAGCCTCTCGCCAGGTAGCCGCCCATGAGCCCGGCGAGGAGCAACAGGGCCATCACGGCGTAGGCCCAGGTCGGGACCGTCGGGACGTTCTGCGTGACGGTGGTCGTCGAGGTCTGGGTGAGCGTCGTGGTCACCGGCGTCGTGGTCGTCGTTGTCTGGGTGATCGTGGTCGGGACCGTCGTCGTCGTTGTCTGGGTCGTGGTGGTGGTGCTCGTCGAGGTCTGGGTGAGCGTCGTGGTCACCGGCGTCGTGGTCGTCGTTGTCTGGGTGATCGTGGTCGGGACGGTCGAGATCTGGGTGGTCGTGGACGTGGACGTCTGAGTCAGCGTGGACGTCTGAGTCAGCGTGGACGTCTGAGTCAGCGTGGACGTCAGGGTGGTGGTCACTGGGAGCGTCGAGACCTGGGTCACGGTCACCGTCGTGGTGGAGACGCTCGGAGACCCGCTGGTCGATGTCGTGGTCGTGGAGACGCTGGAGACCGAGGTCGTCGACGTCGTGGTGCCGGTCAGAGACCCCGTGATGAACTCGTAGGCGTCTGCGTACTCGGTCACCTCGCCTAGAGAGAACGGCTGCAGTGTGCCCGGGGGGTTGAAACCTATGGCGGAACTCGTGCTCGAGTCGAAGATGTTGACCTGGTTGTTCGAGTTGAACTCGTCCATCCAGAGCCATCCGGAGGCGAGGGTGAGGTGCGGGTTGGTGTAGGTCGTCTCCGCGGGGTCGGCGTAGTAGGGCTGGCCGTGGTACCACTCGGTCATCAGCCCCGTGAAGTAGCCGTTGGAGTTGGCGACCGCGCCCGGCAGACCGACGAACGTCGTCGAGCCCTGGGCGTCGTAGGTCGTCTCGGCCGTGGCGCCGGTCTTCGTGTCCGTGGCCTGCATCAGGACGTTGCCGCCCGCGAAGCTCAGGCTGAGCAGTATGACGTCCCCGTTGTTGACCGTCCCCGAGAACGAGAGCAGCCCGCCGCCGGTCGTCGGGTAGATCGAGTTCCCGAACGCGTCCCAGGCCTCGTAGTTCATGTCGAACCCCGTCCCGGGGGTCTCGCCGGGCGACCAGTTGTAGGAGACGCCGACCTGGTACCAGTAGCCGGCGGTGGTGAGCCCGTTGAGGAGGTACCCCGGCCCCGTGTCCAGTACGGGGTCGGTCTGGGCGACGGCTGTGACGTTGTACTGTATGGAGGTGAAGTTCTGAGTGAACGTGACCCCGATCTGCTCGTCGTAGGCGACCGGGCCGCGCGGGGCCCCGGGGCTCAAGTACGGCCATGGGGCGGGCGGCACGCCCGAGGACGGGGGCGGCGACGCGGCGGCGGCCAGCGCTCCCTGCGAAGGAGGCGGGGCGTGGGCCAGCGGAGCCCAGCCTACGAGAAGCAGCACGATGACCAGACAGCCCGCAGCAAGGGAAGCCCTCGCGGTCTTCATCCGGGCGAAGGAGGGCGAGGCAGCATAAACGCTTTGTGGACCGCGCGTCCGGCCCCGCCGCCGAGGGCCGCAAGAGGATGTTTATCACGAGGGGGACCGATGCGGCCAGCATGGAGTACAGGAGACTGGGCAGGGCGGGGATACGCGTCTCTCGCCTCTGCCTGGGGACCAACAACTTCGGCGGGCAGGTCGACGAGGAGACGACCATGAAGATCGTCGGGAGGGCGACGGACCTCGGCGTCAACATCATCGACACCGCGAACATCTACACCGGCGGGCGCTCCGAGGAGCTCATCGGCAAGGCGGTGAGGGGAGGCAGGGAGGACCTGGTGATAGCGACGAAGGTCGGCCTGACCCTCGACGAGGGCAAGCCCAACTCCACGGGGCTCTCGCGCAAGCACATCGTCTGGCAGCTCGGCGAGTCCCTGGCCCGGCTCAAGACCGACTACGTCGACCTCCTCTACCTCCACCGGTTCGACGAGGAGACCCCCCTGGAGGAGACGCTCCTGACCATGGACGACCTGGTGAGGCAGGGCAAGGTGAGGTACACGGCGACCTCCAACTTCAGCGCCGAGCAGATGCGGCGGGTCGACGCGGTCTGCGAGACGCTCGGCCTGGAGAGGCCGGTCGCGGTCCAGCCCGAGTACAGCATCCTGGCGCGGGAGGCCGAGGCCGAGCTCCTCCCCTACTGCAGGGACCAGAGCACGGCGGTCCTCGCCTACAGCCCCCTGGGCGGCGGGTTCCTGACGGGCAAGTACAGGCAGGGCCAGCCCTCGGCGCCCCCGGGGTCCAGGGGGGCCGCGAGCAGGGGGTACTGGGACTACGTCAGGTCGGAGGACCGGTTCACGGCGCTCACGCGCTTCGAGGCCGCCGCTGCCGCGGCGCACGTCACGCCCAGGCAGCTGGCGCTCTCGTGGGTCCTGAGGGACCCGGTCGTGACCTGCGCCATAGTGGGCGCGTCGACCCCGCAGCAGGTCGAGGAGAACTGCGCGGCGGTCGAGACGAGGCTCGACCCCGGCGCCTTCGAGGGGCTCGTACCGCCCTCCTAGGACCCCCGGAAACCCTTAAAGGAAAATCTCGCAGCGCGCCCCCGCAGGTGCAAGAAGAGAGATGAGCGACAGCGAGAGCGAGGTGCTTCGGAACAGGAGCCTCCTGGGCGGAGACGGCAGGGCGGTGCTCGTGGCCTTCGACCACGGGCTGGGGGCGGGCCCGTCGCCGGGGTCGGAGGACCCGCGGGCGGTGCTCGAGAAGATAGTCGGGGCCGGGGCCGACGGGGTCCTGGTCAGCCCGGGCGTGCACAGGAGGTTCGCCGAGATACTCGACTCGAGGACCCACGTCATCCTCTCGATCCCCACCGACCAGCGCTACGTCGAGTACGCGGCCAAGACGTCCTGCGCGGGGGTGAAGACGACGTTCTTCGGCGACGTGACCGACCCCGCGGCGTTCCTCCCCATGCAGGAGGTGGCGCTGGCCTGCCACGTCTGGGGCATCCAGTACCTGGACGAGGTCGTGCCAGCG
>JBEKTS010000093.1:0-9543 GCA_049515775.1 Nitrososphaerales archaeon | reverse complement strand
ACCACGGTGTCGGCGGACAGCTCCTTCGCAATGTCGATGACCCCCTTCGAGGTGGTCTTGTACTGCATGGCCGAGGTCCTCGAGATGACCTTGAGCCGGTCGATGGTCGACAGGGCGATGATCAGCTCCTCGGTGATGCCGTCCGCGAAGTACTCGTTCTCCGGGTCGGAGCTCATGTTCTGGAACGGGAGGATCGCGACCACCTGCTTGTCCGTGACCTCCGGTGCGAGCTTCAAGTCTTCCACGGGCATCCAGACCACGAACTTCGCCTCACAAATACATATGTGTTTGGCGATACCGTCGTGATAAGCGAGCGGGCGGGCGCTTGCCCAGTCCTCTTCCTTCGTGAGACGAGCGGACTCCGGGGTCCATCGTAGGTCCATGTACCCGTACGACGCGCTGCCGGAGGCCGATTAGGAGGCCCGCGTCTTCTGCATGAACAGAGGGCGTGACGAAGAAGAGGTCGTCCCCTGCCTCCTCCACCCGTCCGGCTGTCCTCGGGCGCGATGACCTAACGGACCAGGCTGGTCGGGACGAGCCACGTCTCGGCCCACGACCGGGTCCGCGCCCTCTGGGACGTGGCGCATCGCGTCCCGAAGCGGGGGCGGAGGACGCTCGCCGGGGGCGAGGTCGAGCTCAAGATCCACGGGGTGCGGGTCTGCGTCTGGGTTGTGGCCTTCGCAGCCTCCCGTAACGTTGTCGTTTGGCGGGCCCGGAGGGATTTGAACCCTCGGCCTACAGCTCTCCCCATCGGGGATAGGGGGCTGCCACTCTGTCCGTACTGAGCTACGGGCCCAATCCGAACCCCTTTCGCCCGTCAATATCTTGTTTTCCTCGGGATCCTTGGACGGGAGATGCGATCTCGGACCAATCGCTACGGTCCCCGCCGATGCGAGGGTCCCATCGACTCTCCGTGCCGCTCCGGCGTCTCCTGGGGTACCGACGCGTCCAGGCTCTTCCCGAGGCCGCTCTCTCCGTTCGCTCCTGGGACGACTCCGGGCGTCATGCCTCCAGGCGCCAACAAACGACTCAAGACGGCCTCTTTCCTCTCGGCCCAGGCAAGGGCCGGTCCACCTCGAGGATGTTCCCGATAGAACAATCCTCTATTACTTTCAAATCCTTTATTCTTACCCGGCTGTGTGGCGGAGGCCTTTAAGGCGAGTGAGCCGGCCATCGTCTCATGTTAGTCGAGCCTCAGGTCGAACTGGCAGGAGGGAGCGACTCCTGCAAGGAATGCCGTGGACCTCTGGTCGTGACCGACGATACCGGAGAACTGCTGTGCCGGTTCTGCGGGATGGTCAGCGATAGCCCCGGCGACTGGATGGCAAACTCGCCCGCCAACGCCGCGGCCGCGGCAAATTCGGCGCCGCGGGAACACCCGACATCCGCCATGATGTATGACCTCAACCTGCCGACGGTCATCGACAGCAGGAACCTCGACGCGAACGGGAGGAGGATCCAGGGAACCTATGAGCTGAACCAGCTCAGGAGATGGAACGACTACACCATCTCCCGAGAGCCGAAGCGGAACAACCAGATCAAGGCGATGCGCGACATCGACCAGATCGTCAGAGCGGCGGGTCTTCCCGGATCGGTCGCCATAGAGGCGTGCGAGATCTATCGCAGGAGGCTCAAGAAGGCGATCGTCAGGAGACGATCGATCACGAGCATGGCCGCCGCGACCGTGCTGATAGCCTGCACTCTGGTAGGCGCGACGTTCCCGGCGGAGGAACTCGAGAAGCTGAAGAAGACCCCGAACGGAAGGTACGTCAGATACTACCACAAACTGCTCCTGCGGGACATGAACATGAGGGTCACCACGGTGGACCCGTCGCGCGACGTGTCGAGGATAGCCGGAAAGGCCGGGCTGAGCGGCAAGGTCGAGCGCAGGTCGCTGGAGATCCTGGCCAAGGTCAAGGACGACCCGATGCTGGGGGGTAAGAGGCCCGCGTCGCTCGCCGCGGCCGCTCTCTACGTCGCATCGGTACAGATGGGCGTTCGCACCAACCAGATGCACCTCGCCTTCGCCGCCGGAGTCACCCCGGTGACCGTCCGAAAGAGAAGCGTCGAGATGACCATGATCCTGGACGGCGCCACCGTCTCCGTCTAGCCGAGCCGGCCGCCCGGGATCAGGCATTGGCTCGTCCGAGGCTTCTCCTCGGACGCGAGGCGGCGGATCGCGCGGGCGGGACCGCGGAGCGCCCTTCCCAGGACCATCGACGATCCCATCTCGCACGGACGTCGGTCTGGCTGCGCTGACGTACGCCACTTAGTCAGGAGTGCTATAGAGGATTACTCGATTAGCGGTATATCTCAGGCTGAACCTCTAGGCCGTGGACATCTTAGCGATAGGAGCACATCCGGATGACGTCGAGCTGGGCTGCGGAGGGCTCCTCCTCAAGGCCGTTCGCAACGGGCACCGCGTTTACATCTGCACCCTCACCAGGGGGTCTGCGTCCGGTGACCCGGCCGAGAGAACTCAGGAGCTGCTGAAGTCTGCGAAGTTCATCGGAGCAGAAGACGTCCGCATCGGCGATTTCGAGGACACGAAGCTCTCGGTCTCGAGCGAGCTGATAGACTTCATCGAGGCGTACGTCGACAAGGTCAACCCCGACCTCATCCTGACGCACTTCCACGGAGACATCCATCACGACCACAGGGCCGTCTCGACGGCGACCCTCGAGTCCGCCAGGTTCAACTCGAACATACTGGCCTATGAGATCCCGCTCACCAGGAACTTCGAACCGAAGGTCTACTACGACATCACCGAGGTCATCGATGAGAAGGTGGAGCTGATCAGGATCTTCTGGTCCCAGCGGAGCAAGCTCTACACCAAGGCCAACGCCATAAAGGGGCTGGCCGAGTTCCGGGCGCTCCAGAGCAGGCTGAACACGTCGATCGACTACGTGGAGACGTTCGACGTACTGAAGCTGTGCCTCGACAAGGAGTTCAAACTCCAGAAGGTCCCGTACGGCGAGCACGCAGCTAGGGAGAACCTCCAGGACCTGGAGAGCGTGGCGACTCTGGCATGAAACCGGCCCTTACCGCTCAGGCCGCCCAGGCGATGCGCCCCGCCAACGACACCGCTCTGGGCTGGGGAAACAGAGGCGCCCTCGACATCATAAACCTGATCGTGCTCGCCTGCGGGGACGGCACCATGATCACGCACATCATGTACAAGTGCAACCTCAACTCGAAACAGACCCAGTCCTACGTGTCATATCTCCTGCAGTATGGGCTGCTGGTGAAGAAGAAGCCCGAGGGTTCGAACAAGTTCACCTATCAGGCGACCGATCGCGCAGGTAAGTACCTCGAGGTGTATTCAGAGCTGTCCCAGATGTTCAAGCTTCCGAAGGAAGCAAGAGCGCTGGCGTAGCCAGGGCGCGCTCAATCTCGACGCGCTGGGGCCGACGGCCCGACGGGGCTGCCTCCCGGGGGCATTCCCGAAGATGGCGTCGCTGGCGTGAACCCGCCCCTCGGGCGGTGCCTCCGACTGGTTTCATCGTGCCGTCGCCGATGGGCGCTGGACAGTACGGGTCTGGAGGGATCGATCGCATGCGCGCCGTGTGGCGCCTTGCAAAGAAGGCTTCGTGCCCAGGCGTGCCGGGCGCATACCATCCTTTCGAATCTGCCTGACGATGCGAGAGCCACCGCGCGCCCTTGCTGTGGAGGGATAGGCGTGGGCGCCTCGACCCGTATCACGCAAAGGAAGAGAAGACGAGGAGCAAATCGGGCCAGACTCGCTCGGGGTCGTGCCGGACTTCATCGGTATGCTCGCGCGGCCGGGGCGGCTCACAGGAGGGGGTTCCCTCCTCGCTCAGCTCCATTGCGGAGGAAGGGAGGGCTGCCCAGCGCCTCCATCCGCCCCCCGCTCCGCCTTCGGACTCGGCGGCAGCTGCCGAGGGCCGCCCTTCAGCGCCGGGCAGCGCGGCGCGTCCTCCGCTGGATCTCGTCCGGCTACCAGTTGAAGTCGAAAGTGAGCGCGTTGTCGTCGGCGTTGAGATTCAGCGTCCCGGCCTGCGCGGGGCCGGTCGTGTTCCCTGGGACCATGGTCCATGAGACGGTGGCGCGGTACGATTCGCGGTTTGGCAGCTGGATCGAGTATTCACCGTTGGTCACCACGGCCCAGTACTTCTGGCCCGTGGTCGCATTCGTGAACTCGGCGCTCGTCGGATAGGTGTCCGCCGCGTTGGTGGGCGCGAACCGGCCCGAGACCGTGACCGTCGGGAACCTTTCCTTCGTCGGCACGGGCTCGATCGAGCCGAACCTCTCGGTGTCTATGGGCCTGCCGCCGTCCCTTATCTCGACCATGGACTCGTTGTCGAGGTTGACGGCCTCGGGGATGCGGAAGTTGAGCACTCCATCTCGTGGCAGCGGGAGCTCGGTCCTCGCCACTCCTGCCGGGTCCAGGGCGCTGAGCTGCGTACTGCCGTAGTACGCGCTGCACCTCTCCACGTATCTGTTCCCCTTCACCACGATCGCCCAGTTGCTCGGGAATGGCCATGTGACCCGCTCCTTGAGGGTCTCGATGAAGACGTCTGGCTGCAGCTTGTCCAGGACGATGATCATCACCCGGTTGCCCACGTCCACCTCGGCGTACTCTCTAACGGGGGCGACGACGAACTTCCCTCCGCCGGTGAGCCTCTCGACCATCCCTTCGACGACGAGGACGCCGCGCTTCGAGTCTGGAACCATCATCCTCTCCTCCCCCGATTTATCGATTTCAGTAACTATAGACATGATAGAGAGCCTACGGTCCGGCCTATCAGGGTGATAGAGGACTCCTACCACGTCTTCCTATGGAGCCATGCGCCAAAGTCCATCGGGCTCGTCCCGCTCGGGAAGCACACCTCTACGTTCGGGTTCGCGGGCTCGCCCGCCCACGGCACGGCGACCCGTCTTCTCGGGCCTCTCAGGACGGATGCCCCCCACATGGAGATCAGTCCCAGCGCAAGGAACACGATTATCAAATAGGCGTAGGGGGCGGGCGCGCCCGAGGCCTGGCTTCCGGTCGTAGCCGTGTGAGCCGTGCTTGAGACGACGGAGGTCGTCGAGGTGACGGATGAGCCCGAAGAGGTCGTCGAGGAACTAGGGGCGCTGCTCGTGGTCGATGCTGAATGACTGGTTGTGGTGGTCGACGCGCTATTCGATGGCGAAGTCGTGGTGGTCCTTCCGGATGAGGTCGTACTCGTCGAGTAACCGGTAGAGCCGGACGAGCTCGTCGAAGAAGTGGTCGTGTTGGACGAGCTGGTGCCATAGTAGGCGGTGAGGGTGGTGGCCTGAGTCAGCGTCAGCGTCGTCACCGGACTCGTGTCTCCGTCGCTCCAGTGGCTGAAGACGAAGCGACCGTAGTTGGACGCCGAGACCGTATACACCGCGCCGATGGAGACGGGCTCTGTCAGCGGCGTGTAGCCCGAGCCCACGGCGGTGCCGTTGGCCGACGCGACCGTCGTCCACAGACCGACTATCGGAGTTCCCGCTCCGTCCACGGATCTCACAGTGAGATTGGCCGAGGTCTGAGCGCGACCGAGACCCGCTATGAGCTCCACCAGTTTCGACAGGTCCCCCGTGACTGCGCCGTACGGATCGGGCTGTGTGCCGTTGGTCACGTAGACGTAGTTCGCGTAATCGAAGATGTTGCTCACGGCGGATGCGTTGAAGGTGTCGACCCCATACGCGATGACCGCATAGTTGTTCTTGGACATCCCGTCCGTGATCGACGCGAGGGACGCGGAGCCGGGGACCCCCTGATTCTCGTAGGAGACGATCACGTCCATGGTCCCCTGGTAGCTCGCGGGGACGTCCATCCCGGGGTTCCCGACGGTGAAGGGAAGCCCCACAGACTTTGCGTATTGGTTCAGCAAGGAGTAGTAGCCCTCGTTCCCGGGGACGCTGGACATCTCGTCGAAGAAGATGCCGCTGAGGTTATACCAGTCCTTGTAGCTGTCGATGTCGGCGGTCACGGCGAGCAGGCTCCTTGCAGCGTAGCTCGTGTGGTCGTACCCCAGCACGATTATGCCGGCGGCGCGAAGGTCATCGACTCCCGTGACGTAGGCCGGGTCCCGAGACGGGCCAGGGCCATTGTCGGGGTTGATGATGACGACCATCGCGACCCCGGGGTTGGCCTCCTTCGCCGCGATGATCTCGTTCCAGCCTACCCCGGGATAGGAGTAGAGGGGGATGATGACTGCGCCGAGAAACGAGAGGGTGAGCAAGGACCCGACCAGCAGCACGACCGCTGCCTTGCGCCTCAGCCTGCCCCTCGACCTTGTCCTCACTCTGCTCGTCACGGCACCATACTGCACTAGAAGGTCGCGTCGGCGTCATATGGCCAATCCAAGCATCAGCCATAGCAATGAACCATCTACAACGTGATGTATGATGCATCCATCTCCGATATAAGACGCCAGCACCTCTTATATCGGATTCTCGTGCCTGAACGCTTGACGCCCACCGGGATACCCGGATTGGACGATTTGATAGGGGGAGGCTTCCAGAAGGGCAGCTTGGTGATGCTGGCGGGCAAGCCCGGCACCGGGAAGACGGTCTTCGCTACCAAGTTCCTCTCCACCGGTGTCACCGAGTTCGGCGAGTCTGGAATCTACGTCTCCTTCGGGGAGAGCAAGGAAACCCTGCTGGGCAACATGGCCCGGCAGTTCGGCCCCGGGGTCGGGGAGTCCCTGCGGAGTGAGAGGCTCAAGTTTCTCGAATACACCGTGATGACCGAGACCGGCCTCGACGCCGTCCTCAAGGCCATCATCGACGAGGTCCAGGCGACCGGGGCGAAGAGGCTCGTGATAGACAGCTATTCCGCCATGACTCAGCTCTTCGAGCGAGGAGAGAGCCGGACGGTGCTGCACGCAATACTCGGCGGACCCATCAGGGAGGCAGGGTGCACCACCATCCTGATCTGCGAGGGCGAGCTCGGTGACCTGAGAGGCGGCAGCGGCGTGGAGGAGTTCGTGGCCGACGGGGTGATGCTGCTCGGCATCCACGAACTGGACGGCAGGCCCATGAGGCAGGTCGAGGTCCTGAAGATGAGGGGCTCCAGGTTGGAGAAGACCAAGTGCGTGTTCACCCTAGACGGTGGCTTCGAGCTGTTCGGGCCCGTCAAGACGGACGCATCCAAGGTCCCCGCTCCCATCAAGGGGATCGCGGACGCGCCAGGCCGGTATTCGACCGGTCTCGTCGAGCTGGACCGCATCCTGTCCGGCGGCTACTCGAGGGGCGACCTGGTCCTCCTGGACGTCGACGAGAACGTCTCGGCGCTTGAGTACTCGATGTTCACGCTGCCCTGCATCGGGAACTTCCTGAGACACGGCAAGGCGGTCATCGACATCCCCTCGGTCGGTGTGGGCATGACTCTGCCCGGCTCGCTGATGAAGCAGGGCGACCTTACGTCCGAGAACCTCGCGAGGCTCCTGACGATGTGCATCCCGAAGGAGCACCTCGGCGTCCTGGCCAAGAGCTCGCAGGTCCTGGCCTTCGATGGTAAAGACGTCAGCGGGAGCCTCGAGAATTTCACCGCCATGATCAAGAAGCTCACGGATACGTTCGAGCAGACTTCGCTGTACATGGAGGGCGTCGATACGCTCTTCTCGAGCTTCGGACCCGAGAATGTGGTCAAGATACTCAACGCGACCATAACTGCGAGCCGAAGTCACGGGAACCTCGACCTGATCGTGCTCCGGCCTGGGATGCCCGCTCCCTTCCTCTACGAGATGCTCCGGTCGATCTCCGACGTGCACCTGAAGATAACCAAGAGACAGGGCGCTCTCGTCTTCTACGGGCTCAAACCCTGGACGGGGATATTCGCGGTCCAGACGGACGGGGTCCGAGGCTACCCGTGGCCAAGGCTGGTGCCGTTGGTTTGATCCACCTCGAGTACCCCTCGCCCACACGGGCGGTGGCGTCCTCTGGCCGCGTCCGTCGCGGGCCCGATGAGGGCCTGATATGCTCCGGGGTGGGCCGAAGGTCTTCGGCGCGCGGTCCTCGGGGAATGGCTGAAGAAATCGTGCGGGCGATGCTCCCCGAGAGGATCGGACGTGCCTCACGAGAGACCGCTCTCATCGTCCGGGGTGGGGCTCCATCGGAGGACCCATCCTCGTACGCGCCCAGGGGGGGAGGCGCCCACGACCCGACAGCCGAGGGTCCCTTCTCCGCTGCTGGACGGCGCCCGGGGCCGGCGCTCGGTCGGAACCTCCGCGGGTGGAACTGATTGCCTGATCGAGGAAGGAACGACGGGTCGGACCTCGCGTTCGACCGGTGCAAGGGCGAGGAGTTCAGGACCATCTTCCAGAGAGTCTACCGCATCATCGATCTTCAGTTCTCGAGCCCGGGCTTGAAGGGGATCAAGGGTTTCATCTTCTACGGCGAGACCGGGGTGGGCAAGACCTACATGGCGAGAGTGCTGGCGCACGAGCTGTCCGTACCCCTCCTGTTCGTGGACTCTGCGACGGTCGCGAGGAAGCACTATGGCGAATCCGAGCGCTTGATCTCCAAGCTCTTTGAGGAAGCGACCCACAACAAGTCCGTGCTGCTGTTCGACGACGTGGAGGCCCTCTTCCTCGACCGGACCAAGGAGGCGAGCGAGGGTTGGAACGTGAGCCAGAACAACGTGCTCTTTCATCAGATCGACAGCCTCGATAGCTCCAGGTGCGCCCTGATACTGACGACCAACCTGATCTCCTTTCTCGACAAGGCGCTGCAGGACAGACTGTACCCGGTGGAGTTCCCCCTGCCGAGCCTGGAGACGCTCCTGGAGATAGCCCGCCTCCGGTGTGGGGACCTCAGGATCAACCCCGAGCGAGTCGAACAGACGATCCGGTCGACGCCGGGAACCCTCCGGTCGATACGGGCCGTGGAGAAGCTGGTCCTCGATGACTACGTCCTGCAGATTGAAAGCAAGACGCTGAGCCAAGGAAAGAGCCGCCCCGTTCCCTAGGCCTCAGCTCCCGAATGTCCTCGCTCTCTGAGCCGGTCCGGCGCGGGCGTCGGCCGTGGATCGAGGGGGGCACCCGAGTTCGAACCGATCCCACCGTCGTCGCTCCGCTCCGCGCGCACCGGTCAACATTAATATACCGCGCGGACGCAATTTCGAAGATGCCGACTACCGCGGCCAACGGCCAAAGTACGAAGCTCACCCTGCTAGACAAACAGATTTTGAAGATTCTCCTGGACCCCGAGGGAGTCGAGAACAAGCTCGGAATCCCTCACAGCACCATCCAGCGGAGGCGAAGACGCCTTGAGCGCACGTACCTGGAGCGCACCTACTCCCTCAACCTGTCCAACCTGGGGTACAGGCGGGTGGATCTTCTGATCTACACCGGCGGGGGCGCCACGCACGCGATCGCGCAGGAGCTGTTGAAGCGTGACGAAGTCGTGTACGTCGGGAGGTCCATCGGGGAGCACACCATCGATCTGAGGGCGGAAGTGATCATCAAGGACAATTCGGAACTCCTCGGTCTCCTCGAGCTGGTGAAGGCCATGGAGAGCGTCAGGGACGTCATCTGGAGCGAGATAGTCGACGTAATCGGCAAGAAG
>JBEKTS010000092.1:0-9340 GCA_049515775.1 Nitrososphaerales archaeon | reverse complement strand
GAAGGCTCCGTCGGTCGTCACCCCGATGATCCCCCCCAGCTTGGAGCACATGCTGTCCCGCCCGCTCCGGCAGTACCAGCACGACCCGCAGGTGGCGAAGAGGTAGGGGACGACCCTGTCGCCGACCCGGAGCCCCTCGGCGGCCCCGCCCACCCTGGCGACCGCGCCGCAGGGCTCGTGGCCGAGGATGTGGGGAAGGCGGGGGACGTACCCCCTGCCCTCGAGGATGTGGAGGTCGGTGCCGCAGATCCCGCAGAAGCTGGTCTCGACCAGGGCCTCGCCCTCGGAGATCGAGGGGACGGGGACGTCCCTGATCGAGAGGGGCGCCCCGAGGCGCTCCAGGACGGCAGCCTTCATCTGGTCCAAGCTTCGGAGCCGAAGGGGCCCCGGAGATTATAGGGCTTGCGGGCTCGGTCGTGGTCCGAGTCGGCCGCTCACCGCGCCGCGCCGTCGAGGGCGTCGTGCAGGGCCTCGCCGAGCCAGGCCGGCGTCGGCACCGAGGCGAGCTCCTCGCGCGAGAAGTACCTGACCTCGAGCGTCTCCTCGTCGTCGGGGACCGGCACGCCGGAGACGAGCCTGGCCTCGAAGAGGGTCATGACGTAGGAGACGACGTCTCCGTTCGGGTAGACGACACGGTGCTCGGGGCCTCCGTAGGCCCCGACGACCCGGATGGGCTCGACGACGACCCCCGTCTCCTCCCGCGTCTCCCTTATGGCGGCCTCGCGAGGGGACTCGTCGGGTTCGACGGCGCCCCCCGGAGGGAGCCAGAGCCCGGAGTCGGCGCTCCTGGCGAGCAGGACGCGCCCCCGGTCGTCCCGCAGGATGACCGCGACCGAGGGCACCAGGAGGAGCTCGTGGCCCACCCTGGAGCGCAGGTCGCGGATGTATCTAGAGATCGGCAAGCCTCCCACCACCTACCGACCGACCGGCCCCGGCCGGACGGCGTCGCTCCCACAAGCGCTCCGACCCGAGCCCGCTCACCTCGGCGCGAAGGCCTTCGAGAGCGTGAGCTGGCTCCGGTCGTGCGAGAAGACCCAGCGGGCGTTGGGGATCTTCAGCAGCCGGTCCATCGACTCGACCGCCTGCCTCCGGTCGCAGCCGGCCATGGCGACGCGCTCCTCGAGGTTCTGCCTGAGGGGCGCGACGTCCCCCGAGTAGACCAGGTTCCGGTCTCCGAGGGAGACGACGACCGACTGGTGGCCCTCCGTGTGGCCCGGGGTCGGGACGACGCTGACCTCCTCGGTGATCCGGCGCTCCCCCCTGGTCTCGTTGACGGACCGGACCCGGTCGTAGTTCTCGACGACGTAGGCCGTCTGCGCCGGGTCGTCGTCGATCGTCCGCTGCACGAACCTCAGCTCGCTCCGCGCCACGTAGAACTGGGCGTTGGCGAAGAGGTTGTTGTTGCCGCAGTGCGCGTTGTGCAGGTGGGTGTTGACCACCGTCGTGACCTGCCCGGGGCGGATCCCGAGCCTCGCGAGCCCCCGCTCCACCCCCTGGCCCTTCTTGCGCTCCACCCTCTGGTTCCTCCGGACCGCGTCGAAGCGGCCGTCACCCGGGAGCGCGCCGATGCCGGTGTCCACGAGGATCTTCTCCTTCTCGGTCTCGATGAGCAGGCACTTGGCGGCGGCGACGTAGGAGGAGCTGGGCCCCTCGGGCAGGAAGAGGCGCCTGTCCGCCGTGAATGTCCCGTCGACGATGAGGTGGAGACGCACCATCGTTTCTGTCACGCCCGCCTCCGCGCTCCCATCAGGCGACCAGGAAGGGAGCCCCCTCCCTCCTGGGCGTCAGCTCTTCGGGCCGGTCGCCGGTGATCCGGAAGGTCCTCTCGATCTGGTAGGACCCCACGCCGAGGACGTCCATGGGCGTCTCGATGTTGATCACCATCCCCTCCTCGAAGGGGATGTCGACCCCGACCTCGACGACGTCGTCGGCGATCGTCTTGTGGTCGGTCCTGTTGATCACGGGGTGCTCGCGCGTCTGCAGGCCGATGCCGTGGCCCTGGTATCCGACGCCCTTCATCCCGCGCTCCCGGTAGGAGCGGCCGAACGCATCCAGGACCGTCGAGGGCGTCGTCCCGGGCTTGAGGAGGTCGACGTGCGACTCGAAGATCTCGGCCAGGGCGCCGTAGGTCTTCTCGGCCTCGCGGTTGGGGCCGTAGAGGACGGTCGTCCCAGTGTCGGAGTAGTACTGCCTGTAGATCACCCCGAAGTCGATCATCGAGTTCCCGCCGGCCCGGAACCTGGCCCGCGGCGAGCTGGATATGCCGAAGCCCAGCGGGTTGTAGATGAAGTGGTCGGGGACCGCGCCCCGCCTCGCGACCTCGCCCAGGAACGCCTGATAGAGCTCCCCCCCGGTTACCCCCGCCCGCGCGGCCTTGACGGTCGCCTTGAGCCCCTCCTCGGTTATCTCGGCGGAGGCCCTCATCCTCTCGACCTCCTGGGGCGTCTTGACCATCCTGATCAGCCGGGCGAGCTCGGTCGCGTCGCGCCAGTCGACCCGGTCCATCTTCTTCTCGATGTGCTTCCGGGCGGCCCTGGTGAGGTTGGAGAACTCGATCCCCACCCTGCCCTTCCTGACGCCGAGGTCCTCCAGGGCGGAGACGAGGGCCTCCTGCGGCGTCGGCTCGGCCGACCTCACGGCCTCTCGGAGGAGGGAGAGGTCCTTCGGCTCGCTCCTCCCCCCGTCCTTCCTCTTCGAGGGGAGCTCCATCCCCGCGCCCCCGTAGGTGCGGCGCTCGATCCCACGGAGCTCGTCCGTGAACTGGACCGACCCGGTGCTGGTGACGAGGACCGGGTCCCGGTCGGGGACGTAGACCGCGTAGGTCTGAAGGAGCGTGTTCGAGGCGCCCGGGGTGGCCATGTTCTCCCGGAAGTCTCTGTACTGCCAGCAGTCGAAGTCGGTGAAGTACGCGACGTTGAAGGTCGTCGTGGCCACGAGGGCCTTCAGGTCGTTCTCCTCGAGGTAGTCAGCCGCGCGCCTGCGGTTGTAGAGCATCGAGGCTCCCGAGGTGAGCCCGGCCGGATATAAGGGTGAGCAGGATGCGGGAGGGAGGGGCCCCGACCGACCGACGAGCCGCTCCGCCGGTCACCACCGGGATATGGTGACCTTCTTGTCGGTGAAGAACTCGACCGTGTCGATCTGGGCGTGCAGGACGCCGTAGAACGAGTCCCTCCGCCCCCCGAACGGGTAGTACGCGGAGGGGGCGGCCACGCCGATGTTCACCCCGATGTTCCCCGCGTCGACCCTCCTGCGGAACTCCCTGGCCGACCTGCCGC
The DNA here is from genome assembly GCA_049515775.1 of Nitrososphaerales archaeon. Lineage (GTDB taxonomy): Archaea > Thermoproteota > Nitrososphaeria > Nitrososphaerales > Gagatemarchaeaceae > Gagatemarchaeum. The sequence continues at coordinate 6,065 of JBEKTS010000092.1, read as the reverse complement.
TGGAGGTGTAGATGCATGCCATGTTCCCGAAGTTCGTCGAGCCGTTGATCGTCTCGATCGCCTCGTCGAGGGTCTCGGCGCTCATCACGCTCGCGATCGGGCCGAAGACCTCCTCCTTGGCTATCTTCATCCCGGGGGAGACCCCGTCGAGGATCGTGGCCCCGAGGTAGAACCCGTCGGGGTGCTCCGCGACCTGGAGCCCTCGGCCGTCGGAGACCGGGCGCGCGCCCTCCGAGAGCCCGGTCTCGACGTAGTCGGAGACCCGCCGCCGGGCCTTCTCGGTCACGAGGGGCCCCATCTGGACCCCGTCCTCGAGCCCGTACCCCACCTTGAGCGCGAGCGTCGTCTTGGAGAACTTGGAGAGGAGGGCGTCGTGGACGCCGCCGACCGGTATCAGGTTCGCGCCGGCCAGGCAGCGCTGCCCCGTGTTCCCGAAGAAGGAGGAGACCATGTTGGACATGCCCGCGTCGAGGTCCGCGTCGGGCATGACCAGCACGCTGTTCTTGGCTCCCCCGTTGGCGATGGCCCTCTTGCCGTGCTCGCCGGCCATCCTGTAGATCTGCTTGGCGACGGGGGTGGAACCGACGAAGGTGACTCCCTTCACGTCCCGGTCGGCTATCAACCGCTCGACCACCTGCCTCCCGCCGTGGACGATGTTCAGGACCCCGCGGGGGAGGCCGACCTCCTTCTCCATCATCTCGGCGAGCCGCTGCATCGGGACCGGTGTCAGCTCGCTGGGCTTGACGACGAGCGAGTCGCCCAGGACGAGGGCGTAGGGGAGGAACCAGAAGGGCACCATCAGCGGGAAGTTGAACGGGCAGACGACCGAGAAGACGCCGAGGGGCTCCTTGGACATGCTGACGTCAATGCCCGCGGCTATCTGGTCGAGGGTGTCTCCCTTGGCGAGGGTGTAGGCGACGGCGATCGCGACGTCGACGTTCTCGGCGCAGCGCTTCAGCTCCCCCCGGCTCTCGTCCAGGGTCTTCCCGTGGTTCTGCGTGTTTATGGTCGCGAGCTCCTCGGCCCTGCGCTCGAGGAGGTCCTTGAGCCGGTAGAGGTACTTGACCCGCTCCAGGATCGAGACCTCCCGCCACTTCTCGAACGCGGCCTGCGCGGCCTCGACGGCCCTGTCCGCCTCCTCGGGGAGCGAGAACGGGACCTGCGCGATGACCGACCCCTTGCCGGGGTCGTAGGCGTCGCCGAGCTCGCTCGAGCCCGACTCGACCCAAACGCCGTCGACGAGCAGCTTCAGCTTGCCGTAGTTCGCCCTAGGTTCTGTGGACATCGGTGCGAGTCGCGCTTGGCTCGGGGGGCCCTTAAGAAGGTGTGCGTCTCGGTCGGTCGGTCGGCCGGCGGGTCTCCCCTCGCTCCGCCGGTCACCGGGCCACGAGGTAGCGCGCGAAGCCCTCGAGGTCCAGCTCTATCTCGGGGGGCCGCCCCCAGGCCGAGATGGTGGCGTCGGGCTGGTTCGCCCCCGACCCGGTCGCCAGGAGGAGGACCGACTCGTCGGCGCCCACGGTGCCGTCCGCGAGGAGCTTCCAGAGGGCAGCCAGCGGGGCTGCGGACGCGGGCTCCAGGTAGAGGCCCTCCTTGGAGGAGAGCGTCTTCATCGACTCGAGCATCTCCTCGTCGGTCACGCCCAGCGCGAGCCCGCCGGACTCCCGGATCGCGGTCAGGGCCTGGTCGCCGTCGGGGGCCCAGCTGTCGAGGATGGAGTGGGCGATCGTCCGCGGGTCCTTGACGACCGGGATCTGGTCGGGGGGCAGCCCCCGCTGGAACGCCTCGACGACCGGCGCGCAGTCCCTCCCCTGGACGCCGACGAGGCGGGGCAGCCTCTCGATCAGGCCCAGGGACCTGAGCTCCCGGAGACCCTTGTAGATGCCCGCGAGGTTCCCCCCGCCCCCTATGGGGACGATCATCCAGTCGGGGAGCGAGCCGCCGAGCTGCTCGTAGACCTCGAAGACGGAGGTCTTGGCCCCCTCCTTGACGTAGGGGTTGTAGCGCGAGGCCGCGATCATGTTGACCATCCCGTAGCGGCGGGCGACCTGGTCGACGAAGGCCAGGATCTCCTTGGTGGGGACCCTCGTCCTGAAGACGCGGGCGCCGTAGGAGAGGAGCTTGGCGAGCTTCGAGTCGGAGATGCCCTCGATGGTGAAGACGTAGGCCGGGATCCCGGCCCTGGCGGAGTAGGCGGCGACGGAGGAGCCGGCGTTCCCGGCGGTCATGTTGGCTATGCCGGTCGCCCCGAACTCGGCCGCCTTGGTGACCGCTACCGTAGACTTGCGGTCCTTGAAGGAGAGCGTGGGGTTCCTGCTCTCGTCCTTCACGAAGACCCTATCGAGCCCGACCAGCTCGGCGAGCGCCGAGGCGCGGACCAGCGGGGTCCCCCCCTCGCCCAGCGTGACCGCCCTCGTGGAGGGGTTGAGCGGCAGGAGCGGGGAGTACCTCCAGACGCCGGTCTTGGAGCCGTCGACCGGCAGGCCGCCGTGGGCGCTGCGGAGCGCCTCGTAGTCGTACTCGGCCTCGAGGGGGCCGCCGCAGTTCGCGCAGACGAGGCCCGGCGAGGTGGAGGGGAACTCGCACCGGTTGGGCATGCAGCGCAGGACGTAGCGGGACGGAGCGGCCGTGGCGGAGTTCGCCGCTGACGGGTCCATCGATCGATCACTCACTCGCTCGCTCGCTCGTTCCGGCCTCGGTCCTAGCGGAGCTGCTTCAGCAGGCTTCCCAGGGCGGCGAGGGTCAGGTCGACGTTCTCGTGCCGCGCCGACCGGCCCATGGTGCCGATCCGGACGATCTTCCCCCTCAGGGGACCGAGGCCGCCCGCTATCATGATGTTGTAGTCCTTGATCAGCCGGCTGCGGAGCTCGCCGTCCCACTTGGCGTCGACCCTGGCGACCGAGACCGTGCTGGAGAGGTACTTCGGGTCGGTGAAGATCTCGAGGCCCAGGTCCTTCAGGCCCGACCGGAGCTCCTTCGCGGCCTCGGCGTGCCTCCTGTAGCGGTTCTCGAGCCCCTCCTGCAGCGCCATCGAGACCGCCTTCCTGAGGGCGACGACGAGCGACGTGGGCATGGAGGTCGGGTGCGGGTGGCCCCAGGAGGAGTCCTCGTCGATCGCCTCCCTCCAGGAGTTGAGGTCCAGGAAGGTGCTGTGGATCTCGCCCTTCCTCCTCTTGGCCGTCTCCCAGACCTCCGGCGATATGGCCACCGGGTCGGCTCCGTTGATCCCCCCGAGCGCCTTGCTCGAGTAGCCGATGGCGTAGTCGACGGACCACCGGTCGGCCCTGAGCGGCATCCCCCCGATAGCGGAGATCGAGTCGAGGACGGTCAGCATCCCCTTCTTCTTGCAGTAGCGGAAGATCTCCTCCGGGTCGACCGCGGCCCCCGTCGAGGTCTCGTTCTGGACCAGGAAGATCGCCTTCCCGGCTACGCCCTTCTTGGACCCCTCGACGACCGCCTTGACCCGCTCGAGCGTCGGCGCCGACCCCAGCTCGGAGGCGATGGGGACCGCCTTCCCTCCCACCGCGTTGATCGAGTCGACGATGGCCCCCGAGAAGACCCCGTTGGAGCAGACGAAGGCCTCGTCCCCCCTGGCGACCAGGTTGACCGCCGCCATCTCCACGGCGAGCTGGCCGGGGATCGGTATGATCAGCACCTCGTTCTTGGTCTCGAAGACCTTCTGCAGCATCGTGGTCGTCTCGTTGTAGACGGACATCCACCGGTCCCCGTAGTGCGGGAGTATCGGGAGGGAGAGCTCCGCGAGGACCTCCGGTTCTGGGTCTGACGGCCCTGGGATCATTAGCATGGTCGGATTCGCCTGCCCGGACCGGCTCCGTACGATATTTAAGTTGGGAGGGGGACGGCGCCTCGCCGTCCTCGCCCCGGCCCCGTCACTTCACCTCGAGGCCCTCGTAGGCCTTGCGGGCCTCCTCGACCGAGGTCTCGTCCTCGAGCGTCGCGACGTCGCCCAGCGGCTTGCCCTCGGCCACCGCCCTGAGGAGCCTCCTCATTATCTTCCCGGACCTGGTCTTGGGGAGCTTGCTCACGAAGAAGACGCGGGAGGGCTCGGCGATGGGGCTGAACCCGTCCCTCACCCACCTCCGGACCTCCGACCTCAGCTCCTCGGTCGCGGTGAAGCCCTGCTTGAGGACGACGAAGGCGATGGGGATCTCTCCCTTTATGGGGTCGGGTATGGCGACGACCGCCGCCTCGGAGGCGGCGTGGTGGGAGACGATCGAGGACTCGATCTCGTACGTCCCCAGCCTGTGGCCCGCGACCTTGAGGACCTCGTCGGCGCGCCCCGCGACCCAGATGTAGCCGTCCCGGTCCTTGACCGCGTAGTCGCCGCAGAAGAACAGGTCCCGGTCGGGGAACCGCCCGAAGTAGACCTTCTCGTACCGCTCGGGGTCGCCGTACATCCCGGTCGGGGGTCCAGGCATCCCCGGCCAGGGCTTCTTGAGGACCAGGAACCCCTTGGCGCCGGGCGAGACCGAGGCGCCCCTGTCGTCGACGACGTCGACCTCGACGCCCGGGATGGGGAGCCCGTTGGTGCCGGCCTTCATCGGTATCAGCGCCAGGCCCGGCAGGATGCTGATCATGATCCCCCCGGTCTCGGTCATCCACCAGGTCGAACCGACGGGGCAGCGCCCGCCTCCCACGACCCCGAAGAGCCACCTCCAGGCGGAGGGGTTGATGGGCTCGCCGACCGACTGGATCAGCCTCAGCGACGAGAGGTCGTGCCCGGTGACGTTGGCGTCCCCGAACTTCATCTGGGCCCTGGTCGCCGTGGGGGTCGTGTAGAGGACCGAGACCCCGTACCTCTCGACGACCGACCACCACCGGTCGTACTGCGGCGTGTCTATCGCCCCCTCGTAGAGGACGACCGTCGCGCCCTCCATCAGCGGGCCGAAGACCACGTAGCTGTGGCCGGTCACCCATCCGATGTCCGCGGTGCACCAGTAGACGTCCTCGTCCCTTATGTCGAAGACCCACTTCATCGTGGCGTGGAGCAGGACGGCGTAGCCCCCGGTGTCCCGGATGAGCCCCTTGGGCTTGCCGGTCGTCCCGGAGGTGTAGAGGACGTAGAGAGGGTGGTCCGACTCGACCGGCTCCGGCTCGACCGAGGCGCCCAGAGGCAGGTCCGCCAGCAGCTCCCGGAGGTCGACGTCCCTCCCGGCTCGCATGTGGCAGGGGACGCCGAGCCTCCTGATGACGAGCACGTGCTTGACCGCCGGCGCCTGCTGGAGGGCGGCGTCGGCTATCTCCTTGAGCATCACGTGCTTGCCCCTCCTGTAGAACCCGTCGGCGGTTATCAGGGCCGTCGCCCCGAGGTCGTTGATCCGCGAGGCGAGCGAATCGGCGCTGTACCCGCTGAAGACCAGGGTGAAGGTCAGCCCGAGCCTCGCCGCGGCCAGCAGGGTCACCACCGCCTCGGGGATGAGCGGCAGGTAGACGGCGATCTTGTCGCCCTTCTTGAGACCGAACTTCGTCCGGAGCGCGTAGGCGACCCTGTCGACCTCCTTCAGGAGCTCGCCGTAGGTGAGCTTCCGCACCTCCTTCGGGGCGCCTGTCGCCTCGTCGACGGGCTCGCCCTCCCAGATCAGCGCGACCTTGTTCCTCCTCCAGGTCCTGGCGTGCCTGTCCAGGGCGAGCTGCGAGAGGTTCAGGGTCCCGCCGGCGAACCACCGATAGACGTGGGGGAACCCGCCGGGCGTGATGACCGAGTCCCACTTGTGCGACCACTCGAGCTCGTTCGCCAGAGACTCCCACTGCTTCTCCGACTCGGAGACCGACTTGGCGTGGAGCTTCATGTACGAGGCTACGTCGATGCGCGGACCGGACCAGGCGGGCACCTCGACCGTCTCGTCCAGCGGGAGCGACTCTCCCAGGATCTCAGGGTTGGACACGCTTCTTCTTTCTCTCTCGGGTCCCATTTTGCTAACCATAAATAGCCTTTATCGGAGTTCGTCGCTAGTCGTAGGAGAGGAAACCCTACCGTTAAATCACCGCCGGTGACAGGCGCGCCGACACGGCTTGGACGAACCCCTCGCGCTTCAGGCGATCTCGCT
>JBEKTS010000091.1:0-9353 GCA_049515775.1 Nitrososphaerales archaeon | reverse complement strand
TGGGGATGAGCGGCGTGAAGCTCTGGCCCTCCTTCTTCCCGTACACGGAGCCATCGATGCAGGTCATGGTCTACTACGAGAAGGTGGGCAGGTGGCTCGAGATGGGGGGCTCGGGCATCTTCCGCCCCGAGGTGACCCTGCCGCTGGGCGTCAGGAAGCCGGTGATCGCCTGGGGCTGCGGGCTGGAGCGGCTCCTGATGCTGAGGCTCGGGCTCCAGGACATCAGGGAGCTCTACAACAACGACGTCGATTGGTTGAGGAGGAGGAGAGAGATTGCCAGTCCTGAAGATATACTTTAGCCGCATCGTCGGGATGACGGGCCTCTCCAGGGAGAGGGTCCTCGACAGGCTGCCGTTCCTCGGGCTCGACATCGAGGGGACCGACGACGAGTCGGTCAGGATCGAGTACAACCCGAACAGGGCCGACTTCTCGACCGACTACGGAGTCGCGAGGGCCCTCAGGGGGCTCGTCGGTTCGGAGGTGGGACTCCCGACCTACCGCGTCGAGGAGGGGGGAAGGATCGGGCTCGCGGCCGACGCGAACCTGGCGGGGGTGCGGCCCTGGATCGCGTGCGCGGCGGCGCGGGGGCTCAGCCTCGACGACGAGACGATCAGGCAGCTCATATCGATGCAGGAGGACCTCCACAACGGCCTGGGCAGGAAGAGGAAGAAGGCCGCGATAGGCCTGCACGACCTCGACGCCATCGCGCCTCCCCTGACCTACCGGGGCGTCCCTCCGTCATTCCGTTTCGTGCCTCTGGGGGCGAGCGGGGAGATGACGATCGAGGAGGTGCTCCGGGAGACCGAGACGGGGGTCGCCTACGGTCCAATCCTGAGGGGGACGACGACCTACCCCATCCTCCACGACTCGAAGGGGACCGTCCTATCCTTCCCTCCCGTCATCAACGGCGCCAGGACCAGGGTCGACGCCCGGACCAGGAACCTATTCGTCGACGTTACCTCCACGGACGAGAGGGTCGGCGCAGAGGTCCTCGCGATCATCTGCTCGGCCCTCGCCGACGCCGGCGGTCGCCTGGAGTCGGTCCGGGTCGACTACGGCGCCGCGGCGCCACCGAGGGTCACCCCCGAGATGGCACCCACCAGGATGAGGTTCGACGCGAAGCTGGCGACCGCGATGACCGGCCTGGAGCTCGGCGCCTCGGAGATGAGAGAGTGCCTCGAGAGGTCGAGGCTAGGGTTCGACGAGGTTGCGGGCGACGCGCTCATCCCCCGCTACCGGGTCGACATCCTCCACCCCGTCGACCTCGCCGAGGAGGTCGCCATAGGCTACGGCCTCGACAGGATAGCCCCGCTCTACCCCGCCAGCAAGGAGCCCGGGAGGCTGGACCGGGGGAACGTCGCCCTAGACAGGATCGCCGAGTCGGTCTCCATGGCGGGGTTCATCGAGACGATGAGCTTCGACCTGGTCGACGCGGTCTCCCTCTACGAGCGGTTCTCCAGGCCGGCGGACCTCCGCATCGAGGTCGAGGACCCGAGGACGCTCGAGCACCACCTGCTCCGGGACTCGCTCCTGCCCTCCCTGATGACGATACTCGCCAGGAACGTGAAGGCCGCCTACCCGCAGAGGCTCTTCGAGGTCGGCCGGGTCTTCCAGAGGGACTCCCAGCGGAGCGGGAAGGGGATCCTCGAGAGGCCCCACCTGGCCGCCGTAGTGGCGCACTCCTCCTCGTCCTTCTCGGAGGCCCGGTCGTACCTCGACGCCCTGGTCCGGCAGCACCGCGGCGCGGGGGTCGAGACCAGGGTCGCCAGGCACTGGGCGTTCGCGGACGGGAGGTGCGCCGAGGCCGTGGTCGAGGGCGCCGCCGTAGGGCACCTGGGCGAGCTGAAGCCGTCCGCGGTCGCCGCGTTCGGCCTGGACGTGCCGGTCGCCGGGTTCGAGATAGACCTCTCCGGCTTCCTCTAGGGCCCGGGGTCGGGCTGCAGCCGGCGGTACTGTTAGTGTTATAACCCACGCCCGGAGACGACGCCCGGCTTCCGTCGGAGTGCGCGAAAAACGGCCACCCGAGAAGGCACCACCCGGTGCTGTGATGAACGGATGGTTTACCCAGTCGCGCTACAGACGGAAGCCATCCGCTCTGCAGGATAGGCTTTTATGCCGAAGGGTGGCGATTCGCCCGGCCCGTTTAAAGAGGCTCGGCGACACGGCACTCAGCCGGAGGATGAGCCGAGCTGTTCAGAGGCGGGCCACAAATCGAGATAAGAAATGGCAACGCCCCCCAGGAGGTTCCGAGAGTTCGTGGAGTTCCTCACCGAGTTCGTCTCCGAGCTCAACCGGCAGGCGAAGGACGAGAACGCGGCCGTGCTCGTCGAGGGGAAGCGAGACAGAGACGCGCTCGTCCGCCTCGGCTACACCGGGCGGGTCCTCACGAGGGTCTCGCTGCATTCGCAGAGGGGATTCGCCCTCGGGGGGATCCAGCGGGTCGTCATACTCACCGACCTCGACCAGGAGGGGAGGAGGCTGGCGGGCAGGTACGCCGCCATGCTCGCCAAGCGAGACGTCGAGGTCTCGCTCGTGGAGAGGAGCCGGCTCCTGAGGGCCTCGCACGGGACCTTCCTGCACGTGGAGAACCTCTCGCGGTTCGCGCCCGCCGTGCCGGAGATCCTCAACATGACCTCGAGCGGCTGAGCCGTAGTGCGGCCTCGGCCCGCGTCGCTCGAACCTTCCTTCCTTCGCATGACCGAATCCTCCCGCGATCCCGCTCCCAGCGATGACCCGGCGCCCGGAGAACTCCGGGGCGCCCGTGGACCTCCCCGCGCTCCGCCGTCGGAGGCGGTGGGCTCCCAATCGGCCTCCCCGTGGCTGCATCGCGCCGAAATCTAAGGGTTTAAATAAAGGCCAAAATTGATTCGGCCCGTTAAGGTTAGTTCGGATAACTAGCTTACACGAGTTGAATGCAAGTTGCCAGATTCGGCTATAGTAAAGTACCTCGTTAAACTGAGGTTCGAGGTAGATGGAGTGGTGGAAAAGGCCGACATGATCGGCGCCATCTTTGGTCAGACGGAGGGCTTGTTCGGTCCAGAAATGAACCTGAACGAGCTCCAAAAGTCCTGGAAGGTGGGACGGATCGAGATCAACCTCGAGTCCAAGAACGACCGCACCTTCGGGGAGATACTCATCCCCATGTCGACGGACGTGAGCACCGCAGCGCTCATCGCCGCGGCCGTGGAGTCCGTGGACAAGGTCGGTCCCTGCTCCGCCAGGGTCGAGCTCGTCACGATCGAGGACGTCAGGGCCTCGAGGAGGAAGCAGATAGTCGACCGGGCCAAGGACATCATGAAGGAATGGGGCTCGAGGACCGCCAGCGAGGGCGAGAACCTGCTCAAGGACGTCCAGGACTCGACCAAGAGGGCAAGGGTAGTGAACTACGGCGTCGAGAACCTGCCCGCCGGCCCCGGCGTCTACACCTCGGAGATGGTCTACCTGGTCGAGGGCCGGGCCGACGTCGTGCTGTTCCTGAGGGCGGGCGTGGAGAACGTCGTGGCGGTCGAGGGGACGAGCGTCCCCCAGTCCGTGATAGACCTGGGCCGGAAGAGGCGGCTGATAGCGGTACTGGACGGCGACCGAGGCGGAGACCTGATCGAGAAGGAGCTCGCGCAGGTCGCCAGGGTCGAGAGGGTCCTGCGGGCCCCGCACGGCAAGGAGGTCGAGGACCTCACACCCATGGAGGTGCTCCAGCTCCTCAGGGGCGAGCTCCCGCAGAGACAGCCCCGCTCCGAGAGGTCAGAAGAGTCCAGGCGCTATCGCGAGCCCAGAGAGCCTAGGGAGCCCCGCGAGCACAGGGAGCAGCGCGAGCCTAGGGAGCCCCGCGAGCAGCGGGAGGTCCGCCAGCCGCAGCAGCAACCGCAGCAGCAGCAACAACAACAGCCGACCTCGCCCGAGCCGCAAGCGCAGCCGCAGCCCCAGGAGGAGGCCACCGAGCCCGTCGTCCAGAAGGTCGCCGAGATCTTCCCGTCGCTCAACGGGACGCTCGAGGCGCTGCTCCTCGACGAGGCGCTGGCCGAGAAGGGAAGGTTCCCGATCAGCGAGCTCGTGCAGAAGGTGGATGGCGAACCCGGCATCAAGTTCATCATCTTCGACGGGATCATCACGCAGCGGCTCGTCGACGCGGCGGCCAAGGCGAAGGTCGACGGCATAATAGGCCACCGGGTAGGCGAGATCAAGAACATGCCCGAGACGCTCCGCGTCGGGACCTTCAGGGACCTGGGCCTCGAGTAGCCCCGACCCTTGATCGTATCGACGTTCATACCGAAGCAAGGCATCTGCGCGCTCGTGGTCGAGTTCCCGGACGACCTCTGGACCCTCCGTCGGCTCATCGCCCCGGGGGACACGGTCGTCACGAAGAGCTCGAGGGTCTCCAAGAGGGAGGACGAGTTCTCCCGCCCCGACCGGGGCGAGAGGGTCAAGGTCACCATCGCCCTCCTCGTCGAGGCGGCCTTCCTCGACAGCAGCGTCGGCCGCCTCCGGGTGCGCGGCAGGATAACCGAGGCGAGCGACGACAGCGTCAGCACCTCCGGGACCCACTCGGTCTCGATCACGCCCGGCTACGGGCTCACGCTGAGGAAGGAGCGCTGGGAGCCCGTACACACATCGATCCTGGAGTCGGCCCGGCAGACCGGGGACCGGTTCCTCCTGGTCGCGATCGACCGGAGGGAAGCCGGGGTGGGGCTCCTGAGCGGGTCGCACCTGGCCATCCTCTCGACCCTGGAGTCGGGTGCCTCTGGGAAGGGCGGTGGGGGCGGACCGGAGACCGACACGGAGCCGTTCCTGAGGAAGATCGTCGGCGTCCTCAAGAACTCCTGGCGCGAGGGCGACTACGTCGTTGTCGCCGGGCCTGGGCACACGAAGCTCGCGCTCGACAACAGGGTCGCCGCCGACCCGGACCTCAGGAAGCGCCACGCGGTCGTCGAAGGCTTCGACCTCGCCGGCTCCGACGGGGTGAGGGCGCTTCTCAAGTTCGAGGGGTTCAGGAAGGTCGCGAGCGACAGCCTGCTGGTCAAGGTCCAGGGGATAGTCGAGGAGGTCGTCAAGCGCATAGGCCGGGGGGACAACACGGTCGCCTACACGCTCCCCCGGGTCAGGGCTGCGGCCGAGGCCGGCGCGGTCGACTCGTGCCTGGTCTCCGATGACGTCTTCTCCCGGAACGCCGACGAAGAGGAGGTGGTCAGGGTCCTCAACTCGATCGAGCAGAAGGGCGGGGCGATATACCTCTGCGACTCGTCGCTCGAGGCGGGGAAGCAGGTCTCCTCGTTCGGCGGCATCGTCGCGACCCTCCGTTACGCGCTCAGACCTTGACGAGGGCCGGGAAGACGAACTCGGATAGCACCGCCAGGGCTATCCCGCCCGTTATCAGGTCCCTCCCGAGCCTCCTCTGCACCCTGGTGAAGTAGAGGAAGAGGCCCAGCAGGAGCACCGTGACGTAGGCGACCCTCGTCACGTCTATCACCGTGCCGTCGATCACCGTCAGCAGCTGCGACGCGGCCGTGTTGAACTCGTTGGCGAGCTGGTTCAGGACCGTGGCGAACGAGGAGGAAGAAGAGGAGGAGCCGGTGGGCGTCGGCTGTGGCGAGGCGCGGACCAGGAGCGAGACCGCAAGCGACAGGAGTATCTCGGCTATCATCGAGAATAGAGGTTGGCGGCCTATTTAACCGCCGACGCCCGGCGCCGCCTAGACGTAGCCGGCCAGATAGGGCCCCACGACGACCGCGGCGAGCGTCAGCGCCAGGACGACCGTGACCGCGACCGCCGCCCTGTTGGCGACGTCGTCGTTGATCCTGCCCCTGCCCACGCCCACCAGGAACCGCTCGAGCGCCTGCCCCCCGTCCATCGGGAAGATGGGGAGGTTGTTGAAGATCGCCAGGTTGAAGTTCACGAAGAAGAGCCAGAACAGGAGGTTCTCGACCACTCCCGTGAGGGGTCCGAGCGGGGAGGTATAGAACATGGAGAGCTGGGCCGAGAACGGGATCTGGTACTCGACACCCGGGAAGGCGGGAGGTATGACGTAGAGGATGAACGACTTGGAGTAGAAGTTGAGGTAGCTCGAGACGGTCCCCGTGAGCCCCGAATAGGGGATGTAGCTGACCCCGAGGTAGGGGCCGGTCGTGTTCTGGTGGGTCTGCGTGTTCTCCGTTATGACCTGCCCCAGCTCCACGGTCGGCAGCACCACCGTCTGCCCGTCCCTCCAGACGGTGATGGTCACCGTCTGGTTCGGCTGGAGCCCGGCGTTCCCCAGGTCGTTGTTGGCGACCCCGTTTATCGCGACGATAAAGTCGCCGGGCATGATCCCGGCCTGCTGGGCCGGTGTGGGCCCGTTGACGCCCTCCGCCACCCCGGTGATCGCAGAGCCGTGCGCCGCGGGGACGAGCGCGCTGGCAGAGAGGAGGAGGAGCGCGAGGCAGATGAGCCCGACGATGAAGTTGATCCCGGATCCCGCCCCCAGTACCCTGAGGGATTTGCTCGGCTTTGCCTCCCTGAGCTGCGACTCGTCGATCTCGACGAAGGCCCCCAGCGGGATGAAGAGGAAGAAGATCGCCCCGGCGGCCTTGACGGGCAGCCCGAGAGACCTGGCGACGATGCCGTGCGACGCCTCGTGGATCACGACCGCGACGACTATGGCGATCCACCCGTACACTATCGGGACGTAGGGGTTGACCCCGGGGAGCAGGAGGTTCGCCAGCGGCGAGATGGTCCTGACGTAGCTGGCCGTGGCGGCGCCCCTCGGCCCCAGGTAGATGAACACCTCCGAGAGCACCAGGTAGAGCGCGATCCCGCCCGAGATGGGCATGAGGTAGAGCATGAACCACGCCAGGGGCTTCGTGATCCTGCGCTTTCCGAGCCTGTCCATGAGCGAGAGGCCCGCCCCCGTGCGCACCATCACGATGCCGTAGTTGAACGTGATCCGCTTGGGCTTCTCCTCGGACAATGCGGACGCTCGGCCGGGAGGGCAACCCTTTAAGCGTTGGTCCAGCTCGACCGTCCGAGACCTTCCTTGTCGCAGCCCGCGTGTGCGAGGTGCGGTGGCGCCCCGTTCTACACCCGTCGGTACTCCGGCGAGGTCCTCTGCGGCGAGTGCTTCCGCGCCTCGATCGTCGAGAAGACGAGGAAGACCATCTCCCGCTACGGCATGCTGCGCTACGGCGAGAAGGTCGGGGTGGCCGTCTCGGGGGGGAAGGACAGCCTCTCCCTCCTCAGGGTGTTGCACGACCTCGCAGGTGGGAAGCGGTACGAGCTCGTCGTCCTTACCGTCGACGAGGGCGTCGAGGGATACAGGGACGAGTCGATCCGCCACTCGGCAGCGCTGAGCGAGGAGCTCGGGCTGACGCAGGTCGTTGTCTCCTACAGGGAACTCTATGGGTTCGACCTCGACCAGGCCCTCGACTGGAAGGACGAGCGCGAGGTCTCGTCGTGCGGCATGTGCGGCGTCTTCAGGAGGCGGGCGATCGACGAGGCGGCCGCCAGGGCCGGGGTCACCGTGGTCGCGACGGCGCACAACCTCGACGACTACGTGCAGTCCTTCCTGATGAACCTGATGCACGGCGACGTCGACCGGCTGGGGTGGATCGACCCCGGCGTCGTCGGCGCCGACTTCCTACGTCGGGTCAAGCCCTTCATGGAGGTCTACGAGGAGGAGGTCGCCCTCTACGCCCACCTGTCCGGCCTCCCCTTCCAGACCGCCAGTTGCCCCTACATGCACGAGGGCCTCAGGTCAGAGGTGAGGGACTACCTGAACGAGCTGGAATCGGGCCACCCAGGGATCAAGAACGTCCTGCTCAGCTCGGCGCTGGCCGTCTCCTCCAGGCTCTCGGCCCCCGGGGGACCCGGCCCGGTCCCCTGCTCCGTCTGCGGCAAGCCCTGCTCCGGGGAGGTCTGCGGGGTCTGCAGGATGAAGCGGCTGGTGGAGCGACACGCTAAATACACTCCGGATTAGTCCCAGCGCCCGGTGGTGGGTAGGGTCGGGAGGATAGCCGTCTCCCAGAGTTCTGAAACCGGCTACACGCAGGGGCCAGAAACCGTCGGGTAAAGCCATCCCTCTTTCTACCTACGCACCTGGGCGGGCTGATCTCACGCCGGAGCGGGTGGTCGTGAGGAGCGGGTCCCTCGAAGGAGGGGCTCCGACTCTGGATCGCCGAACCGGGCGAGGTCCGGGAGGGAGCAGCCCTAAGGTGACGCGGTTACGCTGCTCCGTCTACGTGGGGGACCGTCCAGTGTGCGGGATTGGGGGAGGCCGGGGTGGCGAACTCCGACGGGGCTACCACCATATAGCGACGAGGCCCGTGCGTCAGGAGCGTGCCCGGACTGCCAGGGGTGTGCGTGGACGCCAGCGGGCATGCCGCGTCGATGCAGAGGCCGAAGGACTAGGCCGGTCGCAACCGGGCGACCCATCTCCTCTCTCACTCCCGTGACCACCTCTCGCCGGACGGCTCGAACCCCTCGAGTGAGCGCGCGGGAAAGGATATTACGAGCGCAGGCGCGCTCCGCGGGACGACTTGGAAGGATTCGCCCGGAGGACCGAGAAGTCCGAGTCCCTGTTCAGGAGGGCCCAGAGGGTCATGCCGAGCGGCTCGACGCGCTCGCCATTCTACGGGACGCCCTATCCGTTCTACGCTCAGCGGGCCGAGGGCTGCCGCGTCTGGGACGTCGACGGGAACGAATACGTCGACTACGTCAGCAACATGGGACCCCTGGTCCTAGGGCACCGCCACCCCGCCGTTGAGAAGGCCGTGGCCGACCAGGTCGCCTCCATCTGGTGCGGCGCGCCGGTCGAACCGGAGATCGAGCTAGCCGAGGCCATCCTGAAGGCCTTCCCGATGGGAGACCGGTTGCTCTTCACGCCGTCGGGGACCGAGGCGCTGATGAAGCTGGTGAGGGCCGCGCGGGCCGCTTCGGGGAAGAAGAAGCTCGCCATCGACAGCGGTTCGTTCCACGGCACCTCCGACTCCCTATCTCCCGGACCGGGTGTCCCGGAGGAGCTCTCCAGCCTCGTCCTCGGGTACAGGTACAACGACGAGGAGTCGTTCCGGAAGGTCATCAGGGAGGCCAGAAACGAGCTCGCCGCGGTCGTCATCGAGGCGATACTCGGGCCGGCCGGGGGCGTCCCGCCCACCAGGTCGTTCCTCAGGACGGTCCGCGAGGAGACCGAGAGGTACGGGATAACGCTCATCTTCGACGAGGTCGTCACGGGATTCCGGTTGGCGAGGGGAGGGATCTCGGAGCTCTACTCCGTCCGCCCGGACGCGGTCGCCCTAGGGAAGATCATCGGCGGGGGATTCCCCGTCGGGGCCTTCCTGGGCCCGGAGAGGCTGATGAGGGAGTTCTCTTACTCGAAGGCGGAGTTC
>JBEKTS010000090.1:0-9353 GCA_049515775.1 Nitrososphaerales archaeon | reverse complement strand
GGCTTCTAGGGTAGCCCGGGCTGAGCCTCGCTTCGTCCCTGTGATGGCGGCCGACCCCTTCGGCCCGGGGAGAGACGTCCGCCCCGTCGAGCGCGCCGGGGACCAATTCTTTTATTAACGAAGGCCGGATGGGCTTTCGAAGGATGGCTTCGTTCAAGGTAATCATCTCGGATTCCAAGACGGGCAAGTCCGAGGTCTTGGAGGCCAAGGACTCGCAGGCCCAGCTCTTCATGGGGCGCAAGATCGGCGAGGTCATCGACCTGTCGGTCATCGGTCAGAGCTTCAAGGTCAAGCTGACGGGCGGGTCCGACAGGGCCGGGTTCCCGATGAGGGGGGACGTCATGGGGGGCGGCAAGAGGCACGTCCTGATGACGGAGGGCGTCGGGTTCAAGAACTCGGTCGAGGGCGAGAAGCGCCGGAAGCTGGTCAGAGGGTCGACGGTGACCGATGAGGTCTACCAGCTGAACGCGGTCAAGACCGACTGACCGACCCTCCTACGCATCATCTTTATCTATCCCTGAAATCGCGAACTTTCCATCATCCTCATGGCCCAGTCAATGTCCGCGGTCCCGTCGATGCGAATCCCGAAGCAGCCTGAGTGCAACATCGGAACGAGCGGGCACGTCGACAGCGGGAAGACGTCGATCGTGGCGAGCATCACGGGCGTCTGGGCGAGCGCGCACAGCGAGGAGCTGAAGCGCGGCATCACGATCAAGGTGGGCTACGCGGACGCGGCGTTCTACAGGTGCTCCCACACGCCCCCGCCGGAGGCGTTCTCGACCTCGCCGGTCTGCCCCGTCTGCGGCCTGGAGACTCAGCTCCTCAGGGCCGTGAGCTTCGTGGACGCGCCCGGCCACGAGAGCCTCATGACCAACATGCTCGCCGGAGCCGCACTGATGGACGGAGCCATCCTGGTCGTGGCAGCGAACGAGCCGGTGCCCATGCCCCAGACCAGGGAGCACATGCTCGCCCTGCAGATGCTGGGCATGAAGAAGATGGTCGTCGTCCAGAACAAGATCGACAGGGTCGACGCCGAGGGGGCGAGGAAGAACCACGACGCGATCAAGGCCTTCCTCTCCAACACCGTCGCCGCCGACGCCCCGATAGTCCCGATCTCCGCCCAGCACAACATCAACATCGACGCCCTGATCGAGGCGCTGGAGCGCTACATCCCGACCCCGCAGAGGGACCCGGCGGCAGCCCCGCAGATGATCTCGCTGAGGTCGTTCGACGTCAACAAGCCCGGGGCCGAGGTGCCCTCGCTCGTCGGCGGCGTGCTGGGAGGCAGCCTCGTCAGGGGCGAGCTCTCGGTCGGCGACGAGATAGAGATAGCACCGGGGCTCCCGGACGAGAGGGGCAAGTATGCCCCTCTGCTCACCAGGGTCGCGAGCCTGGGGACGGGAGCCGGGATGGCCGAGAAGGTGGGCCCGGGAGGCCTGATCTCGCTCGGCACGCTCCTCGACCCGGCCCTCACGAAGGGGGACCTGATGGTCGGCTCGCTGGTGGGGAGGCCGGGCACCCTTCCGCCGCCGAGGACCCACATACTCGTCGACCTGCAGCTCTTCGAGGAGGCGGTGGGGTCGACCGAGCTCCTCAAGGTCGAGCGGGTCAGGATGGGCGAGGCGCTCAGGCTCAACGTCGGGACGGCGGCGACGCTGGGCGCGGTGACCTCGGTGAGGGAGGGGGTGGCGGAGCTCGACCTGCGCAAGCCGGTCGTGGCCGAGCCGGGCTCGCGCGTCGCCATAAGCAGGAGGATAGCCGAGCGTTGGCGGTTGATAGGGTCGGGCCTGATAAGGTAAGGGGCCCCCGGAAGGTCCTCTTCGACAGCAGCTTCCTCATCGCCGCCATGGAGCACCCGACTCCATGGCAGCACGACATCGTGGGCTGCCTGGGTCGGTTCGACGGCGTGGTCCTCCATCCCGTCCGCGCGGAGCTCGAGCGGCTCGCGGGCGCGGGTGGGAGGCGGTCGTCCTACGCGAGGCTCGCACTGCAGCTCGTCGACCAGGGCGCTCTGCGCTTCGAGGCGTCCGGACGCGGCCGGGCCGACGACGAGCTGGTCTCCCACGCGCTGAGGGACGGCGCCGCGGTCGCGACCATCGACGGGGTGCTGATCGGGCAGCTGAGGGCCTCGCACGTCGAGGTCGTCTCGCTGAGGTCCGGAAGGGTCGCGCTGGTCTAGCGCCAAGAGAATGAGCCAGGCGCGATCCGCGCTCGGCCCTCCTGCATCCCCTCCTCGCTCTCTCCCTCCCCTCTAGGCTCGGGTCCGCGTCGCCGATCGGCGGCAGCGGGAGGAAGGAAGGGTTCGTCGGGGACCGCCCGTCGGAGACCAAATGGGGAAGTGTAACGGGGTTTCTAAACACTTTTATCGCCCATGGGTCGCGGCCCGACGCGAGAATGATACTCAAACCTAACGAAAACAACAAATCTAGACAAGCCATAAGCAGAACGGTGACGGTCGTCGGTCTCATCGTCATCCTCGTCCTCGCAGCGGTAATAGGAATCTACTACACGACGATGAGCAAGTCGACGTCATCGACCACCAGCACAACCAACAGCAACACCTCCACCAGCAGCACCACCTCGGTCACCACCTCGAGCCAGGGCTCGTTCACCCTGAACCCGTCCAACGCCAGTCAGCTGATCGACGAGTCGCCGACGGCGGCCTATGACTCGCTCGACCCGGCGGTAGGGTTCTTCGTGACGGACGGCTACTTTGCGAACGTCTTCCAGGGCCTGGTCCAGTACAGCAGCACGAACAGCACGGCAGTCGTGCCGTCGCTGGCATCGAGCTGGACCGTCTCGAGCAACTCCGAGAACTACACCTTCTCCATGAGGTCCGGCACGGACTTCTCCAACAAGGACGCCATAACGTCCTACACCGCGTGGTTCAGCTTCGTCAGAGGGAACTGGATCAACGCCCCGTCGACCGCCTACTACTCGAACTGGATCGACCTCTTCTACAGCGGAGGGTCGCCGTACAGCTCCTCCTGCTCCACCACCAACCCGAGCAGCTCGTGCCAGACGATGCCCGACTCACACGGTAACGTGTGGCCTTGGGGTCTAAAGGCGGCGCTGAGCTCGACCTTCAACATACCCATCACCAACGAGAACAAGCTCGTGGCGGCACTGAACAACGTCCTGAGCCACTTCAACCCGTCCAACGCCAGCCAGGTGGCACTGATGTCCGACCCGCACCAGGCGTTCGTAGCCTCGAGCGCGTCGACCTTCCAGATGAACCTGATCCAGCCCTACTCTCTCCTCCTCCTCGCCCTCCCACCGCAGTGGGGCGCGATAGTTGACCCGACCTACATCGATGCGAACGGCGGCGTCACCAACAACACGGTGGTCTCGGCCTTCAGCACGGGCGGCATGATCGGCAGCGGCCCCTACGAATACGGGACCGTCGGTCCGTCAGGCTCGTTCGTGGTGCTGAACGCGAACCCGAACTACTGGGCGAAGGGCGTCTCCGGCCTCGCGCCGGTGCTCCAGCCAGCGGTGATCCCGACCATCATAATCAGGTTCGGCGACGAACCCAACACCGAGATACAGGACTTTGGTTCCAACAACGCGCAGATAGTCTTCCCAACGATCTCCGAGTTCGGCAACCTCTACTCCACCTACAAGTACGCCAGCTACTTCCCGTTCAGCAAGCTGCTGGTCAACACAGGGGCGCCTCTTTGCGACCTTGCGAACGGCATCAACACCCAGGTCTACCCGACGAACAGCACCCTCCTGAGGGAAGGGATGGTCCACGCGGTGAACTACACGCAGATACTTGACCAGTTGTACGTCTACAACGGCCAGGCCCTCGCGTCGTTGAGCCTGCCACCGGTCCCACCGGGATGGGGCCCGCTCGACAACCCGCAGAACACCTCCCTGTACTCCTACGACCCCAACCTAGCTGCCAGCTACATCAACCAGGCAGGGATCCAGGGCCACTGGTTCACCACCATGACCAACGGAACCGTCCTGGGTGACCAGAAGGGCAAGGTGCTGCCGTCCATCGAGTACGCATACGTCGTCCCACTGACACCGCAGCAGCAGACCATCAACGAGATCCTCACCACAGACCTCTCAGCGGTCGGAGTCAACGTCGTCCCGACTGGCATCACCGAAGGCCAGTACGAGGTCAACGAGCAGTCCGCACAGTCGACCCCGCCCATAACGGGCGTCGGATGGTGCGCTGACTGGCCCGACCCGATCTTCCAGCAGTTCAACGACATGGCGACGGGCGCAGCCCACGAGGCCAACTGGGTGAACAACGCGACGCTCAACACCCTGGCCGCAGAGATACCCTTCCAGCCCAACGCCACCCTGCAGCTGCAGGAGACCGTACAGGCATACAAGATCTTCACTCAGCTCTCGACCATACTCCAGATGCCGAACCAGGACAACCTATTCATCATCCAGCCCTACGTGCAGAACCTCGTGTACTCGCCATTCCAGTTCGCCATCTTCTACAACCTGCTCTCATACAGTCCGGCCACAGGAACAACATCATAACAGGAAACCTAGACTCTAGTCTAGGTTCCCCTTTCATTTTCTTTTCTGAGCTCAAACCCAGTGGGGGGAGGGACGGGACTCCAAGACCTGAAGAGGGTCGCGCGCCGCACGGGGTCGGATAGGCGCCGTGGCCCAAGGCTCGGGCGCCACGGAAGATCGAAAAACCTCTTCAGTCCCCGCGAGCGCCCGATAGAAAAGGCTTATTATCACAATCGCAACGCTCGCGTTCCCGACGTTGGTTTCGAACTTTGGGTTCTTCGTGGCCCGCAGGGCGATAAACGCCGTCGTAACCATCGTCCTCCTTCTCGCGCTCGTGTTCCTCCTGCTCCACATACTGGTCCCGACGCCGCAGGCCATGGCTCGGATAATCACCGGGAACCCGCGGGCCAGCCCCGGGATCATCGCCTCGGTCATAAAGGCCAACGACCTGGACGCGCCGCTCTGGCAGCAGTTCATCGCCTACGTCTCGAACGCCTTCCACGGGAACTTCGGCACCGACACCTTCTACCACATCCCCGAGCTCACGGTCCTCAAGATGTTCCTCCCGACGACCCTCGAGCTCGTCGTGGTCGGGCAGGCGATCGGCGTCCTCATCGGGCTCTACACGGGGGCCATAGCCGCCGCCGGCAGGAACCGCGCGCCGGACTATGGCATGAAGGCGCTCTATCTCACGACCTGGTCGGCGCCGGTCTTCCTCGTCGGTTTCGTGATGCAGCTCGTCGTCGCCTACTGGCTCAACCTCCTCCCAGCGACCGGCGTCGTCGACCCGACGCTCCACCCGCCCGCGGCCGTGACCGGGATGCCCGTCGTCGACGGGCTGCTCGCCGGCAACTGGCTCTACTTCTGGTCCGCCCTCCAGCACCTCATCCTCCCTGCCCTGGCCGTGGCGGTGATCGGCTTCGGGCTCGTGACCCGCCTCGAGCGCGCCAGCATGATAGACGCCCTCGACCGCGACTACGTCAAGCTAGCCTACATGAAGGGCCTCTCCAAGAGGAAGGTCGTCTGGGGGACGGCGTTCAGGAACGCCATGATCCCAATCATCACGCTAGTGGCGCTGCTCTTCGCGAGCTCCGTCGGGGGCGCCGTCGTCGTAGAGGACGTCTTCGCCTACCACGGGATGGGGTGGTTCACCGTCCAGGCCGTCTTCAACGACGACTACACCGCCATCCTGGCCTTTACGATCATCGTAGGCGTGGCCGTGATAGCCGCGAACTTCGTCGCCGACCTGCTCTACGCCGCGGCCGACCCCCGCGTGAGGCTGACCTAGGATGGGGCTCTCCGATCTCCTGTCCCACCTGCGGCGGCGGCCCATGATGGCGACCGAGGCCGCCATCGAGGCCGAGACCAGGACCTCCGAGACCGAGGAGGTCAAGCAGGGGGCGCGCTTCTACCTCGACTACGTGATGAAGGACAAGCCCGCGTTCGCAGGGACGATAGTCATCGTCTTCTTCCTGGGGTTCGCCCTGCTCGAGGGCCTCCTGCAGCAGCTCGCCTCGTACATGAAGCAGTCCCCGCAGAACAACAACCTCGGGACGCTCCTGCTCCCGTCCAACCCCATCAAGCTCTCGTTCGGCACGAAGCTCCTCCCGCCGTCGCTCAACGACTTCCCTAACTACATCATGGGGACCAACTTCCAGGGGCAGTCGATCTTCTCCAGGGTGCTCTACGCCACCCCCCACGACGCCATGGCCTCGGTCCTGGTCGTCGGGTCGGCCATATTCATCGGCATGTTCGTGGGCACGGCCGCCGGGTACCTGGGCGGCTGGGCCGACGAGGTGATGATGAGGCTCACCGACGCCTTCCTCGCCCTCCCCGCCATAGTCCTGGCGATCACCATCTCGGTGCTGATAGGGGGAGGGTACACCTCTCTGCTCCTTGCGCTCCTGGTCATCTGGTGGCCCACCTACGCCAGGTTCTTCAGGGCGCAGGCCCTGACCCTGAGGAACAAGGGCTACGTGGAGGCATCGAAGCTCAACGGGTCGAGCTGGCTGCGCATCCTGGTGAAGCACATCATCCCCAACTCCGTCGACCCGATAATCGCCTACGCGACGCTCGACATGGGCACCGTCATCCTGACCTTCGCCACGCTGGCGTTCCTCGGCATAGGCGTCACTTCGGGCTACCCTGAGTGGGGGTTCGAGTCCTCCCAGGGGCTGCAGTTCTTCCCACAGCAGTGGTGGTACTCGATCATGCCGGGACTGGTCATCGCTCTGGTCGTCGTCGCCTTCACCCTGGCCGGCGACCGGCTGCAGGACCTGATCGGAGGAAGGATCACCTACTAGATGACCTCCCGGGACGACTCGAACGACATCGTCAGCGTCGAGAACCTGGTTATCACCTACAGGACCGTCTACGGGTCCCTGCAGGCTCTGAACGGCGTCAACTTCACCGTGGCCAGGGGCGAGTCGGTCTCCATCGTGGGCGAGTCCGGCTGCGGCAAGTCGACCCTGGGCCTCGCGACCGTCCACCTGCTCCCGCTCAACGCCCGCTACACGGGGGGGCGGCTGATGCTCGACGGGAAGGACGTCGCGAAGATGTCGGGCCGCGAGATCCTGGCCATGAGGGGCACGACGGCCTTCATGATATTCCAGGACCCCCTCAACACGCTCAATCCCGTCAAGCGCATCGACGCGCAGATGCTCGAGGCGATCCGGTCCAGGGCGCGCCACGAGGGGGCGTCGTTCAACGAGCAGGAGGCCCTGAAGGAGGCGATCGACAAGCTCGAGGACGTGCGCATGCCAGACCCCTCGACAATAATAAGGCGCTACCCGCACCAACTGTCGGGAGGCCAGATCCAGCGGGTCGTGATCGCCATGGGCCTGCTGATGCGACCGAAGCTCATGATCGCGGACGAGCCGACCTCGGCGCTCGACGTCACCGTCCAGGCGCAGGTCCTCAAGCTGCTGAGGGACCTCCAGCGGGAGTACAACATGTCGATCATCTTCATCACCCACGACATCAACGTCGCCTACAGCATCTGCGACCGGATGGTCGTGATGTACGCCGGCGAGGTCGTCGAGTCGGGTGACTCAGACAAGGTCACCAGGAACCCGCTCCACCCCTACGCGCAGGCGCTCATCCGCAGCGTCCCCCGGACGACGAAGGAAGAGGGGAGGCTCACGGCGATCTCCGGCGCCCTGCCGAACATGATCACCCCCCCGAGCGGGTGCCGGTTCCATCCGCGCTGCCCCTACGTCATGGACGTCTGCCGGGGCACATCGCCGCCGGTCTTCGAGAAGGACGGTGACAAGGTCAGGTGCTATTTGTATGGCCGAACCGCTGGTTGAGACGCGGGGCCTGAAGAAGTACTTCAAGGCGACGAAGGGAGGCGCCCTCGAGGCGCTCTTCCGCCATCACCCCCCGGAGGTCAAGGCGGTCGACGACGTGAACGTATCGATCGAGGAGGGCGAGATCCTCGCGCTGGTCGGCGAGTCCGGGTGCGGAAAGACCACCCTGGGGCGGCTGATCGCCACGCTCGAGACACCGACCTCCGGGGAGGTGCTCTACTCGGGCGAGAGGCTGACAAAGTCCACCCTCAGGCGGATCCGGAAGGAGATACAGATAGTCTTCCAGAACCCGTTCGAGAGCCTCGACCCCCGGGCCACGATAAGGTCGGTCGTGACCGAGCCGCTGCAGAAGCTGGGCTACTCGCGGCAGGTCAAGGAGGCGGCCGCCGAGAGGGTGCTCGCCTCGGTGGGGCTCGACGCCTACTTCGCCGAGCGGAGGCCGAGGGACCTCTCGGGGGGGCAGAGGCAGAGGGTCGCCGTCGCCAGGGCGATAATCTCGACGCCCAAGCTCGTGATCCTGGACGAGCCCACCTCGGCGCTCGACGCCTCGGTCCAGTCGCAGGTGCTCAACCTCCTCCTGGACCTGAGGCAGGAGTTCAACCTCACCTACCTCTTCATCACGCACAACATCGCCGTCGCCAGGTTCATCTCCGACCGGGCCGCGACCATGTACGCCGGGGAGATAGTCGAGATGGGGCCGACGAAGGAGGTGATAGGGCAGCCCAAGCACCCCTACACGCAGGCGCTCCTCAGGTCCGTCCCGTCGCTCGATACGAAGGAGGTCGCGCCGCCCAGCGGGGAGGTGCCCAGCCTGATCAACCTCCCGAAGGGGTGCAGGTACAACCCCCGCTGCCCGTTCGTGATGGCGATCTGCAAGGAGGAGGACCCCAAGCTGCGCCGGGTGGGGGATGTGCTTGTCGCCTGCTGGCTCTTCAAGTGACGGAGGGGCGGCGGGAGGCCCTGAGGGGTCCCCCCTCCTCCTGAGGCCCACCGTCGCCAAGACGTTCCTGAAGGGGGTGATCGCGATCGCGGTCTTCTCGGTCTTCCTGCAGCTCTCCTGGGCGAACCTGGTCCACTACCTGATCTTCCTCGGCGTCTACTTCGCGTTCCTGCTCACGCTGATGCTCCTGAAGAGGTCCGGCTCGTTCGTCCTCGGGTACGACTCGATATCGATCCACCGGCCCTTCCGGGAGCCGGCCTCGGTGAGCTACCAGGACGTCCTGGACATCTCGATCGCCCAGGGGGTGCTGGCGCGCCGGTTCGGGTGCGGGACGGTCTTCCTCATACTGAAGGGCGGGCAGGGGTCGGTGAAGCTGCTCGGAGGCGGGATCGCGGAGCAGCTCGAGGACGTCCCGGACCCTCAGCGGGTCTACGAGCTCATCACCTCGAGGCTCTCCCCCTACGCGGGGATCGTCGACCCCTAGGCCGCCGAGGGGAGCCTCTGCGGCGCCGCCACTAAAAATCTTATATTAGGGAGGCTGAGGGGTAACCAGTTCCTCGGGTCTCCATATGTTTCAACTGGTAGAGCTAGACGATGTGGTACGCGTTCCTCCGAACCGCTTC
>JBEKTS010000089.1:0-12649 GCA_049515775.1 Nitrososphaerales archaeon | reverse complement strand
CCACGTAGAAGAACAGGGTGATCTCCGAGATGACCGCTATCACGACTATGGCCGTCACCGGGCTGTGGAACCTGTCGCTCACCTTGCCCAGCGAGGCCGGGAAGACCCTGTCGAAGGACCAGGCGAGGAAGTGGCGCGACGGGACCAGGATGAAGTTCGTGGCGATCAGGTAGGCCCAGCCGACTATGCCGAGCATGATCAGGACGTTCAGGTAGAGGTTGCTGTTGACGATCGCCAGCAGGGTGTTGATGTACGGAGGCACGCTCAGCGGGTACGTCGAGGCGTTGTTGCCGTACAGGTAGGAGAGGCTCTGGACGAAGGTCGAGCCGAAGGCCCTCTCGGAGAGGTACGCCACCAGGGCGAAGAAGCCGGCCGCGTAGACTATCGAGCCGATGATCGCCGCGGTCATCGTCTTGGTGACCCGCTTCATCTCCCCCGAGTAGTAGGTGGAGCTCTGATAGCCGTTCATCGAGAACCAGCTGAGGGGCAGGGAGAGCAGCGTGGGGACGATCAGGTTCTGGGGCACGACCCGACCGGCCGTGGTCGCGTTCGTGATGGTGGACTGGTAGGCGTTCGCGCCCACGAACGAGTCGAAGGCCGACGAGAAGGTTCCCTGGTTCACCACGAGCAGCGAGCCGACGAGGACGAGGAACGCCAGCGTCCCGAGGATGAAGAACAGCCGGTTGGCCCTGAGGACGTTCTTGGTCCCCGTTATCGCTACTATGGTCACGAAAAGGATGAGCAGGGACCCGGTGATGAAGCCACTCGTGGACGTCGAGAGGCTGTTGGCCAGGCTGGTGAGGCCTGCGTTGTGCGTCACCGCCGCGTAGCTGGTCAGGGGGCCCGCTATGCCGACGGGGATTGCTATCGAGCCGATGTAACCCAGGTTGAATATCATGGCCACGACGAAGATCATGCTCATCGCCATACCCAGCGCGGGGCTCACCATCCTGCTGAGCGAGACGTAGGTCCCGCTGGCGCTCCTGGGGAGGACCGAGGTGATCTGGAGGTAAAAGTACCCGTGGACGGCCGCGAGCACGCCCATCAGAAGGAAGGAGCCGGAGACGCTCACTCCGGGGAAGAGGGACCACTCGCCCGTGAATATCGGGATGAACGTGGGGCCGACGATGAATCCCAGGGAGAGGATGATTGTGTCCAACGGGCCAATTTCCCTGATGAGTCCGGTTGCTTCCCTGAGGAAGACGGCGGGCTTCGCCAACTTTACAAACTACCCGAGTATTCTATTTAAACTTATAGATTGTGTCGGTCCACATATGTAATACTGCAATTACTATACGGGCCTCGGCCTGCGAGCCGCCCCTCGCCGAGCGCGCCCACCGTGCGGCCCATAACGTAATTATAATCTGGGCGCCACCGTCGCGACCGTGACCACGCCGCAGATCTCCGAGAAGCGGGCCTCCCCAGGGGCGGGACCGGTCTACGTCTACATCTGGTTCGACATCGAGGACTACGTCACCGAGGAGTCCGACGACCTCCCCCTGGTCGCCGCGTCGATCCTCGAGAAGTACGGCGCGAAGGCCACCTGCAAGATGGTCGCCGAGAAGGTCCGCGTGCTCCTCGAGCGGGAGAGGAGGGACGTCATCTCGGCCATAGCCCACCACGACGTGGGATACCACCTCGACACCCACAGCAGGCACCCGGTCGTCTACGAGTACCTGGCCCACGAGGACACGCTGGACGGAGCCGACGAGTTCGCCAGGAAGGAGAGCCAGGGGCTGGCCCTAGTGGAGAAGACCTTTTCGAGGAGGGCGTCGTGCTACGGCCACCCGGGGCCGGCTTGGGCCTCGCACTACTACCCGGCCATGAAGAATATGGGCATCTCGGTCTACCTCGACGAGACGCCGATCCTCAACCTCTCCAACGGGCCGTACTGGTACTGCGGGATACTCAACCTGAACGGCGCCAACGAGAACTTCGTCAAGTTCGACTACACCTTCGAGAGCCCCGAGGGCCTCCAGAAGCTCAAGGCGCAGTTCAGAGAGATCCACGAGAGGCTCGCCGGGGAGGGCGGGGGGAGCGTCAGCTTCCTCTTCCACCTGCACACCGCGATAAACAAGGAGTTCTGGGACGCCGTCAACTTCGCCCACGGCCAGAACAGGACCAAGGACGAGTACGTCAGACCGCCCGCCCAGCCCCGAGAGGTGACCGAGCGCGCCTGGGGGGACCTGGACGCGATGATGGCCTACATGTCGTCCTTCGAGGACGTGAGGTTCATCACGGCGACCGACGCGCTGACCCTGTTCAGGACGAGCAGGCCCACCTTCGACAAGGCGATGCTGGGATCGGCCTTGGCGCAGCTGGGCGACGGTGAGGTCCGGTACGTCGAGGTGGGGGACGACTTCGCCTCCCCTTCGGAGCTTCTCTACCTGATCGTCAAGGGCATATCGTCCCTCTCCGCCACGGGGCGGTTCGAGCCCACGAGGGCGAAGGAGCCGCTGGGGCCCAAGGTCTCCCGGGACCTGCCTCCGCCGTCGCCGCGCTCCGTCAAGGCCAAGGACCTCGTCGCCGCCTCGACGCGCCTCGTCACGGAGATCGACCATGCCGGGCGGCTTCCAGCGGCCGTGGACCTCGGAGACGGCACATCCCTCCCCATCGCGGACTTCATGGTAGCTGCGGCCAAGGTGCTCGGGCCGATGCTCGCTGGGACGCCCGTGCCCCCGGAGGTCGAGATCACCGGGGCCAGGTTCGTCCAGTCGAGGTTCGTCCGTCCGGAGGAGTTCGAGAAGGCCTGCCGGTGGGTCGTCCTGCCCGAAGGGTTCTCTGCCCCGCGCATCCTCGAGGAGATCGTCCGGCAGACCTGGACGCTGCGGCCCGCGGTGATGGTCGGGGCCGGGACCGCCGGGCGCCGGGCCAGCTAGCGAGCCAGCAGGCAAGCCCGGCACTCCCGAGGGCTCATCGGATGACGTAGCCGCCGTCGACGACCAGGGCCTGACCGATCGAGAACGAGGACCGGTCAGAGGCGAGGAACAGGACGGCCTGGGCTATCTCCTCGGGCTTCCCCATCCTCCCGATGGGCAGCCTTCCCGCCCACGCCCTCCGCGCCGCCTCCGGGTCCGGCTCGGTCCTCAGCTCCCTCTCGAGCATCGGGGTCTCGACGGGACCGGGGCAGACGCAGTTGACCCTTATCCCGTTGGGGGCTTGCTCGAGGGCCATCGCCCTGGTCAGGAGGATAACCCCGGCCTTCGACGCGCAGTACGCGGTGAAGTTCTCCAGGCCGACCAGCCCGAGCTGCGAAGCGGTGTTCACGATGGAGCCGCCGCCCCTCTTGACCATCTGTTCGTGTCGATGACCCTGTCCCACTCCTCCTCGGTGGTCTCGACCATCGGCTTGAGCAGCTCTATCCCGGCGTTGTTGCACAGTATGTCGACCCCTCCGAACCTTCCGACGGCCTCCTCGACGACCCGTTGCGCGTCCCGCTGGCTCCGTACGTCGGCCTGGACGTGGACGGCGACGCCTCCCCGCTCGGATATCGACTGGGCTGCGTCCCCGGGGCTGAGGTCCGCTACTACGACGCTCGCTCCCTCCGCAGCGAGGAGCTCTGAGATGGCCCTTCCGATGCCCGACTCCCCGCCGGTCACGATCGCCACCCTTCCCGATAGCTCGAGGTCTCTCATCGCCGCGCGCGGGTCGGTCCGGCGATATTTGGATTCCTGGTGGCGGCCTCTGGGCCGCTCCCGGAGGCTCGCTTGCCTAGAGGACGCCGTACTTTGCGAAGACCTCCTTGAGGGTCTTGCCCTGGAGGAGCTCGCTCCGCGTCACGCTCTCCTTCGCCGCCTTGTCGAAGGCCTTCTCGAGGACCGCCTTCTCGACGCTCCTCGGGACCACGACGACGCCGTCGTAGTCCCCCACCACCAGGTCGCCGCTCTCGACGTGGACGCCCCCGCATTCGACCGGCTGGTCGTAGCCGACCACCCTGCCCCTCCCCGACGAGTCGAGCGGGGAGATGGCCGCCGCGAAGACCGGGAGGTTGGTCTCGAAGATCTTCTTCACGTCCCTCACGCAGCTGTCGACGACCGCGCCCGCGGCGCCGCGGCACCGGGCCGCCGTGCTCATGAGCTCGCCCCAGGGCGCGTTCCTGAGGGCATAGTCGGTGCTGGTGACGACCACGTCCCCCTCCTTCAGGTCGTCCATGAACGCGATCTCCACCTCGTAGGGGTTGGGGTCGGGGGCGTAGACGTCCATCCAGGTCACGGTCCTGGCGCGTCCGACCATCTTGTAGTCCTCCCGGAGCGGCCTGATGCGAGGGGCCATGGCCTGGCGACGGTACCCCATCGAGTCCAGGGAATCGGAGATGACGGGCACGTAGATCGCGCTGCGGATCCTCTCGAAGAGCTCCGAGTCTGCGGAAGGCAAGGACGAATAATGACGCGATTTGCGTAATAAGGCTTCTGAGGCCCTTCCGCTCGACGGCTCGAACAAAGGCTTTAACGCCGGCGGGCTCCCTCTCTCTTCGACGTGGATTTCCTCGACACGATGATGCGAAGGAACCCCGCCCTCATCAGGGCCGCCTTCGAGCTCTACTCCCGCGGACAGATTCACCAGGACACGTACGTCCTCGACCTCGACGCCGTGAGGCTGAACTCGGTCTCCGTCAGCCGCGCCGCCGAGCAGGCGGGGCTGAAGACCTACTTCGAGCCCAAGCAGTTCGGGCGGAACCCGCTGGCCTGCCGGGAGGTGGTGAGGTCTGGGATGGAAGAGGCGATCGCCATCGACATGGAGGAGGCCAAGAGCCTACACAGGCAGAGCGTCAAGGTCGGCCACGTCGGCCACCTCGGGCAGGTGCCCAGCAACGAGACGGACTATGTCGTGGGGACCGTCTCTCCCGAGGTGATCACGGTCTACAACGCCGACAAGGCGGCCCAGATCTCGAAGGCCGCGAAGAAGGCGGGCAAGGAGCAGAAGCTGCTGCTGAAGGTCATCGGGGACGCCGACCTCGCCTACTACACCCTGGGAGGGGGGGTAGCCGAGCGGGAGCTGGTCTCGGTCGCCCGGAAGGTGAGGTCGCTGCCCAACGTCTCCGTCGCCGGGGTCACGACCTACCCGTCGATGCGGTACAACCTGAAGACCCAGAGGGTCGAGCCGACGCCCAACTTCGAGACCCTGGTCAGGTGCGCGGCCGAGCTCAGGGACGCGGGGTTCGAGGTCGAGCAGGTGAACGCCGCCGGGTTGAGCTCCACCTCGACCATGCGGCTGCTGGCCGAGAACGGGGGCACCCACGCGGAGCCGGGCCAGGCGCTCATCGGCATGACCCCGCTCCACGCCTTCAGCGACGAGCCCGAGATACCCGGGATGCTCTACATCACCGAGGTCGACCACGTCGTCGGAGCCCGGGCCTTCGCCTACGCCTCCGGGTTCGTGGCCAACGTCACCACGGGCGTCTGGAACCCGCTCACATACGAGTACCTGTACGCGCTGGCCGGGAGCAGCCCGGCCGAGCTGATGCGGCAGAGGGTGATCCTGGAACCGCCCGTGCTCCCGGGTTCGGACCCCACCTTCTTCATGTACCTCGCCCTCAGGAGGACCCCGGGCACCAAGCTCAAGGTCGGCCAGACCGTGATCGCAGCCACCCGTGGCCAGGTCTACCGCGCCAACTCGGTGAAGGTCGCGGTCATCGACGGCGTCCAGAAGGGGAAGCCCAGGCTGAAGGGGGTCTTCGACAGGAACGGGATCCGCCTCCGGGGTCCGGACGACGCCCCGGCCGAGTGAGCTCCCCGCTCGCCTACTGGAGCAGGGACTCGATCTTCGATTCCCTGGCGAAGTACTGTATCGTGTGGATGCGCACGTCCGAGCCCTTCTGGGAGGAGACGAGCCGCCGGATGACGTAGGGGTCGCTCGCCAGGACCTTCGCGTAGTGGAACCTGTCGCCCTTCTCGGCCACGAACTTGATCACCCCAGCCATGCCGCGCGAAGCGCCCTGGAGGTCGCCCAGGGTCGCCTCGGACCTGGTGGTCAGCCAGGCCAGCGTGCTCAGCTTCTCGTAGAGGGGCGCGATGTCGAAGGGGACGATGCCGTCCCGCAGCTTCGCGCGGAGGTCGGCCGTCGCCCTCTCGTCGACCGAGAAGTCCGCCCTGACGACCACCCCGTACAGCCTCTCGGCGCCCTCTACGGAGACGTAGCGGTTCCTGACGTCGGACGCGACCTTGGAGGGCTCCCTCTCCAGAGGGTCCCCGTACCCCCCGCCGCCCGTCAGTATGAGCTCGACCCGGTCTCCCGCGTGGAGGCTCACGTTCGACCACTTTGAGGGCGAGAGCTTCCCGTAGAGGTCGGTGGCGTGGCCGAAGGCCGGGGCCCCCGCCGGCGTCAGCCTGGTGTCGCAAAAGTGGCCGCACGACAACGCCGAGGGCGGGAGGCCTCCGAAGACCCCGTAGGGGGATATCTTGTGCCGCTCCGAGAGGGAGGATAGCTCCGCCTCGGGAGCGAGCAGCCTCCAGCCGTACCGCGTGCCCATCCCGCCCCTCTGCCTCCCAGGGCCGCACGAGTCTGGCGGGGATAGCTCGAACCTCTCCGTGAGCAGTGGGTAGCGGGTGTCCTGCACCTCGATGACCGGCCCCTTGTTGTTGGTCGCGAAGGGCATCTGCGCGGGGTTCCCGTCCCTCCCGGTCCTCGCGCCCATGCCTCCCAGGCCCCAGAGGTACATGACCCACTGGTCCTCGGGCCTCCCGCGGATGTCGCCCCCCGTCAGCCCCGAGCACGTCCCGTGGCACGAGGCCTTCACGTTCTCCGGAGGCACGGCCTGGGAGAGGGCCCCGATCATCGCGTCGACTATCCTGTTCGAGGTCTCGGTGTTGCCGCCCTGGACGGGCGCCGGGTAGGCCGCGTTGGTTATCGTCCCGAGCGGGATCTCGGCCCGTATCGGCCTGAACGTACCCGCGTTCAGCTGGTACTCCCCGTGGATGGGGAGGCAGTGCAGGGTGCCGATGAAGGTGTTCCCGAGGGTGACGGCGTAGGCGCAGTTTATCGGCCCCTTCGCCTGCTGGCTGCTCCCCGAGTAGTCGGCCAGCAGCGTCCCGTCCTTGATGGTGACCCTGACCCTGATCCTCAGCGGAGCGGAGGTGTTGCCGCTGTCGTCGACGTAGTCCTCGTAGGAGTAGGAGCCCTCGGGCAGGGCCGAGAGCTCCCTCCTGATGACCCCCTCCGAGATGTCCTTGATGCGCCCCAGTATGGACTCCCAGGCCTCGACCCCGTAGCCGTCCGAGTACTCCAGGATGCGCCGCTCCGCCACCTTCAGCGCCCCCAGGACGGCTCTCATGTCGCCCTCGAAGGCCCGGGAGACCCGGACGTTCGTGAGGATGAGCCGCCAGAGGTCGCTCACCTCCCTGTCGCGGGAGACCAGCCTCACCGCGGGCAGCCTGAGCCCCTCCTGGTGTATCTCGGTGGTGTCGCCCGCGAAGCTCCCGGGGACCGATGCCCCCACGTCTATCATGTGGGCCCTGGCGGCGGCTATGGCGACGACCCGGTCGCCGGAGAAGACGGGCCTCATGAAGGTGTAGTCGCTGCAGTGGGACCCGCCTAGGTAGGGGTCGTTGTTCAGGAAGACGTCGCCCGGCTCCATGTTCTCCCTACCGACCTGCTCGAGCGTCCTGCGCACGGCCTGCGGCATCGCGCCCAGGTGGCACGGGTCGAACGCGGCCTGCGAGATCATCTCGCCGGACCCGTCGAAGAGGGCGAACGAGTAGTCCAACCCCTCGCTGAAGACGGGGGAGTAGGAGGACCTCTCCATGGAGATGCCCATCTCCTGGCAGAGCGAGACGATGCCTCCCCTCACGACCTCGAGGGTTATCGGGTCCGCCGCCCTCCTCCCGTCCTCGGAGGATGATGACGACGCTGCCCTGGCCGCGCTCATGTCGCTATCACCACGTTCCCGTAGCCATCGACGTGCGCCCTCTGGCCCGGGTTGACGACGATGGTCGAGTCCATCTCCTCGATCACCGCCGGGCCCTCGAACTCCTCGCCCACTGGCAGGTACTCCCTGTCGTAGACCTTCGACCGCCGGAAGCCGGTCTCGTGATAGTAGACGTCCCTGTCGCCCTTGATGGCCTTAGCCATGCCGCCGGGCCGGGGCGCCCTCCTGAACTTGGGCTTCACTATGGTCCCGACTATCGCCAGACGGACGCCGATGAGCTCCAGCTTCTCGTCCGGCTTGTTGTGGCCGTAGAGCTTCATGTGCTCGACGTTGAAGTTCTGCTTCACGACCTCGAGCTTCTCCGGGGTCAGCTCGCCGGCGGGCACGGGCGTGGATATCTCGTAGTTCTGGCCCAGGTACCTCATGTCGGCCGTCCTCAGGGTGTACGAATCCCCCTTGTGCTCCCGCGCCAGCGTCTCCCTCGCCTGCCGCTCGAGCTCGCCGAAGAGCGAGTTCAGCTTCCCGAGGTCGACCTGGTCGACCGGCGTCATGTACGAGCGCATGTAGTCGAACCTGATGTCCGTCGCGAGCATCCCTATGGCCGAGAAGATCCCCGGGTGGAACGGTATCAAGAGGGTCGGCGAGCCGAGGGAGCGCGCCAGGGTCGAGGCCACCATGGGGCCGGCGCCGCCGTAGGCGATCACGGAGAAGTTACGGGGGTCGTAGCCCTTCTGGACCGAGTTCACGTGCATCGACGAGAGCATGTTGGCCTCCGCTATCCTGACGATCCCCGCGGCCGTCTCCACGAGGGTGAGGCCCAGCCGCCCGGCGAGGGCGCCTATCGCCGCCGAGGCCGCCTCCCTGTCGAGCCTCATGTCCCCGCCGAGGAAGCTGTCGGGGTCGAGCCGCCCCAGCACCAGCTGGGCGTCGGTGATGGTCGGCTCCGCGCCGCCCTGCCCGTAGCAGACCGGGCCGGGGTCCGCGCCCGCGCTCTGCGGGCCGACGCGGAGCAGGCCGGTCTCGTCGATCCAGGCTATGCTCCCCCCGCCGGCGCCTATCTCGCTGATGTCTATCATGGGGATCCGGAACGGGACGCCCCACTCGAGCTCGCCCTCGGACCTGTACCTCGGGGCGCCGTCGTCGACCAGGCTCACCTTGAAGGTGGTCCCTCCCATGTCGATGGCTATCAGGTTCTTGATCCCGAGGGCGCCGGCTACCTGCGCCGCCCCGATGGTCCCCCCGGCCGGCCCGGACTCGATGGTCTGGACGGGGATCTCCTTGGCTGCGGAGGAGCTCATCATTCCCCCGCTCGCCTTCATGATCATCAACCGGCTCGAGAAGCCGGCGTCCCTCAGGCCGCGCTCCAGGCTGCCGATGTAGAGGTCCATCACGGGCTTCACGGCCGCGTCGATGGCGACGGTGCTGGCCCTCTCGTACTCGCGGATCTCCGGGTTCACCTCCGAGGAGATGGAGATGTAGACGTCCGGGGCCTCCTCGCCGAATATCCGCCGGACCGCCCTCTCGTGGGAGGGGTTCATGAAGGAGAAGAGGAGGCTGACCCCCACGGTCCTGATCCCGGCCGCCCTTACCTCCCTCGCTATCCTCCGCACGCCCTCCTCGTCGAGCTCGGTGACGACCTCACCGGACCTGCCCACCCTCTCGTCCACCTCGTACCTGAGGTGCCGGGGCACCAGGGGGCTCGGCTTCTCCCAGCGGATGTCGTACAGCCCGTAGAGCGGGCGGTTCCCGCGCTGTATCTCGGTGGTGTCCGCGAACCCCTTCGTGCAGACCAGCGCTATGGGCGGAAACCTCCTCTGGACGACCGCGTTGGTCGCCGCGGTCGTGCCGTGGACGAGGTAGTTCACCCTGGTCGGGTCGAGCTTCAGCTTCTTCACGCACGCCAGAACCCCGTCGACGGGGCTCGACGGGGTCGTCGAGGACTTGGCCACCTCTATGAGGCCGGTCTCCTCGTCCAGCGCGGCCGCGTCCGTGAACGTCCCGCCGATGTCGACCGCGAGCCTGACTGCCATCTCGATCGTCTATCCGGGCAGGCCGGAGGGCCGAGGCGCCGCGCCCCGGAGACCGGCGATGGTCTGGAGCGATCGTTCAGAGCGATATCCGGTGTCCGAGCGAAAAGGGACGGCCTCCTGCCCTCTAGAGCCCATCGAGGCGGAGGCCGCGCCCGATTATTTCAGGATTGTGCAGGTCAGCCCACGGCGAGGCGCCCCGGGGCGGGCGGGACCCCTCCCGCGGACGTGAAGGGGGCGACTAGAGGTGACCCTCGGCCGCCTGGACCGCGGGCGCGTCCCCTCCGGGACCCCGAAGCAGATACGCGGCCCCGACCGCCAGCAACGCCCCGGCTATCGGACCCGCGACGTAGACCCAGAAGTGGGCGAAGTTCAGGAGCAGGAGGTCCGGCCCGAACGACCGCGCCGGGTTCATCGACGCGCCGCTGATCGGGCTCGCCCAGAGGCCCGCGAGCGCGATGTATCCCCCCACGGCGAGGGCGGCGAGCGGGCCCACGTTCTGCGCCCTGGAGGCCGTCCCGAGGATCGTGCTCACGAGCCCGAGCGTCAGCACGAGCTCCATCATCACGGCCTGGAGGTCGGAGATCCCGACCCCTGGCTCCGTCGCCCCCAGCATCCCTGCCCTCCCGAACATCAACCAGAGGAACGCACACGCGACGGTCGCTCCGACGAGCTGGGCAGCGATGTACCCCGGGACCCGCCTCCAGGGAAAGTCGCCCCTCGCCGCGAAGCCGATGCTCACGGCCGGGTTGAGGTGAGCCCCCGAGACCGCTCCCATGAACAGGATGATGGCCATGACCATGAGGCCGGGCGCGACCACGGCCGCGACCCGACCGACCTCCCCCAGACTCGTCGCGTCCACCGCGCCCGCCCCCGCGGCGACGACGACGAGGAAGAAGGTCCCGAAGGCCTCGCCGAACAACCTCCGTCCCTCCCGACTGGGATCGGCGAAGTTCGTCCGCATGAGGCGGTCGGCCGACGGTCGCTCGGGCTCCGCCCTGAAGGTCGGGTCGCTCACGGCGGCATCCCGCTCGGGAAGACCGACCGGACCATGGACGCGCGCGGGGGGTCGTCCCGGCGAGGTCCCGGGAGATCTGCCTCGTGGATCACGGATGAAATCGGGGCGTCTGGTAAAGATAAGGCTTGTCTCGCCCCTGGCGAGACCTCGCCCGCCCCCGGCCCCGTTCAGTGCCGGGCGTCGGCCCCGGCCCCGCTGAGCGAGCGGCACGCGGTCGAACCGAACGCCCTTTGGCGGCTCAAGAGCTCTGGCCTGCGCGCAGGTTCGGGGAGGGCACGTCCTCCTTCCTCCACCGATTCCTGTTCCGAAGGCAGGACGACTCGCTCCCGGCCGCCGGAACCTGGTGCTCGATCATGACGGGGAGCTCCTCGACGCCCCGCTCGTCGGCCGCCACCACCCTGTGCCTGCCGTCGTGGAGGACGAACCTGCAGCGAGCCAGGTCGAGCTTCAGGTAGGGGGTCTCCAGGGGCTGGCCCTTCCGCAGGCGCTTCTCCTTTCGCTGCACCTTCGACTCCGTGGCCTTGACGTCGTCGTCCGAGCGCTCTTCGATCAGCTCCCCATCGTAGGCGTAGCCCAAGAACTCCGACGGCGACATGGTGGTGTAGAGCAGCCTTCCCTCCGCGGCCAGCTTGGGGAAGTCGACGGTGAAGCCTCCCGAGTTGTGCACCTCCTCGACGAAGACCTTCCTGCCGCCTTTCTTGCTTATGGCCGGGAAGGGGATCATGGGCGTCCACTCGTCCTTCCGGTGCTTCCCGTCGAGGCGCCTCTTGAACATCTTCGTAATCGAAGGGGGGGCCAGCTCGAGAGTGCTCAGTATCCGCTCCGCCTGCGGCCTGGGGGCGCTCGTGAGGAGGAACTTCTTCGCCGAGTAGCCGTACTCCTCCTTGTAGATCTTATTGATCACCCGGAGGAGCCGGCAGTCGTCCAGCCGGTTCCGGAAGTCCTCGTCGTCGTCGGCGTGGCCACCCTTCCGCGCCGCCCGTCTTCCTGCGCTCCGGACCATCTTCGCGGTTCGCGGCGCCCTCCTTCTAGTTAAGCAGTTCGCGGACGCCCCGTGGCGAGGATTGAGTCGGGATCGCATTCCTTCTTGGGTGGCTGACCGTTCATCTCACGACGGACCGGAGCCCCAGGGCTTCGCCGGCCGTCGATGGCGGTCCCCGTCGCGCAGAATCCTGCGCCTACGGGTTCGATCCCCGTCGGGCCCGCCCACAATTACCTTGAGATATGCCCCGATTAATCATGGGAGGCAGGTTTGACCTTTTCAGCATTAGTTCAATCCCGAA
Organism: Nitrososphaerales archaeon; assembly: GCA_049515775.1. Taxonomy (GTDB): domain Archaea; phylum Thermoproteota; class Nitrososphaeria; order Nitrososphaerales; family Gagatemarchaeaceae; genus Gagatemarchaeum. The sequence continues at coordinate 457 of JBEKTS010000089.1, read as the reverse complement.
TCCCCTTTGATCCGTCAACGGTATCTCCTAATGAGGATGATTCGTCTCCTCAGGTCATCGGAGGGATCTGGGGTGTGAGGAGGGTGGATTGTCTTACCTCCAGCGGCCAAAGAGACAGAGGACTACAAAAACCGCACACAGAGAGAGTAGTTGTTGTCTAGTCCACGCAAATCCCTGAAACTGCCACTTTCTTTAGGATGTGCGGAGATATGATCGTGCTGTCAGGATACTTCGATAGCCAGGTCTGAAAGTCCCCCACCTTGCCGACAGCGTTCCTGAACTGCGTCGTAGACTCCCAAACCGTGTAGTTGAGGAATATACCGCTCGCACCAATGCCTTTGTGGAGTTGGGATGAAATACATCCGGGCTGGCCCCTGAAGTATTCCGCGTCCTTCTGCCAAGCCTTCAGGAACCTCTCAAAATCCTCGGGCCTAACAAGGAACTGATTGATGAACAC
>JBEKTS010000088.1:0-9443 GCA_049515775.1 Nitrososphaerales archaeon | reverse complement strand
AGGCGGGTCTGAACGTGGAATGGGCGTTCGGCGGGGACTCGTGGGCCATGGTCACCGACGCAATCGCCTTGGGCAGCCCCTAGTTGGCCGACGCGACGGCGGTGAATCGCGGTTCCCAGAGTCAGCCGCGTTCGTGGTCCGTCGGGCTGCGCGGCTCCTCGGCGTCCCGATCCGCGGCGAGGCTAACTGCCCGGAGCATAGCGTACCGAATTGGCAGGATCCTCGAGAGCTCTCGCTTCGGCCCGGCGCCTAGGACGCCGACCGCTCGCCTGACCGGAGTTTCCCCCACCGCGTCCTGGCGGCCAGGAGGCAGAGCACGGACAGTATGGCGGCGACGCCCGGCACCACCAGATAGTAGGGCGAGAGGGAGGTCGAGGAGGAGGAGGAGGACGTGGGCGATGTCGTAGCGGTCGTCTGCGCGGACGACGTGGTCGAGGACGTGGTGACCGCCGTTGTCTGCGCCGTTGTCTTGGTGGTCGGTGTGGAGGTCGTGGTCGAAGGGGTGGAAGATGTCGTAGCGGTCGCCCGGCTTGAGCTCGTCGTGGTCAAGCTTGAGCTCGTCGTGGCCAAGCTACTGGTCGTCGTGGCGAGTGCGCCCAGGGCGTACACGTTCCCATCCCAGGAACCGATGAAGAGCAGCCCCCCCACGACAGCGGGGGACGATCTGACCTCGTTGCCCGTCGCGTAGCTCCAGGCCTTGGTGCCGGTGGTGGCGTTGATGGCGTAGATGCCGCCGTCCCGTGAGCCCACGTAGACCATGCCGCCGACTATCGCCGGAGAGGACCCGATTCCGTTGGACGCAGCGTAGCTCCACAGCTTCGCGCCGGTGACCGCGTTGAGGGCATACAGGCTGTCGTCAGACGAGCCGATATAGACCACGCCGTTGACGACCGCGGGAGACGAATCTATGTAGCCACCCGTGGTGTAGCTCCAGACCTTGGCGCCGCTGTCGGCGTTCAGCGCGTAGACGTTGTCGTCCCACGATCCGACATAGACGGTGCCCGCCGCCACCGCTGGACAGGAGTAGACCTGGTTGCCGGTCGCGTAGCTCCAGACCTTGGCGCCGCTGTCGGCGTTCAGCGCGTAGACGTTGCCGTTCTCGGACCCCACGAATACGACCCCGTTCGCGATGGCCGGACAAGAGGCTACCGCCATGCCGGTCGCGTAGCTCCAGAGCTTCGCGCCCGTGGCCGCGTTCAGCGCGTAGACGCTGCCATCGTCGGAGCCGACGTATACCACACCGCTGACGACCGTCGGAGACGAGTTGACCTGGCCCCCGGTCGCGTAGCTCCAGAGCTTCACGCCCGTGGCCGCGTTCAGCGCGTAGACGCTGTCGTCCTCGGAGCCGACGTAGACGATCCCGTTGACCACGGCGGGTGACGAGGTCACGGCGTAGCCGGTGGTGTAGCTCCAGACCTTGGCGCCGGTGTCGGCGTTCAGGGCGTAGACGTTGGCGTCATCGGAGCCGACGTAGACGATCCCGTTGACCACGGCGGGTGACGACCAGACCTCGTGGCTCGTGTTGTACTTCCAGAGGAGCGAGCCGGTGACGGTCATCGCGTCCGTGCCGGCGCCGCTGTGGGAACCGTCGCCGTGGAACATCTGCCAGTCCGCCTGGGCGAACGGGAGGCAGACCAGGCTCGCCAAGAAGACCGCGAGTGCTATCGAAGCCAATCTCGAGTTTCTGTTCATTGTCGTGATAATACCTACCTGCTCCCGACGACTTTTTGAAGGTCGGATAAACTTTATGCATTTTGCATAACATACTTGATATTATTATTAAATCTATAAGAAATGTCCGCCGCCTCGGCCTCGCTCACCGGTTCGGCGACGCTGAAGATGGCTTGCGCGTCCCGGGCCCCTCGATCGAGGCCGTGCGGGGCCCGACAGGTCGTTCCTGCGCCAGATGACCTGACCGGCCGACCCCCGTCTCATGCCTGCTTCTCGATCCTGACCGTCGGGTGCGAGAGGTTGCTCCGGATGAGCGTCTGGACGCCCACCCCGTCCTTGAGCATCCTCATCTCGAACCTTCTCCCGTCGTTGGCCTCGACGATTATCGTGGACCGTCCGACGATCCTCATCCCGAGCGTCCTCAGCAGCCTCGCGTCCGAGAAGGCCATCGCCGAGAGGAAGACGTTCTGGAGGTTGGCGATCCCCCTGTTGAAGTAGAGGCCGTCGGTGCGAAGTTCGAAGCTGTGACCCGCCCGGTAGATCGCGAGCCCGACGACCTTCGCGAGGAAGAGGATGAGCACGGCCAGGGCGGTCACGACCTCCAGCGCGTCGGGGATGACCACCGGACCTAGTCTGAGGGAGGCGAAGAGGGTCCCAGAGAGGGACGCCACGCCGTCCGCTGCCCGGACCTCCAGCGCCACCAGTATGGCCGCGCCGAGGACCGCCACGACGGCGTAAAGCGCGACGTAGACGCCTATCGAGGGCCTTCCGGTCCAGACGACGTCGCCCGTTTGTTCCTGTGTGCCGGCCATGTGCATGCGGGGGGAAGGGAGGCGTGCGATTTATCGGTTGTCGGAGATTCTTCCAGTGCCGGATAAATAGGCGCTGGCGCGCCGAGGAATCGGGGCCGCGGGTCCTTGAGAAGGAGCTCCGAGGCGCTGTTCATCAGACAACGACTCCCCGTTCCGGACCGTGGGAGGGGTCGGTGGCTGGTGGTCAGCCGAGCGTGACCGAGACCAACTGCAGGTCGGCGAAGAGCTGCGTCGTCGTCGAGCCCGAGACGGACGTGCCCCGGATGTTCTCGCTCGTGATGAGTATGAGGTTCGAGCCGGGGACCGTCGCCGCCTGGAGGGAGAAGGTTGTGAGGGTGTATTCGGCCTCGCAGGTGCTGATCGTGGCTGGGAGCGCCCTCGTGCCGAAGTTCGTCACGTAGACCTGGGTCGAGCCGAAGGTCACCGACGTCTGGTTCGCGGGCTGGACCTGAGGAGAGAGGGTGTAGAGACCGAGGAGCTCGCCCTGGACGATGAGCGCGATGAATGGCTCCGCGCTGGAGGCGAGGGCGCCGGTCGCCTGAGGACCGGTCTCGTTGCCCGTCCCGGCGTCGAACGCGAGGACGGTCCCATCGGAGCGGATCCAGGCGGTGCTGAGGGAGCTCGAGATCGACGTGACCTCCCTGAACTGGACCTTGTAGGTCGTGAGGTTTCCGACCGCGCTGGCGTAGACCACGCTGTAGGAGGAGTTGGTCTGGACGATGCTGGACGAGGGCGCGGTGGTGTTGTAGCTCGTCATAGAGAGCGAGGAGTACGCGCCGAGCAGCGTCGCGAGGTCCTCAACGGGCGGGAACGCCGCGAGGACGACGCCCGGGGTGCACGAGGAGGTCGTGTTCGTCGAGGTCTGGCCGCCGCTGCTGCTGCTGTTGCTCGAGGATGTGGACGAGGTGATCGTGGAGGAGGAGGTCGTGGCGGCCGAGGAGGAGGTAGTCGTGGCGGACGTCGTGGGAGGCGAGCCGGTGGTAGAGGAGGTCGTGGAGGAGGAGGTAGTCGTCGTGGAGAAGGTCGAAGACTGCGTGGTCGCGCTCGCCGAGCTCGTCGAAGACGTGGTCTGCACCGACGAGGTCGTCGGGCCGAGTATGCTCGCGCCCTGGAAGGCGAGGGCGTAGACCGCGATCCCAGCCATGAGGACGACGAAGATCAGGATGACCGCGAGCACCGTGCGCGTGAGACCCGGCCTCTCCCTCGTCGACGCTCGCATGTTCGAGCTCGGCTCAGCGGGTCGTATTTAAGATTGGGAGACGGCTTCTTCGCCGCTCCCGTCGTCGTCAGGCCTTCAGCTTTCTGTCCGCCGCGACGACGACGTAGCCCAGATAGACGACGAAGGAGAGGAAGACGAGCTCGAGGCAGAAGAGGAAGACGCCGTCCGCCGTCATCGTCGGGTTCACGACGCCGGTCGGCGCAGCGGACCCCGAGTCGATCATCCCGATCGCGCCCTCCATGGGTCCCGCGAAGCCGAGGGAGAGGACGGCCAGCGAGGCGATGATCACGACCCTGAGGTCTCTCCTGAGGAGGCTCTCGATGGACATGGCAGTGGCTCGGATTCGGCGGTGGTAGATAACCACCGGAGACGACTCTCGGCGTTGAGACCCAGTGCGGCCCACCCCCGCTCCAGGGCCGGGAGGGACGGTGCGGGAATGAGGGGGAAGGGAGCCGATTCCGATTTCAGAAAGCCTTTAACGCCTCGCGGGGTCAGTCGCGTGGCAACCTCGAATGGGCACGCGGACCAGGGAAGTCGCTGTTGCGGCCTGCTTCCTAGTCTTGGCCAGCGCGCTCGCCGCGGTGACCGCGGGCTTCGTGCCCCCCATCTTCGGGGTGTCCATCGTGGAGGTGCACGAGAACGGCCAGGTGCTCTCCCAGTCGTCGGGGAGCCTGCTCGTCGACGTCCGGAACTCCAGCGCCGCCTTCCCAGCGCCCTCCTTCGAGATCGCGAGCTTCCCCCTCGCGAACGCCAGCTTCATAGTGCTGCCGAGCGGCGTCGCCCCCGCCGCCCATGGGGTCTTCAGGACGAACTCGTCGGGCGAGCAGGCGATCGGCAAGCTCAGGGCGGGGAGCTACACCGTGACATTCACCGACCTGCCGATGAACATCTCCGAGCCGGTCCTGATCGCCCCGAACGAGACCACCTCGGTCGTGGTCAGCCTGACGAGCGGCACCTACCGAGAGGAGCTCCTCGACCTCCGGACCAACCAGTCGGGGATGGTCCCGGCGTGGACCCCCGGCACCGTCGAGATCGGCTCGCCGACCGCCCCCGTCGGGCCGGGGAAGGCGTACCTCGACCTCTACTACGACACGGGGCAGGTCGCGGAGAGGGTGGTGCGGACGCCCCTCTCGGTGACCAACGCGACCCTCCGTTCGGCCGGCTCGGCCGACGTGGAGTGGATAGCGTTCCAGCCGGAGAGGTCGGTCTCGCTCCACGGGCTGGTCGCCGCGCTGCTCTCGGTCTACGGCTCTCAGACGTCCGTCACGACCTTCGAGGGGGTCCAAGCTGGACCCTGACCTGCTCGTCGCGCTCGACGCGGCGGTCTATCTGGCGGCCGCGCTCGGCGCGGCCGCGATGCTGACCGGGAGGGGCCGGTCCGCCCGCGCGGCGGGCTTCGGGGAGCTGGGAGCGGCGCTCAGGGCGAGGTTCCCGGAGCTGCCCGACGGCTTCACGCTGAGGGAGGGGTTGGCGAGGGCGCGGCGGGAGGAGCCTGGTCTGGACTGGAACGGCATAGACAGGGCCCTGGTAGCCTACGAGGGGCAGAGGTACGGCGGGCTGTCGATGCTCGCTCCAGATGCGGAGGCCCCGCCGCTGGGGGAGCTCGTCAGGGCGCTGCGGAGGCCCCGCCGATGAAGAGGGAGCTGAGCAGGGCGGTCGTCGAGGAGGTCGCGAAGGTCCTGGTGAACAGGGAGAGGGAGACCGAGCTGCTCCTCTCGACCTTCTTCGCCGAGGGCCACGCCCTCCTCGAGGGGGTGCCCGGCGTCTCCAAGACGATGCTGGCGAAGTCCTTCGCCAGGTCCCTGGGGCTGGAGTTCAGGAGGGTGCAGTTCACGCCCGACATGCTCCCGCTCGACATCGTCGGGGGGCTGATCCTCAACATGAAGACCAGGGAGCTCGAGTTCCGCAAGGGCCCCGTCTTCACCAACATCCTCCTGGCGGACGAGATCAACCGGGCGCCACCGAAGGTCCAGAGCGCCCTGCTGGAGTCGATGCAGGAGGGTCAGGTCACCGTCGAGGGGCAGACCGAGCGGCTGCCCGCCCCCCACATGATGCTGGCCACCCAGAACCCGTCCGAGTTCAGGGGGGTCTACCCGCTGCCCGAGGGCCAGCTCGACAGGTTCATGGTCAAGATCACGCTCGGATACCTCCCCCACGAGACCGAGCTCGAGATAGTGAAGCGGAACATCGCCGAGACGACCGAGGACGTCGTCGGCCGGGCGGTCTCCAGGAGCGAGCTCCACGAGGCTATGAAGGAGGTCAGGTCGGTGAAGGTCTCCGACGAGATAATCGACTACGTAGCGAGGCTGGCCGAGGCCACCCGGTCCGACCCGCGGGTGGCGCTGGGCGCGAGCCCCCGGGCGATGATCCAGCTCTCGAGGTGCGCCCGGGCCAGGGCGTTCATCTCGGGGAGGGACTACGTCATCCCCGACGACGTCAAGGAGCTCGTCCCCTACGTCTTCGCCCACCGGCTGAGGATGAGCCAGTCCTCCCTCCTCACCGGCGACCGTATCGACGGGGCCAGGTTCACGGAGGAGCTCGTGGGGAAGGTGAGCCCGCCTCGGTAACCCTGACGAAGAGGGGCAGGGATTACCTGGAGGCGACGGCGCTCACCCTCGCCATCTCGGTCGTGGCCGGTCCCGCCATAGCCGGCGCGCTCGCGATGACCCTGGCGGTGATGGCCGGCGTCTCCCTCCTCCTGCTGAGGCGCAGCCAGCGGGCGTGGCGCGCCGAGGTCGAGCCGACCCGGCTGAGGATGTTCAAGCGCACCACCCGCTCCGCCCTCCTCCGCGTGAGCGCCACGGGTCCCCGCTACGCCAGGGTCTACTCGGTCTCGGTCACCGGCCCCTTCGGCGTGAAGATCGGCCAGGGAGAGCTCGACGAGGGGAAGGGAGGGGCGACGACGATGGAGCTCTCGTTCACCCCCTCCTACGCTGGGCCCTTCGCCGGCTTCAGGGCGCTGCTCGGCGTCGCCGACCCGCTCATGCTCTTCACCCAGACCTGCGAGGTCAGGCTGGACCTGGCCGTCGAGGCCCTCCCTACGTCGCTGCTCCTCCAGGAGAGACAGATCGCCGTCTCCCCGGTCACCTCCGGAGAGGTCCCGACCGGGACCAGGGGGTACGGTCAGGAGCACTACGACATCGAGCCCTACGTCCCCGGCTCCGACGCCAACGACCTGGTCTGGAAGAGGGTCGCGCGCCACGGCGAGGACGAGCTGCTGGTCAGGGTGAGGGAGGGGTCGATGAGGGGCGACGTCTCGATGGTGGTCGCCCTCAGGGCGAACACCTCGGAGAGGAGGGTCGTGCGCGGAGACCTGGCGTCCGAGGCGATAGCGCAGGTCGGGAAGAGGCTGACGTCTCTCGGCGTGAGGGTGGAGGTGGCCTACGCCCGGCAGGGGGGGCTCGTGGTGAGGTCCGCGTCCAACCTGGTCGAGCTCTCCGAGGCGATCGTCGAGTCCTGGCGCGGGGACGCGGTCGGCGAGGAGCTGCGGAGGGCCCTATCGCAGGCCGACCTCGGCGTCTACGGCCCCGACGAGTACGAAGAGCACCAGCGGTCCGCCTCGCAGGAGGGGCCCAGGCTGACCCTCGTGGTCTGGGACAGGTCGGGGCACCCCGACCCGGGCGGGAGGTACTACGCCTACGCCGGGGACGTGGACGGGGGCGACGACGACGACCTCACACCGCTGGCGGAGGCGATGGCCGAGGGTTGACCGACAGGCTCGCCTTCACGGCGCTGGGGACGGCGGTCGCCCCGCTCTCGTTCTTCTACTTCTACTACCTCGCCTGGACGGTAAAGTCCGGCGCCATCCGGTCCTCGAGCGCCATCGACGTCCTGATCCTCGCCTCGATGGTCGCGAGGCTCGCGGCGATGATGCTCTCGCCCCGGCTCAGGAGGGCCAGGTCCTCGACCGTGATCGACGTCTTCTCGATCGACGTGCTCGTCGCCGCGGCGCTGCTGGCGGTCTACCTGGCGCTGGGCGTTCGGACGCCCCCCGCCTATCTCACCGGCGTGGCGCTCGCCTGGCTACCGGCGCTGCTCCTGGCGCTCCCGCCGTACGCCCTCTACAGGCTCGGGGCGGCGATGCTGGAGGACGCGCGGCTCGCGACCGTCCTGCCCTTCTCCCTGGGCCTCTTCTCGATGCTCGTGATCCCCTCCGAGGTCGCGACGCTCTCCTCGAGCGCCTCCGGCCTCTCCGGCGTCTCGCAGCTGCTGCTCAAGGTCTTCCTCGGGGAGGGGAGCTACTCCTCGCTCCTACCCAAGGTCACCGTCGCCGGGGGCCTGCTCTACGTCGCCGCGATGCTGTACATCGTCTCCCGCGAGGAGCTGCCCCGGAGCAGGCAGTCGCTCCTCCTCATGGCCGTGGTCGGGTCTCTGATCACACTCGGTTGGTCGGTGCTGGGCTCGATGCTCACCGAGGACACCGCCTACCTGTTCACGCTCCCCGGGTTCGCGATCCTCGGGGTCATCTGGTGGACGACCAGGGGGCGCCGGGGAGGGTGACGAAGGCAGGGGGGAGGAGGAGGAGGACAGCCCCCGCGACGACCTGGACGACGGTCGCGGCGGTGGCGGTCTCCGTGCTCTTCGCGGCCCTCGCGCTGGCGCAGCCTGCCGGCGCGGGAGCAGCCCCTCAGTCGCCCCCGGTGCTGCCGATCGGGCTCGGCTTCAGCGAGGGCAGCGTGGTGCCCCTGGCGTCCGGGGTCCCCGTCTACGCTGCGGGCGACCAGCTCTGGTTCAGGACCTACGCGCCCGGACCGGTCAACGTGACCGTCTTCCAGCCCCTGGCGGGAGGCGTCGGGACCGGTACGGCGATCGACGGCGTCCCCGGCAACGCCTCGGTCTCCCTGCTCTCGTTCTCGGACACCGACCCGGCCGGGGTCTGGACCCTGGACGCCTCGGCGGCCGGGGAGCTTGCGAGCGTCCAGTTCCACCTGCTGGACGACGGCGCTCCGGCGCCGCTCTCGGGGTATGCGGTCGGGACTGGCGGGGTGCTCGGCCTGACCTACTCCACGCCCTCCCAGTCCGCCTACGACCTGAGCGCATGCACCGCGGGCGCGCAGCCGGAGGGGGACGCCGGGTTCTCGATCCCGGCCTCCCTCGGAGGAGGGACGCTCTCGGTCGCCCTGGATGGCGACCAGGTCTCGGTAGCGCCGTCGCAAGGGTCGTCCTCTGCCTCGTTCCGGTTCTGGGTCTCCCTGTCGCAGGACTACTCCTACGCGCTCGCCGGTGGCTCGGCCGTCGAGTCCAGATCGATGGTCGTCGCAGAGACGGCCCCGGTCGGACTCTCCCCGGGCCAGAACGGCTCTTTCAGCACGTCCCTGCAGGAAGAGATGCCGGTGCGCGCAGGGGAGTTCACGCTGGGTGCCAACTTCCAGGGAGCCCAGGGAGTGACCGTCGTCGACGACCCGGTGCTCGTGACCGGGACTGGCTCGTGGGTATGGCTGCAGGGGTGCTCCGGCGGGGCGGGCGGGCTCTCGGAGAGCGTCTCGGTTACGGCCCCGCTCGGGGCGTCCGCCTCCTCCTGGCCCCGCTACGTCTACCTGCTCTACGAGGAGCTCGGGGTCGGCCTCTTCACCGTCGAGCCGGTCTCGGTCCAGCCCGCGGCCGTGCAGCTCACCGCGGGGGGATGGGGGGGCGCCCCGCTGACCGACGGTCAGGTGGAGGTCGGCGGCGCGGAGAGCTACGCCATCGGGAACGGGACCGCATACCTGGTCGCAGACCACTACCCGCTGCAGGTCTCGGTC
>JBEKTS010000087.1:0-9457 GCA_049515775.1 Nitrososphaerales archaeon | reverse complement strand
TCGGGCCCTATCTCCGCTATCCTCCCGGCGTACATGACGGCGATCGACGTCGCGACGTCGGCGAGCACGGAGAGGTCGTGCGTGATGAAGACGAAGGAGGTGCGGTACTCGCGCTGGAGGCGGCGGAGGAGGGTCAGGATCTGCTTCTGCACCACGACGTCGAGGGCCGTCGTCGGCTCGTCGAGGATCACCAGCTTCGGGTTCAGGGAGAGGGCCATCGCTATGGCTGCGCGCTGCCTCATCCCCCCGCTGAACTGGTGGGGGAAGTTCTTCGCCCTCTTCTCGGAGATCCCCACCGAGGCGAGGAGCGCCCTCGTCCGCTCCCACGCTCGTTCGCCGGTCACGGATTCGTGCGTCCGTATCCCCTCGACTATCTGAGAGCCGATCGTGCGGACGGGGTCGAAGGCGTTCATCGACCCCTGCGGGACCAGGGCGACGCTCTTCCACCGGTAGGACCTCAGCGCCCTGTCGTCCATCCTGAGCACGTCGACGCCGTCGAGCTCTATGCTCCCGGTGACCCTCGCGGAGCGAGGGAGGAGCCTGAGAATCGAGAACGCCAGGGTCGACTTGCCGCACCCCGACTCCCCGGCCAGGCCGAGCGTCTCGCCCTCCCCCATCTCGAGCGAGACCGCGTCCACGGCGCGGAGGGGGCCCCGCTCCGTCCTGTACTCGACGGTCAGGTCCCTTATGGCGAGCAGGGTCATCGATCCATCTACCTGCTCCTCAAGCGCGGGTTGAACAGGTCCTCCAGGCTCACGCTGATGAGGACGGCGCCCAGGCCGACGAGGCTGATGCACAGCCCCGGGGCGAGCACCCACCACCAGGCCCCGTTCAGGAGCGCCGCGGTGTTCTGCGCCCAGTACAGCATCGTGCCCCAGCTCACCACGCTCGGGTTTCCGAGCCCGATAAAGTCGAGCCCCGCCTCCCCCACCACCGCTGCCGTCACGGTGAGCACGGCGTTGGCGGCGATCAGCGTCAGCAGGTTCGGTATTATGACCCTGAACATTATCCGCCCGTTGCCCGCCCCGATCACCCGCGCCGCGTCCGTGAAGGGACGCTCCCGGAGCGAGAGCGTCTGCGACCTGACGACCCTGGCCACCAAAGGCCAGGCCGTGACCGCGAGCACCTCTATGATCGTGGTCTCGCTGGGGCCGAGGTACGCCGCGAGGATGATGGCGAGGGGGAGCGACGGCAGTATCAGGAAGACGTCGGTGATCCGCATGAGGCCCTCGTCGGCCGCCCCCCGGTAGAACCCCGAGACCAGGCCCACGGCGGACCCCAGCAGGGTGGCGACCGCGGCCACTGCGAAGCCGACCGTGAGGCTGACCCGGGAGCCGTAGATCATCTGGCTCATCACGTCGGCGCCCAGCTCGTCCGTCCCCAGCCAGTCCTTGGCGCTGGGAGGCCCGTACGGGGGACCGACCACCTGGTGCGGCTTGTAGGGGGTGAGGAACGGGGCGAAGACGGCCATCCCGACGAAGACCGCGAGGATCGCCACGCCTGCGACGAGCCGATGGTTCCCGGCCAGCCTGCGTAGCCACACCGTCAGCGCTCGGCTGGGCAGCGACGCATCACCCTCCCTACTTGATCCGCGGGTCCGCGAAGGCGTAGACGATGTCGGCCGCGAAGTTCGCGACTATGACGGTGATCGAGAGCACGAGGAAGAGGCCCTGGAGCAGGGGATAGTCGTGGCTCAGGACCGCCTGCCAGGTCAGGTATCCCACCCCCGGGTACGAGAAGACGACCTCCACGAGCAGGGCGCCGCTCACCACGTACCCGAGGTTCAGGCCGATCAGCGTGATCATGGGCAGCATCGCGTTCCGGGCGGCGTGCTTGAAGAGCACGGCGCGCCGCGAGAGGCCCTTCGCGGTGGCGACGACTATGTAGTCCTGCTGGAGCTCCTCGACTATCGTGTTGCGCATCAGCAGGGTGTAGCCTGCGAAGGCCGCCAGCGTGAGCGTCAGCCCGGGGAGGAATGCGTGCTCGAGGATGTTCCCGGCCTGCAGGTACCAGGCGAGGTGGAGGGCGGAGTAGGACTCTGCGGTGCCGGCGGGGAACCAGCGAAGGTCGATGGCGAAGACCCAGAGGAGTATCGTGCCGAGCCAGAAGAACGGCATCGTCCAGAGGAACATCGAGGCGGACGTGACCGCCGTGTCGGCCTTCGAGCCCCTCCTGGAGCCCGTCCAGATTCCCAGGAATATGCCGATGACTGCCGTGAAGACGGTCGAGACCCCTACGAGAAGCAGGGTCCAGGGGAGATAGTCGAAGATCACGGTCAGGACGGGGGTCGGGTAGTACTGGTAGGAGACGCCGAGGTCCGGGGGCCAGTGGAAGACGCCGGTCAGGTACAGCCAGAACTGGACCCAGACGGGCTGGTCGAGGCCGAACCGCTCGGCGAGTATCCTGGCCTCCAGCGAGGGGAGGATCCGCGGGTTCGCGAAGTACTGGATGGGGCTGCCCGGCATCACGCGGGGGATCGCGAAGTTGATGACCAGGACGATGAGGAAGGTTACGAAGGCGTAGATGGCGCGGCGGACGACGTAGCTGCGTTGCACGGTGCGATCATTTCTGCGGTCTACGCCGTCCCGACACGGCCCAGAACGCGGCCAGGACGGAGCCCACGCTCAGGACGCTGGCGCCGTAGGCGAGGCTCAGGCTCGTGCTGCTCGAGCTCGACGACGTGCTCGTGGTCGAGCCGGAGGCGGAGACGGTGGTCGAGGACAGGGGCGGGTGGATGGTGGACAGCGCCGTCAGGTTCCACACCAGGCCGGGGAGCTCGAAGGAGCTGGGCGATTGCGGCCATCCCTGCACCGTCTGGCTGTTGTACGCCCAGATGATGTCCGGGTAGAAGAGCGGTATCGACGGGACGTAGTCCGCTACGATTCCCTGTATCTTCTGCTCCAGGCTCTGGACCTGCTGCGGAGAGGTGGAGCCCTCCAGCGCCGCCACCGTGGAGTTGTACTCCGCTCCGACGCTGGCGCTCGCGAACGCCTGCTGTCCCGGCTCCGGGCCGGCCGAGTAGAAGTACGAGTAGAAGCTCTGGTCCGTCAGGAGTTCGCTGTTCGGGTAGCCGAAGTTCTGGAACTCGAAGTACATGTTGGAGCCCTGGTACCAGACCGAGGACATCGTCGCGCCGGCGATCGGGCGGAGCTGGGCGTTTATGCCCACGGCCTGCAGCTGCTGGACCACCAGCGTCCCGGCGAGGACTATCTGGGTCTGCTCGGCCGGCACGTAGACGAGCGGCTGGAAGGCCGTCCCGTTGGGGAAGTTGTAGAACCCGCTCGAGCCCATCCTGAGGCCGGAGCTCTGGAGGAGGGCCTCCGACTCGTTGACGTTGAACGCGTAGGAGGGGATGCTCGAGTTGTATTCGGGGGAGCCGGAGGGTATGAAGCCGTAGTTGCCGGCGGTCCCGTAGCCCGCCAGGGCGTTCTTCACGAGCGATGGCGCGTCGATGGCGTAGGCCAGGGCCTGCCTGAAGTCGGTCACGTTGTAGGGATAGTGGTCCGACGGGAACTCGATGTACCAGAGCCCGGTGCTCGGGGTCGCCTCGACCTTGATGCTCGGGTTGTTCAAGAGGCCGGCGACGTCCGAGGGGGCCACCGAGGCCGCGTCTATCGACCCGCTGAGGAGCAGCTCGGCGAGGCTCGTGCTCGACGGTACCAGCTCGGTCACTATCTTGCTGAAGTACGGCTGGTCGCCGTTGCTGCTGCTGCCGAAGGGGGTCCCGTGGGTGTTCGGGAGGGCGACGACCTCCTGGGCCCCCTGCGTGAAGTCGGAGACGTAGTAGGGACCGGCGCCTACCAGGGTCCCGAAGAGCGTCCCCGGCGCGGTCGTCGCGTTTATCAGGCTGGTCCATACGTGTTCAGGGGTAAGGTTCGGGGTGTCCTCGGTCCCTATGATGTCGCCGAGGATCGAGAACGGTTGCTTGAGCACCACCTCGGTGGTGCTCGAGTTGTAGTTCCTGACGGCCTGCTGCGGCGTTCCGTTCAGGAGCGAGACATACCCTGCGAGGCTTCCGGCCCCCCACGAGTAGCTCGCGAACATCTCCTGGATGGACCAGGTCAGGTCGGTCGCGTTGACCGGGACGCCGTCGGACCAGGTCATCCCGGGTCTTAGGTGGAAGTACCAGACCGTCCCGTTCGGGCTGGAGTAGTAGTCCTCGACGGCCACGTGCACTATGCCGTTGACCGTGGGGACGCCGCCGTCGGGGAACATCGTCTGCAGGAAGTACCAAGGATCGCTGCAGGTCGTGGTGAACTGGCTCAGTGAGTCGAAGCAGTTGGGCATGGCCAGGGTGAGGGTGCCAGACTGGGAGTAGCTTCCAGACGCAGTCTGGGCGGAGGCGCGGGGCGCGGCCATCGCGAACGCACCCATGACGAGAAGACAGGCGATCAGGAGACTCTTCGACGCTGTTCCGAACTGCAACCTAAATTGCAGATTCAAGCGTCCATTATTACATATGTTCCATTATTAACCGTATCGAATCTCGGTGGCTCTCTTCTCGATCCGCGACCGATCGGAGCGCGGTCCCCCGCTCGTCGTCTCCGAGCGACGCGCCCGCGAGCCGGCGGCACGGAAGCGGTCTCGTCATTGTGCGACCGCAGCTCGCGCTTCTGCCCCGACCGAGGCGGCGAAGGATCGAGCATGGCCTGATCCGAGCGTCCAGCCGAATCGGGGTTCTCCTAGGGTTCCGGAGGCCCGGGCCTGCCTAACTCGTCCCCGCTGACGACGTCGCGATGATCGCACCCTCCCCGGTGCCGCCGTCGTACGAGAAGAGCAGGACCGCGTACCAGCAGAGCATCGCCAGGAGGGGCAACTCGCGCAGCGAGAGAGCGGCAGGGTCGACCTCCAGGGATGCCCTCGTCTGTCCCCTCTCGAACTCGGGCCTTATGGTCAGCAACCGCTTCCGGTCAGAGTCGATCAGGACCCATTCTGACCGCCAGAAGCCCCTCGAGGTGAGACGGAACCACCTTCTGCTCGCGAGCTCTATTGTGCCACTCCCCCTCCATCCGATGGATAGGGTGGCGGCCTGGACCTTTGAGCCCACAGGCTGCGCGACGATCCTCGGATTGAGAAGGCCTGCCTTCTCGAAGGTCCACCTCTCCTCGGTCGTCTCTCCGGCCGCCGGGGCTCCCCAGCCGCCGGACCTCCTGAACGTCCCCAAGACCTCGTCCCCGGCCAGGAGTCGAGACTCGAGCTTCCCCATCTCCACCCAGGTCAAGCTGGTCGCGCCCGGCTGAGTCGATGGGGTCAGGGCTGTCACACGATCGCTTTTGGGGAGCTCTCAGAGATAAGAATAGCACAAGTGAAGCAAGTGGTACCACCGGAAATGGGTGCGGGTTTAGCTTTATTATGGTGAGCTTCTGTGGGGGGTTGAGCAGCCCTGGTAGTATAGAGGCCCAGTATGTCGCGCTGTCAAGGAGACGGGGACCACCCGTCTTCGCGGAGCCGCGATGACCCGGGTTCGAAATCGAGCGGATCGACGAAATTCCCGGCCAGGGCGCTCATCTCCAAATCCCCGTCGCTCGTCCCGGCGAGACCGCTGGCACGTTCGACAGGGACTTCCAGGATTACGTCTCCCGGTTGTCGGCTCGAGTCAGCCGCCCGGGCCGAAGTGACGGGCATCGGTCGGTCTCTCATGGTCGGTGGCGCCCGCGGCCGGCCAGAGAAATCAGGCGTAGGCCTCGAAGCTCTTCCCCAGCACCGAGACCGCGATCTTCTGCTCGAGGATCTCGTCGGTCCCCTCGTAGATCTTGCAGACCCTGGTGTCGAGCAGGTGCCGAGCCGGTCTGTTCTCGAGCGAGTAGCCGTTCGCCCCGAGGACCTGGACCGCCCTGTTCGCGGCGTCGAACGAGGCGTTCGCCGCGAAGTACTTCGCCTTGGCGATGGCGGCGTCGGCCGCGTCCCTGACCCCCAGGTCGCTCGGGCGCTCCTGGTGCTCCTGTCGGAGCACCGCCGCCTGGATCGTGAGCAGCCTGGCGGCCTCGAGGTTGACCGCCATTATCCCGATGTGCCTCTGGACGAGCTGGTGCTTCCCGATGAGCTTCCCGTGCTGGACCCGGATTCCCGCGTAGCGCGCCGCCTCGTCGAGGCAGTCCCTGATGACCCCGACGCACCCGGCCGCCACGGAGAGCCTTCCGCCCATGAGCGCCGAGTAGGCGACCGAGAGCCCCTTCCCCGCGGGCCCCAGCAGGCTCTCCCTCGGGACCTCGCACCCGTCCAGGAAGATCGTCGCCGTGTCGGAGGAGTAGAGGCCCATCTTGTTCCGTATCGCCTCTGCGGAGAAACCCTCCGTCTCCTCGTCGACGATGAACGCGCACATCCCGTCCCCCCGCGCCTTCCCTTTCGGGTTCGCGAAGACTATCACCGCGTCCGCTATCGAACCGTTCGATATCCAGGTCTTCTGGCCGTCGATGACGAACCTGCCGCCCCTCTCCTCGAAGCTGGTCCTCAGGGAGGCCGGGTCGCTCCCGGCATCGGGCTCGGTGAGGCCGAAGGCGAGCACCTTCTCTCCCTTCGTCCCCGGCGTCAGATACCGCTCCTTCTGCGCTTCGTCGCCCCACCTCTGGACCGTGAGCATCCCCAGCGAGGTGTGGCCCGAGAAGAACGTCCTGACGCCGGTCCCCTCCCTCCCTATCCTCTCCAGGGCGAGCGCGTAGGTGACCATGTCGACGCCCTGGCCGTCGCCGTAACTCCTGGATATGGGGAGGCCGAGCAGGTGGGCGTCGCCGAATAGCTTCCTCACCTGGTCGTCGAACCGGCGGTCCAGGTAGCACCCGTCCTCGATGGGCCTCAGCTCCCGGCAGACCCTGTCGACCTGCTGCAGGAGCAGGTCCTGCTCCTCGGTCAGGTCCAGCCGGATCCTCGAGATCTCTCCGGGGTCCTCAGGCAGGCCGGGCCCACCTCTCCCGGCTGACCCGCTCCCGGATGTGCCCGACTATCTCCTCCATCGAGGTGCCGGGCCCGTAGAGCCCGGTTATGCCCAGCTTCAGGAGCTTCGGCTTGTCCTCCTTCGGGATTATGCCGCCGCCGACCACCAGGATGTCGCCGCCCCCCTTCTTCTCGAGCGCCTTCTTGACCCTGGGGAACGCGGTCATGTGGGCCCCGTTGAGGAGCGAGAGGGCCACGACGTCGACGTCCTCGTCGACGGCCATCTGCGCCACCTCGTCCGGGGTAGGGAGGAGGCCGCTGTAGATCACCTCCATGCCGGCGTCCCGGAAGGTGCGGGCGAGGACCAGGACGCCCCGGTCGTGCCCGTCGAGCCCGGGCTTGGCGACGAGTATCCTGATCCTCCTCTCCCCGGAGGCCCGCGCCGCCCTCCCCTCTCCCGCCCTTGTGGTCGTCTTGGCTCTCAACTTCGCTCGCCCTAGATCAGGACCGGCTCCCTCCAGGTCCCGAAGATCTCCCTCCCCACCTGCATTATCTCGCCCAGCGTGGCGTAGGCCATGACCGCGTCCATCATCGGGTAGATGGCGTTCGCCTCCGGGTCGGAGAAGGCCCTCCGCAGCCTCTCGAGGTGCTCCTTGACCTTCGCCTCGTCGCGCTCGGCCCTGAGCTTCCGCAGCCGGGCGACCTGGCGCCTCTGGGCCCTGAAGTCGATCTTCAGCGTCTCGATCGGCTCCTCCTCCTGGACCGCGTACTTGTTCACGCCTACCACGACGTCCTCCCCCTTCTCGACCCGCTTCGAGAGCCTGTAGGAGTTCTCGGCTATCTCCCTCTGCAGGTATCCGGACTCGATGGCCCTGAGCAGCCCGCCCGCCGAGTCGATCCTCTCGAAGTACCTGTAGGCCTCCTGCTCGAGCCTCTCGGTCAGCCACTCGACGTAGTAGGAGCCGCCCAGCGGGTCGGTCACGCTCGCCGTCCCCGTCTCCTCGGCGATGACCTGCTGCGTCCGGAGGGCCAGCTGGACGGCCTCCTCGGTGGGGAGGGCCCAGGCCTCGTCGAACGAGTTGGTGTGGAGCGACTGCGTCCCGCCCAGCACGGCGGCCAGCGCCTCGATGGCGGTCCTCACGACGTTGTTGTAGGGCTGCTGCCAGGTCAGCGACGCGCCCGAGGTCTGGGTGTGGAACCTCATCAGGAGGCTCCTCGGGTTCTTCGCGCCGTACTTCTCGCGGAGGACCGTCGCCCAGACCCTGCGCGCCGCCCTGAACTTGGCTATCTCCTCGAAGAAGTCCATCGTCGAGTTGAAGAAGAAGCTCAGCCGCGGCGCGAACTCGTCGACCTGGAGGCCCGCCTCCAGTCCGAGCTCGACGTACCCGAACCCGTCGGCCAGGGTGAAGGCCAGCTCCTGGACCGCGCTCGAGCCGGCCTCGCGTATGTGGTAGCCGCTTATGCTGACGTAGTTCCACTGCGGCATCTTCTTCGTGCAGTAGACCATCATGTCCCTGACGATGCGCAGGTGGGCCCCCGGAGGGTACGCCCACTCCTTCTGGGCGATGTACTCCTTGAGCATGTCCGCCTGCACCGTCCCCCTGAGCGCCTCGACCGGGACGCCCGTCTTCGTCGCGACGCCCGCGTACATGCAGGTGAGGACGGAGGCGGGCGCGTTGATGGTCATCGAGGTGCTGACCTTGTCGAGCGGTATCCCGCGGAAGATCGCCTCCATGTCTCTCAGGGAGGAGACGTTCACGCCGCAACGCCCCACCTCCCCGTGGGCCTTCTCGTGGTCCGCGTCGTACCCGTAGAGGGTGGGCATGTCGAAGGCTATGCTCAGCCCGGTCTCCCCGTGCTCGAGGAGGAGCTTGAGCCTCTTGTTGGTGTCCTCGGGCGTCCCGAATCCCGAGAACATCCTCATCGTCCAGGGGCGCCCCCGATACATCGACGGGTAGACCCCCCTGGTGTAGGGGTAGACCCCTGGGAACGAGAGCTCCTCGAAGGCGAGGGCCTTCACGTCGTCCGGGGTGTAGACGGGTTCGAGGGGTATGCCCGAGGCGGTCTGGTAGCCTCCTCCCCCCTCCTTCTCCTTCTTCGACCCCATAGTCGAGGGTCCGGCCGACCCTCCAAGGATCCGGTCGCGCCACTGCTCGACCCCCCTGTGTATCTCCCCGAGCGTCGCCTCGTCGAAGACGTTTCCGCCCGCCTTTCCTCCCTTGCTCTTCGCGGCCCCGAGGGACCGGACCTTCTTCGACCAGTAGGCATCTCCGCCCGAGCCCAGCATCGTCGTCCCGGCGGGCGCGCCTCACAGATAAACGATGCCCTCAGCGGAGGACCAGGAGACGGGCCCGGTCCTCGACCGAGATGCGGCCGCCGCCGTCGACCTCGACGACCAGCCTCCCCTCGCGGTCCACCCCGCCGACGACTCCGGAGACCGCCTCGCGCCCGCCACGGTCTACGACGGCGATCCTGCTGCCCGCGTCCTCCAGCATCGACCCGAGGCGGGCGACGATCTGCGGGTACATGTCCTTCTCCCAGCCGGAGTGCATCCAGGAGAGCGAGTCGAGCACCTTCGCGGCGAGCA
>JBEKTS010000086.1:9566-14565 GCA_049515775.1 Nitrososphaerales archaeon | reverse complement strand
CATTTATGTTTCTTCGAGACACCCGCTCGACCTGGCCCGTGCAGCGCCTGAAGCTTGGCGTGCGGGCGGGCGGGCGGGCGAATCCCGCAGCGTCTCAAGGTTAAGTAGAGGTGGGACCTCTCCCGGCCAGATTGGCAGAGACCATCGTCATCGACGGCCGAGGAGCGACCATCCAGGAAGCCATATCCGAGATGTGGAGCAGGATGCGGCCGCTCGAGGCGAAGGGCTTCCACCCGATCTCGCAGGTCGAGATAGTCGACGCGTCGACGAGGAAGGTCACCCAGTCCTTCCAGCTGACCGACCCCGAGTTCAGGGCCCATCTGGGGTCCGACGGCCCGAACCCGGGCAGGGGCGCTCAGGGCCAGGCTGCGGCGAAGGGCGACAAGGCCCACGCTCCCGAGAGCAAGAGCCACTACAGCTTCCTGGCCCGGATCACCCTGGAACTCTAGCCGGCGGTCGCCGCCCCCGGGGGCCGGCGGTCCGTCTCGGCCGAGGGAGGCGCGATGCGCTCTTATGCGGGTGCATCCGGTCCTTTCGATCGTGGAACGCGCGAAGGGGGAGATACCCTCCCGGGGCGATACGGAGAACTGGGAGCGGGACTACTCGGCTTACTTCTTTGGCTCCGCCAACGTCCTTCAGACCAAGTTCGATATAGAGAAGGTCGTTCGCGTGCTCCTGGAACGGGATGCGGCCCAGACCGAACGGCTGACGTTTTCAGGCTCTGACATCCCGCCGTTCCTGGGGCGCGACGTCAGGCTCCGCTTCGAGGCCGCGCTCCCGGAGGGGAACTGGTACTCGCTCCAGCTCTCCGCCTGGGTCCCTCGCGCCTGGTACACGGAGGACGAGTTCCGCAAGAACGCCGACACGGCGTTCGAGTTCTGGACCCGCAACCTGCAGACCGCTCCGAGTCCGGGCAACGCCGACCCCGCCTCCCGGGAGCTCTACGACCAGAGGGTCCACGCGGCCTTGGAGGAGGAGGCGAGGCTTGCGGGCGAGAAGGAGGACCAGGAACCGGTCACCGCCCTCAAGCAGGAGATCCTGGCCGAGCTCCGCAGGGGGAGGTCCTTCCGGACCTCGCACAGCGAAGGCGGGACCACCATCTACTTCGACGGCAAGACCTTCGTGCACTCGACCTACGGCGAACAGGAGTCCCTCGACGTGCTGGCGACGGACGACGAGGCGCTGGAGAGCATAAGGGCGCTGTACGACTGGGACTCGCGCAAGGATTCGTTCCCTCACCCTACGCCCGACCTGGAGGTTTGGCGATTCATCCAGCGGAAGCTGACTTGAGAACGGAGCGGTGACTCGAGGCGACCGCGACGAACCTCCCCGGGGAGGGAGCGCCCTCGGCTTCGGGGGCGACAGGCGGCTCGGCCCCGCCCTCGAGGTCCTGAACCGGAAGCGCCGGGACGGGAGGCGGCCGCTCGAGGAGGTCCACCCCGACCCGCCCAGCTACGCCTGGGGCAGGGGCGACCGGCGTCAGAGGACGAAGCCCTTCGCGCTGGAGAAGGTCGGGAGCCCCAGCGAATGGCTGACGCTCACGGCGCTCAGGGTGCAGAGGAGGGTGGCGGAGGCGCGATGAACCCCGTGCCGACGGCCTGGAATGTCGGACGAACCCCAGAGTAGCCGAGGAGGGCGGCCACCGACCGTTTACATCGAGCCAGAAGGTTGATTGAAACCGTCCTGAAAACGCCGGCTTTTTCGACTACGGCGAGTCCATCCCCGGAAGGGATGTGCCCGCTGGATCGATGCGCAGGAACTCCCTGCTTCACTTTTCGTTTATGAGGATCCCGTATGCGCCCTTGGCGGTCTTAGATTTCTTCTTCTTCTGCGGACTCTTGGCCTTCTTCTTTGGTGCTGCCAACTCGCCCGTCTTCGACAGGACCTGATGATTTACGGGTTCCGGTCCGGCATCCGCCCCGGAGTCGAGGCCGGGACCTTCCTTCCTAGGGCATCCCGGATCGGCAAGCGGCCGGAGGCAAGGCGGGAGGACCCTTGCGATCGTCTTCTCAAGAAGAAAGAATCCCGACAGTGCGTAAGTCCGCAAGGTTCGGCGCCCCGAACCGAGATGCGAATCCAAGATGCCGCTACTCGGCCGAATCGGTCATACGGGGGAGATCGGGTCCACTCAGGAAGCTGACTAGGCGCTTGGACCTCGATGACCCCTCCTAGGAGTCGTCATCGCCGTGGTCGCCATCGCCTTCCTGATGTATGACACGAAGAAAAACAGCGGAGTTGGCGAGGCCGATCGGCCTCGACAGGGAGAAATTCAATGACGCGTCAAGACGAGCGACAGAGCCGGCTTCCCCTGTTACGGCGCCGCCCGTCGCGCACGTAACCAACACGAGCACAGGCGACGCGCTGCTGGATGCTGCGAGGAAGCTGGGGATAGAGACGGTGAGCATGACCCGCCGGCCGGTCTCCGAAGCGATAGCCCAGAAAACCCGGTAGAACGAGAGCCGCCGGCCCCTCTGCAGCGGGGTAGCCCAGCCGCTGGTCGAGAGATCATCGGGAGCCTCGTCGGGGGGCCCTCTTGTCGGCGGGTCTCCTGCCGACGGCGAGGAAGAACGGGACCGCAAGGAAGCTGGTGTCTCCCTCCTTGGCCCTGCTCGACCGCCGGAGCGCCCCGATGCGCCGCCTCGTCCTCTTCCTCCAGACCTCAAGGCCGCCGTCGATCTCCTCCGACGACAGTCCTCCCGCGCGGAGGGTCTTCCTGAATTCGTCGAGATGGACCCTTTGGGAGTAGTAGCTCAGCTCTGCCGCAAGGCGGCTCTCGAGCGAGGCGGCCTTGATGCGCGGGTCGCACGGGACGATCAGGCCGTGAAACATCCCCTCGAGCATTATCTGCCCGAGCCCGGCGCCGTGGAGCAGCTCGGGGAGCCTCCGGCCCATCCTGTAGTCCTGTCCGTACATCCGCGAGAGGCCCAGGACCCGGGCTTCGGAGACCCTCCGCTCCTCCTCTGCGAATCCCGGGTCGAAGGAGCCGGTCATCCCGTAGTCGGGCTCCTCGCAGGCCACCCTGCCGCCCACCCTCGCCGCGGCGCGCATCTCACGCAGGGCGTCGGCCGGGGAGCTCAGGTGCATGAGGACGGTGCGGCAGGTCACGAGGTCGAACGAGCCGGCCCGGAACGGAAGGCAGTATGCCGACGCCTGGACGTACTCGGGCTCGACCCCTCCGTCGGATCGCTGCTTCCTCGCCGCCTCGAGCAGGCTGCGGTTCAGGTCGACACCCACGACGGTCGCGGGGCTCTCCAGCGGGGCCACCACCCGGTCTGCGACGAACCTCGTGAAGAACCCCGTCCCGCAGCCCACGTCGAGCATGCTCCCCACGCGGTCCCTCCCGCGGGAGGGGAGCAGGCCCCTGTAGAGGCTCAGGATCCAGGGTCTCGACGCGTACTCCTTCGCGATCATCCTTCTGGAGTGGACGAGCTCCTCCGGCTTCCAGCGCTCGAGCTGCGACCGCGCCTCCCTCTCGCCGTGGAACGGGTGCGGCCGCAGTTTGGATCGCATCTTGAGCGGTCGCCCCGGAGGCGCCGAGCCCTAATAGCTTGTTGAGTCGACGATGTCGTGAGGGACGTTCTCAGGGGCGTCTTCCTCGATGGCCACCGACGGTCGCGTGGTCTCGGCCGCGCTCCTCTTCTTCTCCCGAGCCAGAACGACGACGACGGCACGCTTATGTCCGGCCCGCACCCAGAGAAGGCATGCTCGCTTTCAGCAAGAAGTGGGTCGGGCCGATACTCGATGGGACCAAGGACGCGACCTTTCGCAAGTGGCCCACCCCGCGGGTCAAGGTGGGAGGGGTGTACGACGCGGCCACCATCGGATACCCGCCCAAGAAGTTCGCCAAGGTGGAGGTGACCGGGCTTCGCAGGATCAAGCTGGGCGAGATAGACGACGGCCTGGCGAAGCGGGACGGCGCGGCGTCGGCGGAGGAGGTCATCGCCTACTGGAAGAAGCAGGGCTTCGGGCCGGAGAAGGAGCTCTGGCTTGTGGAGTTCAAGCTCAAGTCGGGATAGCGACCCCCAGCGCGCTATTTGGACGGAGCCCAACGAGATTCACCGGGGCGCCGATCGGGGCGGGCGTCATACGTACCTTCGCGGCCCCGGACCGGACCCGGGCCAATCGCGGTGGACCCGCTCACGGCTTCTTTGCCACCGTCGTCGTACGCGGCCAGGGGCCGGGCTCGCCAGCGGCGCACGCCTTGCATAGGTCGAACCGCATGCACCCGCAGGTAGGAGGCGCTCCGGGGCTGGACACGGGATACGGGAAGAAGAGAGCCATCATGGTCATGGTCATCATGATGGTCGTGACCCTCGCCGCGATGGGCGATCCGGGGATTCCACCGGTAACGGCGGTCGCAGCGGACCGTCGGCCGCCCGACCCACTCGTGGACAAGATGAGCCGAGGAGACGGAGGGCGGGCCCGAGCGGTCTTCAGACCCGTCTCGTGGGCGCTTAAGTCACCCGTCCGGGTCCGGGGTATGGAGCCTCCGAACTACCGGCCGGCATCCGCGCGGTTCGACACGTTCTGCTGGCTGTGCGTGTTCTACGGGGCGTCCTGGTGCCGCAGGTTCGCATATCCCGTGTTCGTGGAGTACACCTGCGACGACTGGAAGCGCGACGCCGAGAGGTATCCGCCTCGGGCCCATTAGGGTGCCGGTTACGTGCCGGACGGCTCACCCATCGGGCAGGTCGCCTTCGCTCTCGAACCTGTTCTTCACCGCGACGTCCCATCGGCCCCTGCTGAACGTCGAGCCCGCCGCGGAGACGACGAACCTCGGATCCAGGGACCCGTACAGGCTCTCCGCGATCTCCCGGGGTGAGCCGCCGTCGATCCTGATCCTCACCAGGCATCCGGGCAGGTCTCCGGAGCCCCGTATGCTCCAGGGCGCGGCGCTGTCGTCGTCCGCCCTGTAGGTGGCCAGGCCCCAGGCGCGGTCCCCACGGTCGGCCTCGACCTCGACGGAGCCTACAGCCGCCCGATCCTGATATCTGGCCGC
>JBEKTS010000086.1:0-9550 GCA_049515775.1 Nitrososphaerales archaeon | reverse complement strand
GCGAGCCTGTCCGGGAACCTCACCAGGGAGATCCTCGGGGTGTATATCGGAGGGTCGGCTTCGTAGCCCCACTGCGCCATTATCCTCTCCGAGGTCCCCCGCGGGTCTCTCGGGTCGAAGTCGTCGAAGAGGTTGAGGATGGGCTTGCCGCCCTTCGTCCTCGCGTCCGATTGGGCGCCGTTCGCGACAATCAGCCTGTCCTCTTTCGTCCTCACGGCGTCGTAGAAGATCAGGTCCCTGAGCCTCTCCTGCTCGGACGTGAGCTCTCCCAGGGGGGAGACTCGC
The DNA here is from genome assembly GCA_049515775.1 of Nitrososphaerales archaeon. Taxonomy (GTDB): domain Archaea; phylum Thermoproteota; class Nitrososphaeria; order Nitrososphaerales; family Gagatemarchaeaceae; genus Gagatemarchaeum. Next base: position 9,265 of record JBEKTS010000086.1, on the reverse strand, counting down.
ACCCTCGTCCCGTGCGCTTCGAGCTTCCTCCTCTGGGTCCCCCTGCTCCGGCCCGAGATCGCGTAACCGGCGAAGGGAATCCCCGAATCCGTCTCGCCGGCGACTATGATCCGTCCGTGATAGACCACGCCTGGTTCCCTGCGCCGACGTATATGAACCGGGGTCTTCCTCGTCCTACCATCTCTTGATAGGCTGATCCAGACCCGGTATCCGCGCCTTCCCGGGTCCCTTCTCGGGGCTGAGCGGCTTGCAGAGCTTGCAGGCCGAGGCCCCGAACTCCTGCGCTGCGCTGGAGAAGCTGTCGACCCAGTAGTACTTGCCGGTGCCCCTCCCGTCCAGCACCACCTTGACCTTGAAGCCGTCCGCAGAGATGCAGCGCCCGTTCAGCCTGTGGACGATCGGAGGGCGGGCGGCGTCGGTGGTCACGACATAGCCCACGTCGTCGAGCCTGGCGCGGCGAAACTCCTCGAACGTCGCGAGCTCCCTCTTGGCCAAACCGTCGGAATCCCTCCGATTGCCCGTAAATAGGTTCTGATTGGCGAACGTGGCGGGACGGGTCAAGAAACCTCCATCGGGCCCGTGCCAGTAGGTCCTGGCCGAAGGCGGTAGGGTCTGATGGATGGGCGCCCACTCGGCGCCCTGCGCTTCCCCGGCGGGGCGTCGTTGCATATTGGACGGCCAATACTCTTTCATGAGGCGTTCCGACCGAGGGAGAAGCGACGAACCCTACCATGGCCTGCCCTCCCAGACCGACGGACGGCAGGACGCTCTCCCCCACAAGTCGTTAAGTAGACATCGTCCGCAATCTCCGCCATGCTCTCGTCCTCCTGGTCTCCTCCTGGGTCCGTCGGACCGGTCTTCGGAACGCAGCGAGCGGAGGGGGCTCTCTGATGCCCCTGATGCACCCCAAGGCTCCCCGCACCGGGAAGCGTCACCTCTCGCTCGACCCCGTCTTCGTCTGGGAGGGCTTGACGCCCGTCCCGAGGGACGAGCTGCCGGCGGAGAGCATGGACCCCGACGTGGCGTACCAGATAGTCCACGACGAGCTGATGCTCGACGGGGACGCGAGGCTGAACCTGGCGACCTTCGTCGGCACCTGGATGGAGCCGCAGGCCCAGAAGCTCTACGCCGAGACCTACGACAAGAACATGATCGACAAGGACGAGTATCCCCAGACCGCCGAGCTCGAGATGCGCTGCGTCAACATGCTCGCCCGCCTGTACCACTCCCCCGACGTGGGCAGCGCCACCGGGTGCTCCACGACCGGCTCGAGCGAGGCGGCGATGCTCGGGGGCCTGGCGCTCAAGCGGCGCTGGCAGCACAGGAGAAGGGCCCAGGGCAAGCCCGCCGACAGGCCCAACATGGTGATGGGCATCAACGTCCAGGTCTGCTGGGAGAAGTTCTGCAACTACTGGGAGGTCGAGATGCGGCTCGTGCCCATGGAGGGCGACCGCTTCCACCTCGACGCCGAGGAGGCCGTCAAGCTCTGCGACGAGAACACCATCGGCGTCGTCGCCATCATGGGCTCGACCTACGATGGCTCCTACGAGCCGGTCGAGGAGATATGCCAGGCGCTGGATGGGCTCCAGGCGAAGACCGGGATCGACGTCCCGGTCCACGTCGACGCGGCGTCGGGCGGCATGGTCGCCCCCTTCCTGGACCCGGAGCTGCAGTGGGACTTCCGCCTCCCCCGCGTAGCCTCGATCAACGTCTCCGGCCACAAGTACGGCCTCGTCTACCCCGGGGTGGGGTGGATCCTCTGGCGGGACGCCGAGGCGCTCCCGGATGACCTCATCTTCAAGGTGAACTACCTCGGCGGCAACATGCCGACCTTCGCGCTCAACTTCTCGCGGCCCGGATCGCAGATAGTGCTCCAGTACTACAACTTCCTCCGGCTCGGCTTCGCGGGGTACGCCAAGGTCCAGCAGTACGCCCGGGACGTGGCCACGTACCTCTCGGGGGAGATCGAGAAGCTGGGCGTCTTCGAGCTCGTCACCAGAGGCGACGAGCTGCCAGTCTTCGCCTTCAGGCTGAAGGAAGACGTCAGGAACTTCACGGTCTTCGACCTTTCGAGCGCGCTCCGCGAGCGCGGCTGGACCCTGCCCGCCTACACGTTCCCCAAGAACCGCACGGACCTGGCCGTGCTGCGCGTAGTCGTGAGGACCGGGTTCAGCCACGACCTGGCGGACATGCTGATCGCCGACATGAAGCGCCAGCTCCCCCACCTGCAGAAGCAGCACGCGCCGGTGCGCGACACCGTGTCGGGGTCCGGGTTCCATCACTGAGCGGATGGAGAAAGCAGGACGCACCGACGGGATCGATGGACGGACGGACGGACGGAGAAGACCCGGCGAGCGCGAAGCGCGACGAGCGCCGGCAATCGGCGGAGGTGCGACGGACGAACCGGCGCCCGGCGCAGCCATGAGGCCCGAGGCACAGAGGCCCAACCGAGAGACGCCCGATCGACGGCTCAGGTATTATTAGTAGGGGCGCCATCCCCGCGTCGGATGTCATCAACGATGCCTGCCTCACCCGGGACGGGGAGCGGAGGGCTCCTGGAAGACCACGTCGCGATAATCGGCGGAGGCACTTCGGGGATCGGCGAGACGGCGGCCCGGAGGTTTGCGAGAGAGGGCGCGAAGGTGGCCATACACTTCTCCGGCTCGACCGCGAACTCCGTCGCCAAGGCGGACAGGATCGTCGATGAGCTCACAAAGGCCGGCTACGAGGCCATGAGCGTTCGGGCGGACGTCACAAAGTACGAGGACGTCAAGAGCTCCGTCGACTCGGTCGTGGCGAGGTGGGGGAAGGTCTCCTCGGTGGTCGACTTTGCGGGCCTCCCATCGTCCCTGGCGTTCTGGCAGGAGGACCCTCTGGGCCTCTCGGACGAGGACCTGCTGAGCGCCATAAATATAGACTTCATAGGGTCGTACCACTTCATCAGGGCGGTCCGGGAGCACATGAGGAATGAGCGCTACGGCAAGATCGTCCTGATCAGCTCCAGCCCCACCATCTACGGCGACGACGCGGGCTACCGGTACGTCCTGTCCAAGGACCTCAACAGGATGACGGTCAAGTCCCTCGCCATGAAGCTCGTCCGGGAGGACGGCATAGCCCTGAACGCCATCGCGCCGGGGACGATAGACACCCCCGCCAACAGGGTGAACTACACCGAGGAGGGTTGGAAGGAGCTCGTCGGGGCCATCCCAATCGGCCGGGCCGGGCTGCCGGACGAGATCGCCGGTGTCGCGCTCTTCCTCTGCTCACACCTGTCGGACTTCGTGGTGGGGCAGACCATCATCGCAGACGGCGGAGAGATCAGGCAGTAGCGCTCGGAGGAACGGTCCTGGAGCCGCCCAACCGGTCGGGCGGCCTCCGGAGGCTCGGGTCCGGCGATGCGAGAAGAGGGCGGGCGGCCAGGGACCGCAAGCACCCGGCTCGCAGACGGCGAGGGAGCGAGTGCTCGGACCTCCGCCTAGCCGGGGTGGCCTTCTCTCGCGAGGCTCCAGAAGAAGCCGTACAGGTCCCGGCACCATCCATGGAACGCGGGCTCCTCCCCTGCGAACCCGCTGGTCAGGTCCATCCTCCCATCGGTGTTCGGGAAGTAGACCGCGGCGACGCTCTCGTTCATCGCGATGCTGACACCGACGCGGTCGATCGTCGCGACCTGGAGGGCCGAGCCGATCCTGCTCCGGACGCGCCGGGTCGCCTCGGGGTCGATGTCCCTGGGGAATATCAGCCTGAACTCCACGCCCGGTGGGTGCTCGTGGGGGAATGAGAGCCGGATGGGCTGGTCGGACATGAACCAGGCGTATTCCTTCGCCCCTCTGAGCAACTCCTCGGAGAGGGCGAGGGTCTCGTCGAGGCGGTCGATCCTCCGGTGGGCCGAGAGCTCGCCCAGCCTGTGGACGAAGGGAGGGGGAAGAGACGAGACGTCGTGGGACAGCAAGAACTCCCTCTCGCTGGAGACGAACCTGAACGAGGGCACCAGGTCGACCGCGACCCTGCCCAGGGGCGTGATCTCGTACCTGGAGTCCGGCCCCCTGGAGACGAGCCGGGCGTCCGCCAGCCGCTCGAGCTGCCTCGACGCCTCCTGGACGGTCGAGCCGAGGTTCCTGGCGACGTCCGAGAGCCTAACCGGCTGCTTCCCGACCAGGGAGAGCACGGCCAACCTGTCATCGCTGGCGAGCTCGAAGAGGAGCTCAGAGACGCTCACGGCACCAACTCCGCGGCTGAGAAACCGCATTGAATTTTAAGGCTTCATGCTGAGGATGGTTCATCTTCGCAGGGCCTTCCCCCGCTCTCGTGAGAGATGAAATGTCACTATACGACAGAGCACACTTCGGCATCATAAGGTTCGTCCACGAGACGCTATACCGGGCGGCGGTCGACCCCTACGACTGGCTCCGCGACAGCGGGGTCGTCGCGGGCCAGAGGGTCCTCGAGGTCGGCTGCGGACCCGGCTTCTTCACGCTCCCGGCGGCGGAGCTGGTCGGCGACGGCGGGTCCATGGTCGCGCTGGACAACAACCCCGCAGCGGTCGATTTCGTGGGCCGGAAGATCCGGCGGCACGGAACCAGGAACGCGAGGGCCATCCTCGCGGACGCCGCCCGCACGGGGCTGCCCGAGGGGTCGCAGGACCTGGTCTTCCTCTACGGGGTCATACACGCCCTCTGGGGGAACCTCGACGAGGTGCTGGCGGAGGCCAACCGCGTCCTCGAGCCCGGAGGGGCGCTCTCCGTGAGCACCTCGGGGGTGCCCCGGGCGCGCCTGGTCGAGGCCGTGGTCGGCTCCAAGCGCTTCCGCCTCAAGGGGGCGACCGAGCGCGTCGTGAACTTCGAGAGCGTCCCAAGTTCGGGCGAGGCCTGATCCCGGCCGCCGCCGCCGTCACCCGGCCCCGGCGTCCTCCAGTCCCTTCAGGACCCCGAGGGCGCGGAGCGTGATCATCCTGCTCGGCTCTCCGGCCCTTTCGAGGGCGAACGGGGCCGGGGCCTGCTTCGGGTGCGTCCTGTAGAACTCGGCCATCCCGCCCTCCATATCGGGGTGGACCGCGTCCAGATTCCAGCGCCCGTCGGCCCTGCGCCTCTTCCTCAGCGCCTCCGCGGCGTGGGCGAGCCTCCCGTCGCCCCCGTACCCCAGAGCTACCATCAAGTCCAGACCGACCAGCAGGTCGTAGTAGTAGTGGACCGGGTAGTGGAAGCGGTACCACGGCTCGTAGTGCTCTCCCTGGACGTGCAGCTCCCTCTCCAGGAAGAACTCGGCCCCCTTCTCGACGGCCCGCTTCATCCCCCCGGTCCACCTCTCCCTGGGGTAGACCGCGAAGGCGCTCAGGGGCTCCCAGGAGTCCAGGTTCCGGCCGCCGCCGAAGCAGCTCCAGCCTCCCTTCTCGGAGGCGTTCTTCGCCATCCACTCGAAGGCCGACCGGACGCTGGGGTGGTCGGCGTAGCCGAGCTTGACCAGGCCCCGGGCGGTGTTGCCGGCCGTGCAGAGGTGGCTGCGCTTCGAGCCGTCGGGCCCGAACCCGCCGTCCTCCTTGGCGAACGCCCTGATCCAGCGCTCGCACGCCTCCTCGACCCGGGGGTCGGACCTGGTGACGCCGAGGTCGGAGAGGACGAGGAGCATCCAGTTGGTGGACAGGTACTTGGGCTGGTAGAGCCTGTCGCTCCTCTCCCACCAGCCTCCCTCGTGCTCCCTAGAGAGGATGTCCGCCGCCCACCCTCTCGTGGGTATCGCCCTGCGAGCCGACGAGACGTCGGGGTCGTCCTCGGGCCTGTCGAGGAGCCGGGTCAGGGCGAGGTACCTGACGGAGGGCTGGTCCTCCTGCAGGAGCCATCCCAGGACGCCGCCCTCAGTCATCGGCACCGGCCCTCCCGTCGGGCGGGGACCCGGCCGTCCCACGCCGAGGAGGGGCGCTCGAAGGGGTCAGCTCCAGGACGACCGAGAGGTCGAACCAGTCGTCTACGACCTCCTTGCTCGCCCCGCCGTAGTACTTCTCGTACAGCGCCCTCTCCCCGAGCTCCCTCGCGGCTCCCTCGGCGACCCGCGCGCTCGCCCCGAAGGTGACGCCGCCTATCCTCATGGTGGCCGCGCCCTCCCTGGCCAGGTTCTTCATCCAGTCGGTGCGCCCTCCCTCGTGGGACAGGTAGACCTTCCCCCCGGCGAGGGCGAACCAGAGCTCCACGGTGTGAGGCCTCCCGGTCCTCCTGCCCTTCGTCGTGAGGTAGACGAACCGTTCGTCCTTGACGCGTTCCAGCGCCGATGACAACCCGGACCGTCGCCGGAATCCCGCTACCTAAGCCTACCTGAGAGACCGAGGGCGGGATCGACCGGGCGGCGCATCCTCTCGGCCGAGCGGGACGGTGGACCGACGCCCGCCACCCGAATGAGCCCGACCCCCGAGAGCCGGTCGGAGGGGAGACGCTGCGAACGAGTATATCCTAGCAGCGAGCGGGCCGCTCCGGGAGCTGTCTGGATGTCCGCCCAAGAGCAGCTGTACGCCGTCGTCTGGGGGCGGTTCATCCACCCCCACTCCAGCGGCGGAGGCTACGGTCTCGTGATAACGTCGGCGAGGGTCGTCGGGTCGTGGAACATCCCCTGGCTCAGCAGCTTCTCCGGCTATCTCGGCTCGGACTCCGACATCCTCCCGGACGACAGGACGAAGGGAGCGAGGGGAGCCGCGGAACTGATGGCCAGGAGGGATTTCGAGCTTCCCAGGGACTCGGTCACGGGGATATTCTTCAAGGACCCGGGCACCTTCGTCAGCGGCCACGTGACGTTCAGGTCGGACAAGGGGGACTTCCAGATCGACATCAAGGGCGGCACCGGCTCCGACGCGGCGGTCGGACCCGCTCCACCGCTGAAGCGGGCGCTCGTCCAGTTCGCTCCGGACCGCGCCTATGACGAGGCGACGGGGACGCTGCTGAAGGACGAACGACCCGGGGACCTGCCCAAGGACCTGCTGGAAGGATAGCGAGACCTCGTCGCCCGCTCGGGCGGCCAGGGCGCCGCATCCGTCATGGCACACCTCGCCGTCGAGGCGATCCGTATCCTGCGATCAAGGTGCCTCGCCGGCCCGGTCTAGATTGTACGGTCCCTCGCCCCGGGACCCTGGTCGGATGGCCGAGACGAGGATGGAAGGAGGACCGGCCAGAGGAATGAGCCGCGACGAGCCCTAGGCGCGGCCTATCGTCGCCCTTCGCTCCACGCGTTCAGCCACCGCCCTTCACGCGGGCCTGAAGTGCGGGATTATCTTGCTCGCGATCGCACGGTAGTCGGCTCTTCCCCCGAGCGGCGCGCTCACGCAGATGTGGGTCGCGCCGGCCTTCACGAACCTCTCGAGCGAGCCCAGGCACTCATCGGGCGTGCCTATGGCCATCATCTCGTCCAGCCCCCTCTCGAGGGCCTCGTCCGGGACCTGCAGCTTCTCGACGACCCCGTCTATCATCCTGGAGTAGTCCAGGGTCGGGGCGACGAGCTGGTAGTGCAGCTCCTTGGGTACCGAGCCTAGCGCCTCCTCCACCCCGAGCACCTTGAACAGGTACCTGTTGGTGACCATCTGCCTCTTCAGGTAGCTCTTGAGGTCCCTCACGAGCGACGGCGTCCTCTCCCCGATGACGATGGGCACGTAGGCGATCCTGTCTATGGAATCGAACCGCCTGCCCGACCTGGCGGCGGCCTCCCTGATGACGCCCAGCCTCTCCCGATAGGCCGCGACGGTGTAGTAGAACGCGGGGTACCAGCCGTCGGCGAGCTCTCCGGCGATGGCGAGCATCTTCGAGGAGGAGTAGGCCCCCACATAGATGGGGGGAGATGGCTTCTGGACCGGCGGCAGGTCGAGGTGCGCCCGGTCGAGCCTGAAGTGCTCCCCCTCGAAGCTCACGGGGTTGCTGTAGGACGATGACCAGAGGAGCCTTATCACCCTTATCGCCTCCTCCACCCGCTTGATCCGCACCTCGCTCGACTCCCACGGGATGCCGTAGGGCTTGGTGTTCATCAGCTCGCCGGCGCCGATCCCCAGGACCGCTCGCCCGTCGGTGATGTTGTCCAGCGTCGCGACGATGTTCGCGGTCTTGGCCGGGTGTATCCTCTGGGTGTCCGTGACGCCCGAGGCGACCCTGATCCTCTTCGTGTGAGACCCGACGTAGCTCAGTGCGGTCCAGGCGTCCAGCACCACCGTGGGTGGCGGGATGTCCGTCAGGTGGTCGGGGATCCACACCAAGTCGAACCCCTGCTTCTCGGCCAGGACCGCGTCCCTGAGGTTCTCGTGGACGTCGGTGCTCGTCAGCTCCCGCGAGAAGAGGATTCGGCGAGCCAAGCTCTACCCGCGGCCGATGGCGCGGCCGATTCTTTAGTGTTCCGTCATAGGCCATCCGGGACCGTGCCTCCGTGGTCCGCTGGCCGGCGCGAAGAGAGGCCTTCCAGGGACTCTCTCCGGGTGAGTCCGCCTTAAATAGACTCGAGGGGCGCTGCGACTCATGAGAGTCAGATGGCTCCTGGTCCTGGTTCTGATTCTCTTGCTGGTCGCGCCCACGCTCACGCTGTTCCAGAGCCCTCCTCCCTCGTTCTACCAGACGGGTGGCTCCGGGACCTCTGTGCTGGTGGTCGCCAAGGAGGACTTCGTCTACGCGCGGGTCCTGGTGACGATCCAGCCCGACGGGGTGAACCAGTCGGTGTCGGTGACCTTCCCTAACGGGACGAGCACGACGATCCAGGAGGGGGCCGCCCGGACCGAGACGTTCGTCCTGCCGAACACCATCTACTACACGTTCAGAGACGTCGCAACGAGCGGCGAGGGATACTCCGTCTCCGGGGGTCAGCCCCTCGATGTCGTGGTCCTCACCGGACAGAACGCCACCGAATTCCTGACCTTCGACGACGCCACGGTCCCCATCCAAGGGATTCACGTCTTCTACTTCGCGATCAACGGAGCTGCCATGGTCTCGACGCGCGTGCTGGGCGCGTCCCTATGAGCGAAGCAGAGGTGGTCGAGCAGGTCAGCGACCTCATGCGGGCCCTCGACGACGTCCGGAGGTACAGGGAGCTCGCCTACGCGATGGTCGACTTCCTCGCCATCCTGGTGGCAACGGTCATCGCCTCCATCCTCACGGTGTTCTTCGATGGCGTGTACGAGGTGACCTCCGGGTTTCCGACCTACGGTCCGAACTTCTCCTTCAGCGGAATCCCGTCGAGCGGCCTCGCTTCCCTTGCGATAACCTTCATCGTCCTGGGGGGCTTCCTCGGAGGGATACTCTGGGTCGATCGGAGG
>JBEKTS010000085.1:0-9648 GCA_049515775.1 Nitrososphaerales archaeon | reverse complement strand
GTGGACGGCGGGGGCGCGTCATCCTTTTCTCTCGCTTGGCTTCGTCTACCTTCGTCTGCGCCCGTCGTCCGGCCCCGCCTCCCCCATCCAGAGGGAGTCCACCCCCAGGTCGTCGGGCAGCCTGGCGTTCGCGCTCAGATGATCCAGCAGCGCCGCGACCCTGTCGGGCTCGGCCACGCCCCGGAAGACCATCGCGACCCGGCCGTCGGGGACCCGAAAGAAGAGGTCGCCGACCTCCACGGCCTCGCCCATGGTCGGAGGGACGTAGTCGGCGGTCTTGGGCACGATGAACGTCCCCCCTCTCATCGTCCTCTTGCCGCGCCTCCTTCCCTCCACCGTGACCTGGGCCCCGCCCGCTGGGACGCTCACCCGGACCGAGTCGGCCTCCGCGTCCCAGACGAAGGAGCGATAGTTCGTCACCAGGTATCCCGTCACCAGGCGCCTGACCAGCAACCCGGTCACGTCGGCCATCTTCCAGAGAAGCACCTCCCCCTCGACGAGGTCCGCCGGGGGTCGCTCTGGGGTCATCCGTTGTCTGGGCCTAGGCGCATGGCGAGGGAAGGGCCCGTCTTAGGGTTGACGGCGGAGCCCAGACCTCCTCTCCGGCGCCCTGCGACGTTCACGCGACGCCGGCAGCCTCGCCCGTGTCGAGAGGAAGGGTGAAGCTGAACGTCGCCCCGAGCCCCCCGGAGGCCGCGTTGTCCTGGGCCCAGATCCTGCCACCCTGCGCCTCCACGTAGCTCTTGCAGATGAAGAGGCCCAGGCCCGTCCCGGAGCTCGTGGCGAACTTCTCGAAGAGCCGGGGCTGCACCTCGGGGTCGATGCCCTCGCCCTCGTCGCGGATCTGCACCAGGGCCTGGCCGTCGGCCCTGGAGGTGGAGACCACCACCGTACCGCCGGCGGGCGAGTGCTGGACCGCGTTCCTCAGGAGGTTCGAGAGGACCTCCTCGGTCTTCAACCGGTCGGCGTGCACGAGGAGGGGCTCGCCGGCCGTCTCCAGGGCCAGCCTGACCCGCGCCCCGTCCGCGTCGGTGTCGAGGGCGCTCTGCGCCTCGGTCACGACCTGACGCACCTTCTCGCTGAGCTCGAACCTCTCCGGCTCCAGCTTGACCTCCTTGCTGTCGATCTTGGCGACGTCCAGCAGGCTCTGTATGAGCCGCTGTAGCCTCTGCGCGTTCCTGAAGGTGGAGTTCACGAGGTCCTGGACCTGCCGGTCGTGGGCCTGCGAGACCGCCGCGGAGGGCGAGAGAGAGCCGGCCACCGAGGGTCCCGACAGGAGGACCTGGGGAATCGGGTTCTCGTATTCGTCCTTGAGCAGCTCCGCGTTCGTCAGGATGGCCTGGGTGGGAGTCCTCAGCTCGTGGGCCGCGATGTTGATCACGTCGCGCTGCGCCTGCGACTGGGCGGCCATCTCCTGGTTCGCGACGACGAGGTCGGCGGTCCTCCGCTTGACGAGGCCTTCGAGCGTCCGGTTCCAACGGACCACGACCAGTGAGGCGACCACGGCCGAGGCGCTGATGCCGACTATCGCCGCGATGGAGAGCTCGCGCAGGAGCGATATCTGCGCCGCCTGGCTCGCCGCCAGCTGGTCCGCTGTGGCGATGTAGAGCACCGCGAACGGCTTGGTCGGGTTGCCTCCGGGGGCGCCCGTCAGCACCGCCTGATAGGCCAGGGTCGACGAGACCCCATCATAGGACAGGTTCTCGACGCCCGAGCCCCCCGCGAGCGAGGCGTTCAGGAAGCCGTCGAACTGGCCCCGCAGCACCTCCGGGATGAGCGCCTGGAACTGGGGACCGTAGACGCTCTGCCCGACGAGCGTCTGATTCTGGGTGTAGAGGATGACGCCGTCAGGCGAGATGGCGCCGAGCCCCGACTCCAGGTTGGTGGGGAGCTGGGACCGCAGGAACTCCCCCAGGAGGGCCACGCCGACCGACGCCCCCACCACCCCGCCGGGGACCTTCGTCTCCTTCCCGTCGACCAGCCCCTCTCTGTAGATCGGCTGGACGACGTAGATCGTCGGGACTCCCTTGGTGGAGTTGATGACGTCGCTGTAGTACGTCGTGCCGTTCTCCTCCGCCGCCTCGAAGTAGGGGCGCTGCGTGAGGTTGAGCCCCGGGACGGGGGTGAGGCTCGCGGTGCCATTCCTCGCCAGCACGAAGCTACCGTTGGCGTCCCCCCAGAAGTAGGAGTAGGTCACGGCGGCGGTCGCGTTCTGGGCGGCCGAGAAGTCGAGGTCCGCGGCGCTGACGTTGTGGGTCTCGACGGCGTCCGACGAGACGAGGATCTGGACGTTGCTCGCCACCGCGTCCATCTCCCCTGTGAAGATGTGGTTGATCTCGGAGGCCTCAATCTGGGCGTCCGTGTTGGTCGCCTGGACGGACGAGTCGGTTATGCTGTTCGAGATGTCGATCGCATACGCGTACGTCGTGACGGAGAGGATGGCGGCCGTCGCGATTATGAAGGTGAGCAGCATCATCGTGTTCCTGGAGCGAGACGATTTCTCCGGCTGCAAATGGGCTAGCCCGTCGGGACGGCTCCGGCGAGATACGCTTTTTGTAAGGTTGTTCTATAGAATTCTTTCGCGCGGGTCGCGCCAGCGAGGCGTCATAGAGCTGGCGGACGCCAGTCCGGGCGGCTGTACCCAGGGACCGGCGGAGGCGCCGCCAGGCGACCCCTCCGCCCGCCGGTCTGAGGACCGAGGCGGGCCTCGCGAACGGGGTCCGTCTAGCCGTCTACCTCGACGTCGACGTCCTGGGGTTCGGTCTCTGTCACGACCTCGTTCTTCGCCCGGGCTCTCCGCCGCGATATCACAGCGCCGGCGACGAGGCCGACCACCGCTCCACCAGCCACCGCCGCACCTACGGCCGTAAGCGGACGGCTCTGGATGGCCCGCCTGCTCCGCTTGACCGACCTTTCGGCGGCGGCCGACGCGCTCCGCCCCGCACCCTTGACGCTCTCCCGCACGTTCCCCGCCATCTCCGAGGTTCCGCTTGGCCGAGCCTTCGTTTTTTGAGCCATTCTCTCGGCCGCCCTCTCTCCAGAGACTCAAGTTCGCTCGCTACGACTCGTATTAGGAATCTTAGCGCGAAATCCCCTAGACGACCGGTGCACCTCCCGCGGCTCTGGGACCCTCGAACGACCGTTCCCAAGAGACCGCCGCCGGTATGCGACGATGGCCCCGACGACCCGCCCGGGTGCGGGTCGAGAAAGAGACGCTGCCCTCCAACGCCGCCAAGCTCCACAGATGCGAGCGGGGACGCCAAAGGCGGTCTGTATGGACCGAAGAAAGAGGCGACCGTAGGTCACAGGGGAGTGCCGGAGCGTCTCTCGGTGACCTCTTCGTGCTCCACCACGATCACCGCCCCGAGCACGAGCCTGATGTCCACCTCTCCGGTGATCGAGATCCCGAACTGGTCCCTGACCGTGACCCAGTTCTTGTGGACCTGTGCCACGTCGACCCCGTTGAGCTGGACGCGGTAGTCGTGCTCGACGAAGTTTCCGTAGACCCTCATGAACTCCGAGCCGTCCTTCTCGAGCCAGTACTCGCTCCCGAACAGCTTCACGATCTTCTTCTTGATAGCGGCCAGCGGGTTCCCGGAGGGATCGTATATCTCGAACTCCCGCCTCAAGGAGACGAGCTTGCCGGCGAGGTGCACCACCTCAGCTCCGCTCCGGTCCTTGACGACGAATCGGGCCGGGAGCTGGACGAGGTTCCCTTCGGCCTCGCCGAGCGGATTACCCTGGGGGTCCTGCAGGTCGTAGTGCTCGTGGAGGGACAGGATCTTCTTCGTCATGAGCACGTCCCTGCTCGAGGTCAGGGTCGCGGGGCCCTGAGGGGCCTCCCGGGCGGTCGGTCCCCCGGAAGAGGCCGCGACGACGGGCGCGGCCGCTCCCACCGAGCTCCCGCACGACGTGCAGAAGGCCGCGCCGTCCGCGAGCTGCGCACCGCAGTGCTGGCAGAACGCCATTCCGGGCGGGAACGACGGACGACCGGTGCATAAGCCTTTGCGGAGGTCGACTCCTAGCCGCTCGCCTGCGTGCGTGGCTCCCCGGGCCGCCATCCTTCGCCGGCGATCTCGGCCGGGATGGGCGGCGCCACCGCGGGCCGGCCCACCTCGAGCCTCTTCGCAGGCCCGCCCGTCAACAGGAGGGAGGCCACGATCGCCATCCCGGCGAAGGCCGCCGAGGCAACGAACGCGTACCGGAACGCCGTGACCACCTCGCCCGGGCTCCCGGAGACGCCCTGACCGTGGGTCACGAGGCCGATCACCCCCACTGCAACGGCGAGCCCTATCGGCCCACCGATCTGCCTCGAGGTGTTGATCAGGCCGGAGGCGACCCCCTCCTCCCCGCGCGCCGCGCCGGCGAGCGCCGCGATGTTCGAGGCAGTGGCGGAGAGGGCGCCGCCACCGCTGGCTATGAGGATGGCCGGCAGGAGGACCGGCACGTAGCTCGAGCTCGCAGAGACCCGGGCCATGAGCAGCAGCCCCCCGCAGAGGGCGACCATCGCCACGACGAGCACGGGCTTCGCCCCGAACCGCCTGACCAGGCGCGGCGCCCCGAACCCGCCCAAGAAGAAGTAGACGAGGGCTCCCGGGATCAGGGCGGCCGCGGCGGTCAGCGCCGGGTACGATAGCAGCGTCTGCATGTAGGTCGTCAGCAGGAAGACCATCGGCACGGTCGTCGCGAAGGTCAGGAGGGCGGTGGCGTTCGAGAGGAAGATCGTCCTCCGGCCGAGGAACCCGAGCGGCATGAGCGGCGCGGCCGACCTACTCTCTATGGCGATGAACGAGGCGAGCACGACCCCCGCCAGGGCGAACGACGCGTAGGTCAGGAGCGACGAGTCCCCGTTCCCGACCTCGCTGAGGCCGTAGACCAGGAGCATCAGGCCCCCGGTGACCGAGACCGCGCCCGGGACGTCGAGGGACCGCCCGGCTCCCTTGCCAGCGCGGGCCTGCTCGGGGAGGATCCTCACCGCCAGCGCGGTCGCCACGAACCCTATGGGGACGTTGACGAAGAAAATCCACCTCCAACCGAGCGCCTCGGTCAGGACGCCCCCGAGGATCACCCCGGCCGAGAACCCCGCCGACGAGACGGCCGTGAATATGCCGAGCGCCTGGTTGAGCCTCCCGAGGGGCCCGAAGATCCTCGTTATCAGGGCGAGGCACGTCGCCGAGGCCATCGCCGCGCCGACCCCCTGGACGATCCGGGCCGAGATCAGGACCAGCTCCGATGTGGCGAGGCCCGCCGCGAGCGACGAGAGCCAGAAGACCAGCAGCCCGAGCACGAACAGCCTCTTCCTGCCGTAGATGTCCGAGAGGCGTCCCGAGAGCAGCAGGAACCCCGCGAAGGTGAGCCCGTAGGCGCTCACTATCCACTGGACGTCGGCCAGGGACATCCCGAGGTCGACCCGGATGGTCGGTAGCGCTATCTGGACGATCGAAAAGTCCACGACGACCGCGAACTGCGACATCACGAGCAGCCCGAGGACCAGCATCAGGCGCGCCGGGGCGATGGCCACGTCGGCGGATGCGGGCGAGGCGGATCCCTTCCCGCCCTCCGTCTGGGGACCCTGGCCTGCTGCCGCGTCGGTACTCCCCTGACCGCCCGTGGGGGGGCCCCGCTGAGGGTCGGAGGACGCCATCGTCGTGGTACCTTCCAGCTCTCGGGTCGGCCGTTACTTAAATGTTGCATTGTTATCAAACTATGGAACATTTAAATAATGCGCGGGCCTCCTGGTGGCCGATGAGGTCCCTCTCGCATCCCGAGAGGAGAGCCATCAGCCTCACCGGGGTGCTCTACGCACTGAGCGACCCGGCCCGACTGGAGGTCGTGAAGGCCCTCGCAGACGGCAGGGAGAGGCCCTGCGGCGAGTTCGGGATGCTGACCAAGTCGACCCTCTCCCACCACTTCAAGGTCCTCAGGGAGGCGGGCGTGATCCGGACGAAGGCCGACGGGAGGCGCCGCCTGATATCGCTCCGACGGGAGGACCTGGACGCGCGGTTCCCCGGCCTGATCGCAGCGGTACTCGACGCCGACGCTCCTATCTGAGCTCCCTCAGGTACCGTCGCAGCGGGAGGAAGGACCTGGGTCCTCCCAGCCCCATCAGCCCCGAAGGCCCAGACCGTCCATCATCGCCGAGGTCTTGGTGTACGCCTCGGTCACCCACTCGCGGATCCTGCGCGGGTCGTCTGGCCACTGGAGCTCGATCGAGACGGGGCAGCTCACTCCGGTGCGCTTGAGCGCCTCGAGGTAGGACTTCAGCGGGACGACGCCCCGCCCCGGCGGGAGGTCCCCGTGCAGCTTCCCGTCGCAGTCGGAGAAGTGGACGTTGATGACCTTGCCCCGGAGCCGGTCCAGCGAATCGGGGGCGTCGCCCATGAGGTAGAGGTGGGATATGTCCGCGTTCGCCTTCACCGAGGGATGGTCGGCGTCGTGGATGAACCGGGACATCTCGGCGATGGAGTTCAGCAGGTAGAACCTGTAGGGGACGTACTCGAGCGCTATCTCGATGCCGAGGGAGCGGCAGTGGTCGGCGACCTCCCTCACGCCCTCGAGCGCCCAGCCCCACTGGCTCTCCGGCCGGAACTCCCTCTGCTCGTAGGCGTAGTTCCCCAGCACGAGCACCATCGTCGGGGAGCCGAACTCGTGCCCCAGGTCGGCCTGGGCCTTGACGTAGCCGACGGTGAACTTCCTCATCTCGGGGACAAAGTCGGTGAGCCCGTTGGCCGCCACGATGAAGGATGAGCACGGGAGGCCGGTCTCCCGGAGGGCCCTCTTCTCGGCCTCGCGGGTCTCTCGCGGCGTCTCCAGGAGGAAGACGTCGTACGAGTCGAACCCTATCTCCTTCGCCAGCCTTATCCCGCCGACCGGGTCGACGGGGGAGCTCCACCAGCAGTTCTCGACCAGCCCAAGCTTCATCTCGAGTCTCGACCGCCAGCGGAAGGCGTCGCCTCGCATATCTGTCTGTCGAGACCGCCGTCGGGGCGGACGGCGATACGCCACGCCGCGGCGGCAACACGGTCTTTAGATAGCGCACGAGATCTTTGGAGACCGTGGCCTGGCGAAGCTCCAAGTCCTACCGAGGCGGAGAACGACGGGCGCAGGCTCCTCCTCCCGGCGATTCTCCTCGTCCTGGCGCTCGCATCCCCGCGCTACTCAGGCGCCAAGCGGGTCGAGATCGGCGACATCGGGTCTCGGTGGAGCCGCGCGGACTGAACGCTCCTCGGCGCCCCCTTTCCAGTTCCCCCTTCGACATCGACGAACCGGCGATGGCCGCCGTAGATGGCGCCGCGTCGGCTGCCGCCACGCTCCCCCGTAGAGGGACGCCGCCCGGGCCGTGATGGGTGGATGGTCGGGCACCGGTCCGCCATCGCGGGGCTCCGTCTGCTCAACC
The DNA here is from genome assembly GCA_049515775.1 of Nitrososphaerales archaeon. GTDB lineage: Archaea > Thermoproteota > Nitrososphaeria > Nitrososphaerales > Gagatemarchaeaceae > Gagatemarchaeum. Next base: position 2,252 of record JBEKTS010000085.1, on the reverse strand, counting down.
AGGGGCTCGCGCGCCCGTCCTCGCTCAGCGCATCCGAGGTCGTGAAGCGGCTGACGGCGGTCCAGGCCCAGGACTATGCGGGGTCTCTCTGGTCGGTCGGGATGCGGATGCGTGAAGGAGAAGCGGAGGAGGGAGGCGGTGGCGATGCGACGCAGGACGGCGTGGAGCGGGCCATCGCCGACCGCGCGGTGGTCCGCACCTGGCCGATGAGGGGGACGCTCCACCTGGTGGCCGCCGAGGACGTCCGCTGGCTTCTGCGGCTGCTCGCCCCTCGCGTGGCTGCCCGCAACGCCGGCCGACTGGTCCGGCTGGGCCTGGACGCCGAGGTGATCGCGCGCAGCAGGAAGACCCTGGCCGACGCGCTGCGAGGAGGCGTGTGCCTGACCCGCGGGGAAGTCTACGGCGAGCTGCAGCGGAAGGGCGCGCTCGTCCACACCTCGGGGCAGCGGGGGCTCATGGTCCTCTGGCTGCTCGCGCACGAGGGGCTCGTCTGCCTCGGCCCCCGCCGCGGGAAGCAGCCCACCTTCGTCCTGCTCGACGACTGGATAGCCCCGAGCAGGGACCGCACGCCGGAGGACCCGCTCCGCGAGCTGGCGGAACGGTACTTCGCCAGCCGTGGCCCTGCGACCGTGAAGGACCTGGCCTGGTGGTCGGGACTGAATCTCTCCGAGGCGAAGGAGGCGGTCAGGGCGGCTGGCGCCGACCTCGAAGAGGTCGACCTCTCGGGGTCGAGGTACTGGATGGCCGCCCATGGGGGGTCCAGGGGCGCCGCACCCTCGTCACCGAACGACGCCCTCCTCCTCTCCGCATTCGACGAGTACACCATCGCATACAGGGACCGTGGAGCCGTGATCGAGGCTCGCTTCGCCGGCAGGACGGCCGGCCCGATACCTATCCTCTTCTGCCCGAAGATCGTGCTCGGCGGGGAGGTGGCGGGGACGTGGAAGCGCGAGCTCCGCCGGGACGAGGTCCGGGTCGGGCTGGCCCCCTTCGAGGCCATGGACGGCGGGCAGAGGGAGGCCGTAGCCAGGGAGGTGGAGCGCTATGGGAGGTTTCTGGGGACGAGGGCCGTCGCGTCCTACGATTGAAAGGCCCCTCCTTGCGCTGCTGCGAGGGTCCCCGACCGGGGGTCGCCAGCTATACATCGGAGCGCCTCGACGGGTCACCGGTGAGATGGGACGCCCGGGAAGAAGGAGGAGACCGGTACCACGAGGAGGAGGCGGGGCCAGGCGGACGAGATCGCGCTCATGCGCGCCTGGTGCGATTGGAACTCGAGGTCGAGGGGAGAGTACCTGGAGGCCATCCTCCACCTCCCGCTCGAAGAGCGACGCAGGGACGGGGGAGCCTCGTGGGGCTCGGTCCAGGACCTCTACCTCCATGTCCTCGAGGACTACATCTGGTGGTTCGAGAAGGTCCCCCGGGGGCAGTTCGACGGGTTCGAGGCCCTCGTCGGGCTCGACCCGGGCGAGAACGAGCTCCGTCGGCTCGCCGGTCGCGTCGACCTCCTGGTCAGCGCCGTCATGGGCGCGCTCACGGCCCGCGACCTGCGCCGCCCGTTGGCGGTGAGGGGGACCAGCGGGGACGGCAAGCCATACCGGTTCACCACCTGCCTGGCGGACATCGTCTGGCACATGCTCGAGGAGGAGCTGCAGCACCGCGGGGAGATGAACGCGCTCTTCTGGCGGATGGACGTCGCGCCGCCCACCCGCTCCTGGTTCAGCAGCACGCTGGCCATCGACTGACCGTCCGGCCGACGGCGCTCTGGCCGTGCTCGGGTGGGAGATGGGATTAGACCCGCACAGCACCCCTCGGCTCCCAGCAATCTCTTCCGCCGCAGCGGTGGGATCAGGTCCAGTCTTCTCTCCCCTTTGCCGGCCACCAGTTCCCGGCGAGACGTTTATCTTGGCCGCCCGGCGGCTTCCAGAACGGAGGCTCGAGACCGAGATGAGTGGAGGGGAGCGCAGGCTCGCCGCGATAATGTTCACCGACATGGTGGGGTACACCCGCCTCTCACAGGCGAGCGAGTCCCTCGCCCTCGAGCTCCTCGAGGAGCACCGGGGCCTCCTCCGCCCGGCCTTCCAGGCGCGGGGAGGGACCGAGGTCAAGACCATCGGCGACGCCTTTTTGGTCGAGTTCAAGAGCGCCCTCGACGCTGTCACCTGCGCCGTCGAGATGCAGGAGAGGATGAGGGAGCGCAACGCCGCGACCAGCCCCGCCAGAAGGCTCGAGCTGAGGATAGGCGTCCACGTCGG
>JBEKTS010000084.1:0-9756 GCA_049515775.1 Nitrososphaerales archaeon | reverse complement strand
CGTCTCCCCCGCTATCCTTGAGATGGATAGGAGCGCGCCGGTGGCCACGGAGCCCCTGGCGTTCGAGAGCACCAGCAATGAGGTCCTCCAGCTCCTGATGCCCAACGCGAGCGAGCCCTCCCTGATCGAATCGGGGACGGCCCTGAGCGCCTCCGTCGTCGCGTTCGAGGTGATCGGGATGGTGATGATGCCCAGGGCGAGGCTGCCTGCGAGCGCGGAGTAGTGGAACTCCAGCACGACGAGGGAGTAGACGAGGATGCCCGTGACTATCGAGGGGACGCCGGCCAGCACGTCGCCGAGGAAGCGGATGGTCGGGCCGTACCTTCTCGAGCTGAACTCGGAGATGTAGACGCCGGAGAGGACCCCGACGGGGATGCCGATCACGCTGCCGAGGGCGACGAGCACGAGCGTGCCGATGATCCCGTTCGAGATGCCGCCGCCAGGGTAACCCGGCGGAGCGGGCAGGTGCGTGAAGAGGTCCACGCTCATCGCGCCGATGCCCCGCGAGACCACGTCGAAGAGGATGCTCAGGAGGGGGATTACGGCGACGCAGACGCAGCCGATGGCGGCGACCGTCGTCAGCCTGTCCTCGAGGAGCCTTCTCCTGCTCCTCACATCCCGGCGCCTCCTCCCTGCTGACCTGCGACGAAGCGCCTGACGATGAGCTGGCCCACGAGGTTGGCGGCGAAGGAGACCAGCAGCAGGACGAGGCCGATCTCGATTATGGCGGAGATGTAGAGCGGGGCGACCGCCTCCGAGTACTGGTTCGCGATCAGGCTCGCGAGGGTGTAGCCCGGCGCGAAAAGAGAGGCGGAGATCTGGGACGTGTTCCCTATCAGCATCGTGACGGCCATCGTCTCCCCGAACGCCCTGCCGAAGCCGAGGAAGACGGCCGCGATGACGCCCGGCCTCGCGTAGCCCAGAACCGCCGTGCGGATGACCTCGGAGCGGGTCCCGCCTAGGGCGTAGAGCGCCTCGCGCTGCGAGTCGGGGACGGCCTGGAGCGCGTCCCTCGAGATCGACGAGACTATGGGGATTATCATTATGGCGAGGATGATGCCGGCGGTCAGCATTCCGAACCCGTAGATGTTCCCCTGGAAGAGCGGGAGGAAACCCAGGTAGGTGCGCAGGGCCGGGTAGACGTGGACCCGCAGCAGCGGCACCAGCACGAAGATGCCCCAGAGCCCGTAGATGACGCTCGGGACCGCGGCGAGCATCTCGACCAGGAACGAGACGGGCCTCATCAACCGGCGCGGGGAGATCTCCGAGAGGAATACGGCGACTCCCACGCTTATCGGGACCGCTAGGAGGAGGGCGATTGCCGAGGTGACCAGGCTGCCGTACACCATAGGGAGCGCGCCGAAGACGGACCTGACGGGGTTCCAGGAGGGGCCCGTGAGGAAGCCCAGGCCGTACCGGGCGAGGGTGGGCCAGGACTTGTCCGAGAGGACCAGGAAGTAGAGGAGGCAGAGCAGCGGGATGGCGGAGGCGACCCCGAGGACGAAGAGCCTGAACCAGCGGTCGGCCCTGCTCTTCCCGCGGTCTGGCAAGAGGTGCGAGACCCCTAGTGCCGCCCTGTCTCAGGTCGGGCCGGGGCGGCGGTCAACTGATGAAGGCCTGGCCGTTGTACGCGATCTCCTTGATCAGCCCCTCGTCGATCGTGACGATGTTCGAGGGGAGCGGGGCGTAGCCGAGGGTGGCCGAGTAGTTCTGACCCCAGTGGACCACGTACCAGAGGAAGGTCACTGCCGCATTACCCTGGACCTGGTCGGTCTGCTGCTCCCAGATGAGCACGTAGGTGAAGGTCGAGATGGGGTACGAGTTGGTCCCGGGCGCGTCCGTTATCGAGAAGGTGGGGTTGGACTGGAGCTGCGTCGTATAATCGTTGGCGGCCGAGGAGATGGTTGCGGTCGTCGGAAGCTCGAAGTTGCCTGCCGCGTTCTGGATGGCGCCGATGGGTATCTTGTTGTTCGAGGCGTAGTAGGTGTCGACGTACCCGATCGAGTACGGCGTCTGGCTGACGAGGAGCGCTATCCCGCCTGAGCCGGCGGCGGCGAGCTCGTTGGTCGGCCAGTTGACGACCGTGCCGACCCCTACAGAGGCGTTCCACGCCGGGTCGATCTTGTTGAGGTAGGTCGTGAACGCGTAGGTCGTGCCGCTGCCGTCCGACCTGTGGCACGGGACTATCGCCTGGTCGGGGAGCGGGACCTTGGGATTGAGCGCCTGGATCTGCGGAGCGTTCCACATCGTGATCGACTCGTTCCATATCCCGGCGAGGATGGGGCCGGTGAGGTCGAGGCTCGCGTTGTCGATGCCCGGTACGTTGTAGAATATCGCGACCCCTCCCAGGGCCTCCGGGATCTGGAGGAGGGTGTTGCCGCCGGTGTCGTTCAGCTCGGACGCCGGCACGGGCGCGTCGCTGCCCGCGAACTCGAAGGCGTTGTCGAGGATGTTGGTGATCCCCGCCCCGCTCCCGATGGCCACGTAGCTGAGCTGGAACCGGTTCTGAGTGAGGTCGGAGTACTGCAGGTACCAGACCTGCATTATCGGGTTGACGAACGAGGAGCCGCCCGACTGGACGGTCACCTGCGAGGTGCCGGACATGAGATAGGGGTCATCGACCGAGGAGGTAGACGACGGCGAGGAGGTGGAAGAGGAGGTGCTGCTGCCCGAGGCTCCGTTCTTGCTAAGGGCGTAGGCACCGAAGGCGGCCACGATTATCACGAGAATGACGACGACTCCGATGACGAGGTTCCTGGTGCTCATCCCGCGCCGTCGTTTAGCTCTCCAACCGGCGAGAGATCGATTCTTGAGGGCCAGTTATCGCACGCTTCCGGTTGCCCGCCCCCTCTTTCGCTATTTATCGGTGGAATGACTAATATTCCACATTAACCGTTGGATTCCGTAATGTATGGTGAGGAGGGTTGACGGTGCCTCGACGGGAGAAGGCAGCTGGTCGGCTCATCCGACCGGGATGATAAGCGGGGGCAGCGTCCCGGAGACGAGTTCAAGGGTCCCGCCTGTCCCAGAGCAACCTATCGTGAACGTGGTCAGCCCAGGGTTCCCCCCCGACGTTGACGTGACCATGCTGGCAGGGGAGATCAGACTGACGCCTCCCGACGGGAACGCGACTACCGCCACTCCGTTCTGGCCCTCCCCGTAGATGTTGTTGAGCACCGAGGTGACCGTCTCCGAGGCCGAAGGACAGACCAACGGGCTGGGGGCAGTCGACGAGAGGACGATGTCGGCCGGAGGCGCTATGTTCGGGTCCTGCGGCAGCAGGATGGGCTGGCTGGTCGAGAGGAACCCGTTGGTATCGGCGATCGTGAGGGTGGCCCTGATGGGTCCCGTGATGCAGACGCCCGAGGATGCCGTAAGGTCGTTGGGGAAGAGGCTCTCAGGAAGATAGGGGACGGACTCTCCCGCTACGTAGGCGGAGATGTAGTTCCCGTTCGCGAAGGAGGAGACCGAGCATTCACCGTTATCGGGCACGTCGATCTTCCAGACGTAGCTCTGGACTGGGGCTCCGGACGTAAACGAGGTCGAACCGCCGAACGTGATGATGTCCCGGGTCGTGATCAGGTAGTTCTCGGTCGAGGTACCTGCCGTGGCGAGCGCGACCGGCGGCGCGTAGTTGGCATCGAAATAGTTCCCGGCCGAGGTCAGGAGCTCGATGTCGAACGGGGCGTCCTTGGCGAACGAGTAGAACTTCGAGACGTCGACGTAGATCTGGACGCTCCCCTTGGCGACTACGTCCAGCGGTGTCTTGGTCGCCCCCTCGTACGAGATGATGGACCCGGTCTCGGACACATCCCGCCAGCTGGTCATCCAGTTCTGGTTGATGTTGAGCTGGTAGAGTCCCGACTCGGCCGTGTTCAGGTTCCTTATCGTTATCGTCGCGTTCTCCCACGTCGCGGGGTTGAAGGTATAGAGGACTCCCCCGGACCCGAGGCTTATCGTCGTGTGATTGAGGGAGGTGATTGGGTTGACGGTGGTGATGATATTGGCTGTCGTCCCGGCGACTATCTGGCTATAAAAGAACCCGGTGAGAGCGGCCTGGGTCGACGTCGTCGTGTTCTGCTGGTTGAGCGTCACCGCCGAGTCGTTGATCGGGGTCAGGTAGAACACGGTCAGGCCGTTCGGTGGGCAACTCGGCGTCGGGCAGTGGTCGAGCTCCCACTGGACCGCCGGGTTGTTGGGCTCGAGCTGAATCGCCGTGACCTGGAGGTTCTCGTTCTGGACGCTGGTCAGGTAGGCGTTCCTATTCTCCGAGTTGGCCGTGGCCTGCGAGAGGAAGACGCTCAGCGAGGCGACGGTCGCCACGACGACCACTATGAGCAAGAGCGCACCGAGGACCTCCGAGACACCTCTCCTCTTGTGGTAGCGGGCAAGGGAGGAGTGGCTCATCGGCGATTGGCCGCGCGTCCTCTGGGTATATTATCGGTTCCCAACCCATTTCGCCTAGAATAGGAATTAGACTTCCCATAGACCGCTAGGATGCCAAAGCGCCAAAGGCGTAAAAGGAAGTGAAAACTAATCCAAAGCGATGCTGGACAGGCTGCTCGCTAATGCCCTTGAGGGCGTCACCGTCATCGAGGACGAGACTGGAGCGATCAGCAAGATCATCGCGAAGCAGATGGGCAGCTACGTCCGGGCGTCAGGGAAGAAGGTCCTCTTCCTCTCTCTCGAGGGCGACGGGCAGTCGGCGGCCGCGAGGGAGATCACTGGGCAGAGGAGCGGTCTGCGCTTGGACGAGCTCTCCGGCGGCGGAATAGCGGCGGGGACGCAGTTCTATGGCAGGAGCCAGAAGTACGTCTTCCTGGAGGGGCTTACCCAGGACACGGTAATCATCGAGGCCTTCTCCACGTATCTATTCGACAAGACCGAGAAGGAGGTCATCGACCTGATAAAGCACATCGCCAGACTGGCCAAGCAGAAGAAGAGCTTCATCATCACCTATGACAAGGGGCTCCTCACGGACAGGGTGGCGGCCTACCTGCGGGCGACGGCCGACAGTGTGATAATCGTCCGCACAGAGCTGACGGCCGACCGGGTCACCAGGATGCTCTACATACCCAAGATGAGGGACTCGAGGCCCATCGACCACCTCATCAAGATCACCATAGACCAGGCAGGCGTGCAGATAGACACGAGAGAGTTCGTCGGGTAGCTTCATAACGGTTTTTTAGTGGGAAGTTATCTAAGGTATGGAAGTAATAACTACGGCCCCCCACCCGAAATTCTAGGAAATCATGCGCATCGATGACCCTTCGGCGCTGATAGGGCGCGCGGTCAGGGACGTCTACGGGCGGGACCTGGGGAAGTGCGTAGGCTTCACCCTGGACCTGGGAGCCAAGGTCAGCGCCATAGGGGTGCAGTCCGGCCTCTGGTTCTACGAGTACCCCGCCGACTGCATAACGAGCAACGAGAAGGATGTCGTGGTGATGCCCGAGTGGAAGATGCACGCCAGGAGGTTCGGGCTGGAGAGGGGGACGCTCGATAAGCGGATGAAGGCTCTGAACGCGCTCCTCAGCAAGGGAGAGATATCCCACAGGGTCTACGACGACCTGTCGAGGACGCTCTCGCCCGCCCTGGAGGGTCACGAGCGGTTGGCCGATCTGCTGGAGAGGCGCCTCGAGGAGCTCGAGGATGTGGACGACAAGATCAGCTCGTTCATGGCCAGGGTGATGCTGGAGGGGGTCTCCGAGGAGCTGAAGCAGGACGTCGTGAAGAGGATCACCGACTACTGCATGTCCGCGAAGCTGATGAACGGGTCCGAGAAGCTGGACCTCACGGGCGCGCTCGACGTGATCAGGAAGGAGCCCGTCGCCCAGCACCCGGTCGAGGACGAAGAAGAGCAGCCCGAAGTCACCAGGGACCAGATGGTCCAGCATGGGAGAGGGTCCGCTACCGACAATGAGGACGACGCTCGTGAAGAGGCGGAGGAGTCGCAGGTCGCAGCCGGTTCCCTGCGCTCCCTCGTCCAGGGCAAGAAAAGCGATAACTGAACCCCGCTCGATGGCTGATCCTCCCCGCTGAGGCGGAACATCCCGCAGGACTGAGAGCTCAGGCAACGCTTCAGAATGGCTCCGCCTCTCCATGAAAGGCACTGCGGACCGATGGGCCTGGAATCTGGAGAGTCGCTCAGCCCTGTTGCCCGCCGGACGTCCCGTTTATGGGAATCTCCGTCAGATTGCCGTTCACGGTAATCCCGACGGTATAGATTCCCGGGACGTCGCCCAGTATGATCTCTGCAGATGCGCGACCGTTGGTGTCCGTGTCCGACGAAGCGGGCACGATGGTGGCTGTCGATCCCGGTCCGCTGATGCTAAACGAGACGAGGACGCTGACCGCTGGCGCACCCGACGTCTCGTTCACCTGGACGACGATCGGGTCCTTCAGAGGCAGCCCGGTCGGCCCGGTCTTGTCATAGGATACGACCTTGTAGTCATAGTGCTGCCCGGCCCCGGTGACGGCGGGGACGACGAAGAGCGACCAGGCGATGAAGGCGACGACCACCAGGATGAGGGCGTGCTTCAGCCCGTGCTTGACCTTGCTCTCCGATATCTTGCCGATGACGAGCCCGCCCAGGAAGCCGTTGATGAGGACCAGGTAGAACAGGTCCCTCTCGAGGTTAACGCTCCCGATGTCGGCATTGCCGAGGATGGAGCTCGCCGCGTTCGAACCGCCTATGGTCGCTATCTGGGAGAGGTCTGGCAGGAACTGGACGACGAGTATCGCCGAGAGGGCGATGAGGATCACCTGCGCGGCGTAGAGGATGAGGGTGTACTGCGCAAGGCCCGCCCGCTTCTCCCTCTCGATCGAGAGGAAGGTGCCCATGTCTGCGGAGGCCCGCTGGATGAGGTTCGCAACGCCACCACCGCTGTACGAAGCCTGGACGACGAGGTCCACGTACTTGTCCACCAATGGGCTCTTCAGCGTGATCGCGAGGTTGCGCATCGCCTGCTCGAAGGTGTAGCCGATCTCCATCTGCTTGGCCACCATCCGGACGCCCTCGGTGATCGAGCCGGTGTTGCCCTCTGAGAGCGTCGTGATGGCTTTGATGGGGTCTATGCCTCCTCGGACGAGCTCCGAGAGCTCGAAGAGGAAGTCCGTGAAGTCCGCCTCGTACTGCCTCAGCTTCCTGTCCTTCATGGTGACGTCGGCGGAGTATGGGCCTAGACCGATGAGCAGCGAGGCAACCAGGACCAGGTCGAAGTTGTGCGGGTTTGGAGTGGCGGAGTGGATGGTCTTGTTGATCGAGGCCACGGTGGTCGCATTACCGTAGAGCAGCTCGTATTCCTGGAGCTTGGACAAGGCGACGTTATTGGAAGCGTTGTTCTGGATGGGGCCGATGGAGGGGACCGGCGCGAAGCCGGTGTACAGGGCGTAGCTCATGATGATGAGCGCGATGATGGCTGGGATGGCGAACGTCAGGTAGATGCGCTTGAACTTGTAGCGCATCCTCAGCTTCAGGACGAATCGCTGCCGCCAGCTCAGGACCATCTCTATCCCTCCCCCGAGAATTTCAGCTCGAGCATGGCCAGGAAGATGACGTTGACGAACGGGACGATGAAGAAGACGAAGATGTCCATGACGTCCTGCGTGTCGAGGAACGGGAGGACCTTTACGCCGAGTGCCCCGATGATGATGATGCCGATGACCCCGAGCACTATTGTGACGATGACCCCGCCCACATATCCCTCGCTGTACGCCGCCAGACTGTCGATGAACGACCTGAGCTTGACCTTCCGGTCGTCGAAGAGCGACTTGGACTCCTGCTCGCAGTAGCTCTTCAGGCTCCCGCCCGAGACGATGATGTTCGAGATGCCGATGAGCATGTCGTGGAGGCTCGCGGACGGCGAGTTGGTCGCGATGTAGTTGAGGGCCGAGACGATGTCCTCGCCCAGCACGTCGAACCTGTAGACTATCTTCCTGAACTCTGTCGAGAGGGGACCAAAGTCCTTGAGCGCGACCGCGCGTATCGTCTCGACGGGGTTCATCCCGGCGCTCGAGAGGGTGGCCATGTAGGCCAGGAGGAAGGGGAGGCTGGCCTCGATCTTGACCTTCTTCGAGGATATCTTGCCCGTCGTGATGAGGGGAAAGGCGACGACCGCGGCGAGGCCGGCGGAGGCGGTAACGCCCAGGATCAGGTATGGGGTGAGGCCGGTCGCGATGACGTAGGTGAAGGCGATGTACGAGCCGGCGAAGGCGGCCAGCGAGGCGATGATAGCGGTGAAGACGATCGTCCCGATGTACATGCCCGGGAGCATCTGGATGTCGGCCTTGTAGAGCGTCTCGAGTATGCCGGGACGGGGCTTGTTGTCGATCCAGCGGAAGAAGAAGTAGGCGGTCCGCCGGTAGCGCGTGACGATCATACCTTCTCTCCTCCTTTGCCGCCCCAGGCGATCTGGTCCTCATTCTGGGCGACCGTCTGGGCCGGCGTCAGGGCCGCCAGGCGCTCCGCCCGGAGCAGTGAGTTCCGATCCAGGTAGTACTGGCGGATGAGGTCGGTCACCGCCCTGTAGTTCGTGATGCCCTCGTTCTTCATCCTCTCGAGGAGGTTGATCCTGTTCTCGAGCTCCTCGTCGAGCTTCTCGATGGGGATGCCCGAGCTCTTGCTGATCTTCTCGATCTGGAAGCTCCGCCCATTGAACTCGTAGGAGTCCTTGATCGGGTCCCACCTGAAGACGACGTTCGTGACCAATTCCTTTGACGCGGGGTTTACGCCGAGTATCTCGACGACCTCCCTTATCCTCCTGACCTTCTCCTCGCCCTTCCTCACCGCCGCCAGGAAGATGACTATGTCGAGGTTCGCGATGAGGACGCGGGGGACGTTCATCGGCTGAGACTCGGCCCTCGCGAGCAGCTCGGGCATCGATGCGGCGTGGATGGTACCCATGGTGGCGTGCCCGACCGAGATGGCCTGGAATAGCGTGTAGGCCTCCTCACCTCTCACCTCTCCGACGATGATAAAGTCGGGCCTCTGCCTCAGCGCCGCTATCAGGAGGTCGTACAGGCTGATGTCCCCCGCGGCCTTTCCGCCGACGGAGACGCCAGATATGCCGGAGATGCCGGAGGTGCCACCTGTGGACTCGCCGAAGCCGACCCGCGTGACCGCCTGGATCCAGTTGGTGTGCGCGAGGTTGATCTCGGGGGTGTCCTCGACCGAGACGATCTTGTTCTCGGGCTTGATGAGCATGCTGATGGAGTTGAGCAAGGTGGTCTTGCCCGCAGCCGTGCCACCCGAGATTAGGAGCGAGCGTCCGTACTCGATGAGGATCCAGAGGAACGCGAAGATGCGCGCGTCGGCGGTGCGCAGCATCATGATCTCGATGGGGGAGATGGGCTCGCTCCTGAACTTCCTGATGGTGAAGGTGGAGCCCTTCTTCGTGACTTCCTTCCCGAGCGTCATGTTGATCCTGCTCCCGTCGGGGAGCGCGGCGTCCCTGATCGGCTGCAAGATGGAGATGTGCCGCCCCGAGAGCTGCGCGAGCCGGAGGATGAAGCTGTTGAGCTCGACCTCCTCGAAGACGACGTTGGTCCTTATCGACTCGAAGAAGCGGTGGTAGACGTAGACGGGGGCGTTCGGGCCGTTGCAACTGATGTCTTCGATGAGCCTGTCGCGGATGAGGGTGTCGATCCTCCCGAGGCCGACAAAGTCCCTCTCGATGTAGTAGAGGATGCGCCTGTACTCGAGGTCGGAGATCTTGATGTTGTAGATCTTGACGATGTCCCGGAATGTGTCGTCGAGGA